>NZ_JBGKAD010000006.1 GCF_041361345.1 Halobaculum sp. MBLA0147 | reverse complement strand
CGAGCGGCCTCCGGCAGGTGGTCGACTGGGATGACAGTGCTCAGTCCGAGGCCTGACCCTTCAGCGATCCCCTGGCGTTGGACGAATCGGCTGGTGAGTTCGTCCGTTCGGAGCGTGAACTCCGTGTGGGTACATGACCGGATGTGGTCGCTGTTCACGCGCATCCCGTCCTCCTCCCAGCCATGGGTCGCCTCCAGATCGAACTGGAACGCACTCGTGTCGTACTCGCGACTGGTCATCCGATCGCGGACGCTCTCGTGGAGTCGGTGGCCCCACATCGGATCGTCTGGGTGAAGCGGGACGCGATCCCCGTCGCGGTGGATCGTCGAGAAGATCGGTGACAGCGTCCGGTACCGAGCCTGCGTGACGGACTCGATCTGTTCGACCTCGACCCCGTCGACAGGCACGGTCGTGTGCCCGAGTGTGAGCTCATCCCCACGGGCGTGGTTCGCGACCGCGTCGATCAGCGCGGTGTCCTCGGCGTTGAACACCCAGAACCCAGACCGACACGCGATCCCCGAGTCACTGGTCGTGACCGAGGCGGTCTGGATGAACTCGCTGAACGAGAATGGTGGCGCCGTGTCACGCTCGTGGTACTCGTCAGCCAGTTCCGGTCGGTGGCGGTCGAGTGCGTCGTAGACGAACGCCTGGAAGCTGAGGTGGTAGTTCCACGGGAGGTGGAAGGGAGGCTTCGAGCCAGCGTCCGCGTAGATGAACAGTCGCATTATTATGCCGATAGGCAGGTACCACTGTACCCGGTGTCATTATAAAATCTGTGACGTTATTGAAATGTCTGAGAATGCTCCTCTCACTACCACACAGGATGCTCACGCGGCAGTTGGCGTACAAGGCGACCGAGGCCGGCCTCCCCGTCGAGGCGGTGGAGCCGGCGGGCACGAGCGTCACGTGTCGGCAGTGTGGCGCCAGCGATCCCGCGTTCCGCGACGGCGTCGACTTCGAGTGTCTGGCCTGCGGGTACGAGGTGCACGCCGACGTGAACGCGGCGATCAACATCGCCCAGCAGGAGCCGGAGTGATCGAGACGGCCCGGATCGCCGCCTCCGCCTCGTGGGTTCTTCTGTGTGTGCGGCTACGTGGTCGGGCTACTCGTCGGCGGCCATCTCGACGAGCGTCTTCTGGTTCGGCTTGGTCTGGACGGCGGGACTGTCGTCGTCTTCTGTATCCATCTCGACGCTGCCTGACTCGACGAGCTGCTCAACCATCTCCTTGACCGCGTCGACATCGTTCTCGATCCGAGTGAGGCGATCGCGTGCGGACTGCTCCTCCCCAGGCAGCCACCCAGCACGTTCCATTTCCCGATGCATCTTTTCGAGTGGCACCACATCCAGGTACGGCTTCATATTCTCAAGGTCTGACCAGTCGCCGTGGTCCTGAATCAACAGAGGGCTGAGCCCCTTCATTTTCATTTGGGTGATGCCGGACCGACGGAGGTCGTGAGAAGTGACCCTTTCCCACATCTCTATCCCCGTCTCATCAGCCGCCACAGCGGCCGCCTCAGTCACCCAGTTCTGCATCTGGGCGCTCTGGACGGAGAATATCGGGGTATCAGGAGAGCGGTTCGTGTCCTCACACCACTGTTCGAGGTCACGGTAGAGCTTCTCCGGGATGACGCGGGTCGTCATCTTCGTCGGTTTATCTCGCTCCGAACGCGAGTCTTTGACCTCAACCCGGATCGCAGGGATATCAGCATCGCCGTCCCCGCGAATGAGAGAACTCGGGTACAGTCGCTCAGCGACAGTAACACTGCGGGCTGAAGCGCGCCAGAGTGTTCGGATCGCCAGTTTACGTTCTCTATCATCCGCACAAGCAATAAGAGTCTGGACTTCGCTCTCCCTCAAAAAACGCGCGTGACAGATTTGAGTTCGTGAACCTGCACAACACGTGCTACCTACGCTCTTCTTATAAGCGTGTGGAGGGGATTTATATACCAGGAGGAGGTTCGACCCTCCTGCCCACTGCTGTATCTGACTGTCAACTATCTGTTAGGTGGCCGGTACGATGAAGTCCGCAGCCGGTTGTGCGCCTGGAAAGCACATAGGCCCGATCCGGCCACTGTACAGCGAACACCTAACAAGTGAGCGGGATCTACAACGGCGACCGGGTCGAGTTCTACGCTTTCGAGGACCCACGGGTTGCGATGCTGACTCAGAGATACTGAGTACAGAACAATTTTCAGAGTTGCATTAGAAGGTATCTGGTAATGAGACGACGGCGTTTCCTCTCCGGTTCCACTATTGCAGTGTCGACACTAATTGCTGGCTGTTCTGGATCTCAGGAAGACGGCGACGGCACACCTACAGATAATTCTACAGGTACACCGACGGATACACCTACTGATACTCCACAGGATACCGATACACCAGAAGATGAAACTCCGACCGAGGACGATGAGGAGACTGAAACCGAAGAGGACGAACAAGATGTTGATCGTCCAGCGGATTACCGGTGGGACCTAGAGCCTGGAAGAAATGACGCTTTGAGAAGTGAACTAGGCCAGTATGTTTCAGGCAGTGTAGGCGGAGTAGTACAGGATCACCCGGCCTTCGAGTTTTCGACTGATAGAGAGAATGATGATCATACTGTCGACTTTGAAGCACTGAAGCTGATCCGGGAAAGCAACTTCGATATCATGGCGAATGACCCTAACTACGATGCTCCAATGGAGCAGATAGTAGAATCATTTGTTGGTGAGCAATTGTTTGAAACCGCTAAAGATGAAGGATACCTGAGAGAGACAGCAGATTCACAACCTTATTATGATGAACAAGATTGGTTGAACGCTGATACAGTAGAAGAGTCTCTGGATCTTGGCCACAGTCTGGTAGTCTCTATAGACGGGACAGATGAGCAGGTATCTCAGAAAGAACGAGGTGTGATTATGAGAGAGGCATACCAGAGACATCATGACTTTGATGTTCTGGCCTGGGAAGTACCCATGGAAATGGGTAGCAGAAAAGCAGGAATGCTATACTCCCCTGACGATGATAAGGTAAGAACTTTCAACTCCGGAGGACCTTGGTCAGGTAATGGCACTGCACAATCACATGTTGAAATACAAAACTGGAGAGTCATAGAGGATCCAAATGACGAAGCAAGGAGAGATGCAACAAGTCTTCACCACCCAGTACTTTTCCACACGGATGAATGGGATCGCCAGGGCATCAGCTTCGAAGATGCAAAGGATCAAGCTGTAGAGATGATTTACAGTGTCGCAACAGATGAATACAACAACTTTAATGATGAACAAGCAGTACTGGCTAGAGGAGATGCCCCAGTAGATAATATCACTATGACTACTGGTTCGACGGAGCAGTTGACCCGTACATTATTGGATTACAATAAATCTGGCGTTAATACTGATTTTGAAGATATCTGGGATATGGCTAGCTTTGCTGTGGGTAAGTATATTGATGATCCAGAACTGAATGGAGTTATCGATACTGTAGAACCCGGTGATGATAGCTACGATGAGTACTTCGGTGGCGGGTTCGCGTTCTACGAAGTTGAAGATGAAGAAGTAGTGGACGAGGTCAGAAATGACCAGAGCCACGAATACGACAACTTCGGCGAAGTCTACGACCAACTAGAGGCAGTCTGAGCGGCCTGATTTACAACGCCGGGTTCTGACCCGGTAGTGTTCAGATAAGCCGGTTCCATGCGAAGGCGAAGCGACGCAACCACTCGTCTGCTGTTTTTCGACTGGCGTTGCTGAAACAGTTTGAGAAACTAGATGTTCTGCGTTTTACCTCTCTGAAGACACGTTCGACGCTGTTGCGATCACCGTGGCGGGTGACGTGGTGATCGAGGCTGTGGCGTTGACAAGCACTGTGAAGTTGAGGTGCATCGTCGATGAGAAACACGGCGTCGTCAACGTCGCGTTTCTCACGGAGTTCGGAAGAACTTCACAGCGAGAGCGTTGTTTCTGGTCGGTTCGAGCTTCGTATGGAGTAGTTCGTTCGAGTCGGGATCGACGGCAGCGTACAGCCAGTAGCGGTCGTCGTCGAGTGGATCACGGTCTCGTCGACCGCGACGTGATCCGGGGTCTGTCCCGATCTGGGCTGTAGATCGGCCTTGTGAACCCAGTTGTGAACGGTGGATCGAACACGATCGACACCAAACACATCGAGAAACTAAACAGTATTCGAGAGTGAGAGGCCGGCGAGGTGCAGCTGAATACTGAGTTTCATCAGCAGCCGTGGTGTCGCTTCTCGCTCCACAAACTCTAAGTCGATCTGGTCGAGACATCCGCTGAGGCGTGCGTTTTCGGGCATAAGTCACTCAGAAAGCGCCACGCCTCGTTCTTCAATCCTAATCTGAACACCACCCTTCGGATGTCGCGGATTCAGTAGGCTGCCCAGACCGGACAGCGTACTACTGGTTGGACAAACTCCGAGACCAAGGCAAAGTCGTGAGTAGAGAGGTAGGAGGCTCATTGTTCTGGGAAACGAGGGATGGCTGAGGCCATCGATCCCAACGAACTACGACCGGGCGCGCATTACCCGCGGGGGCGACGATGAGTGAGGACGACCTCCCGGACGCCCGGCAGGTGATCGACATACATGACCGGATCGAGAAGCAGTACGACCTGAAGTACACTGGCGCAGCAGTCGCCGCGCCGCGCCTGAAGATTGAACGCCTCCTCAACGGTGTCGCCGAGCACGACGGCACCTACATGCGGGCCGCCGCGCTCCTCCGTGACCTGATCACGTCGCACTATTTCGAGGATGCGAACAAGCGGACAGCGTGGACGGTCACGAACATCTACCTGAAGAATCACGATGCAGAACCGGCTGTGACCGACGACCGGGTACCACACATCCTGAAACGGATTCGCCGGTTCGATGTCGACGAGATCGCGGACTGGCTCGCGACTGGGGAGATCGACGAGGATCGGTTAGAGCCATGAGCAACACAAAGTTCAATTCACTCCACAGCATAGCCGGAGGCACGAATGAGTCTTCGTGATCCGGATGAGAACGGGCGTGACCTCGAGGAGCAGGTCGACGATCTGATCGAAGAGCAGCGCGAGATCTTCGACGCACTCCACGAGTAGCGAGTCTTCTATCTGGATGTCGCCGAGAGTGCGTAGACCGATCCACACGGCTAACCAACGTCCCGGTGTCTGTGGAACGGAGTGTTGGTTAGTCTGAGCGGAGTTCCTCGGTCGACTCGATCACCGTGACCGCGAAGTGATTCGGCATGTCGATCGCCTTGGAGTCGGCCTCCTTCTGCAGGTGTAGGTCACACCGGCGACAGAACTCCGCCCAACTGTACTCCGTCCTCACCGTGTAGTCGGCGGGGCCGGGAGCCTCGTTGACTGCTTCACTGTACGCCTCGAGTTCCGTCATCAAGGGCTCGCTCACACCGGACAGCCGGAGGTGATGATAAAGAGACTTTGCCCGTTTCGAGCCCTCTACCGGGCTTCACACGGTTCACCGGGCAAAGTTGTATACATGTCGAGTATCAGCTTCTGCTTCTCACGCCTCGTCCGGCAGGTGGGTCTCTACAGGCCAGATCGATGTAAGAGAGCAGGTTGGTCCGACGTAGGATCTAAGTCTGTCACACTCCTGTCTGTGGTGTCGGGGTCGTGGACTCCACGGCGAGCGTTCCGACTCCATCCACCCCGTTGCATCCCCCGAGATGCTCGCCGACAGCCCGACCATGCAACGGGATGGCGACGAACCGCAACACACGACAGCCAAGGCTCTAAACGCCGTCACCACCTACGACGGATGCTGGGCGGTGCTCCACCCCACAGGCGGCGAGCCCCTGTCGAGGTTCGATCGGTACTCGCCGTCACCTGCCCAGCATCCTATCACGCGTGAGGCGGCCTGTACACCCATCAAGTGAGTCGAACACTCCCTCATAATGCCGGGTGTAGTACCGCCTACCAGCGTGTTGCGTGCCTGCACCGCTGACGTAGGGTCTGACCCGCCTCAACCCTGCACCCAGTGTTACCGTCACCCCGCATCGCCGCTAAACCCGCGTTTCTGGGATAGTTTGTGTGGCAGGTGTTAGTCAGCGACGAGGAGAAAAGGTTTATTCATGCTTCCGAAGAGCCATAGTTATGAACATATCCGATTGACAGCAGGCCCTGTTGATAGGGTCAGCAGTGATCGTATTCTTAGGATTGCTCTCGATCATCCCTACAATCGGTATCATTCTCGGCCCTGTGTTCAAAACGGTGGCAGGGTTCGCTGGTGGATGCATTGTCGCCTTTTTGATCGCATCTGGGGGGCGGTCAGGCGCGCGTCGCGGGGCGGTTGTCGGGTTCGTCGGAGGAATTCTCAGTTCAGTCGTAAATTGGTTCGCGAACATCGCGCTGACGGGAATCATCAGCAGTGCTGCCGATGAGCCTGGAACTGGCGCTGCTACCGCTGCCGGTGCCGCTCTGCTTGGTCTCGTTGGCGCGTTTACGAGTTGGATCTTTGTCGTGTTTGGAGCGGTGATCGGTGGGGGCATCGTCGGATGGATGTTCGGCGATGTTCGGACAGAGGAGCAGAAGCAGATGTAACACACTGTGGTTAGTTCAGTGGGATACAGCGACTCTCGTGAGAGAAGGTGGAGGACACAGTGGTTATTAGCCGACAGTACGGACGGTCATTCGTGACCGGACCTCAAAGCGTACGCGGCACACTCGGTGTGACAACCAGTCCGCTGTACTCAACGGCACCAGCTCGGGGGCCTGAAGTACACAATGCGCGAGGTGTAGTGTTGGATGGTCAGGTCCCGGGGTAGCGTTGTTGTCGACGGTGGTTCTTCGCGGTAAAACATATCACGCGATGCAGAAAGACGGAGGACACTCGTCAGAATGGTGAAATCAGAAACCCCTAAGTCGGAGGGGTACTTCGCTCTCGGTGCGGTTCTGGGCTAAGCGCCCGACTCGTTCGGGCCACTTGACACCGTGAGTGACACCTCGATCGTGATCCGCGGCGAGAGTGTCACCAGCGCCAGTGTGGCCGCGATCGTTGTTAGTTCGATCATGGTTCCGTAGTTGCGACTAGTCGTCTCGAGGCCGGTACATCCGAACGGGCAGTGGCGTGATCGGGCGGTTCTGGGCTAAGCGCCCGGAATCTCACGTGCCCGCACACCGTCAATGACAGCGGTTAACATAAGCGGTGCGATTCCGGTTTTAATAGATCTATATAACCGGCGCCTTAGCCGCTGAACTGCCGTCATTCGCTAATTTACTTTTTCATTATGGTGACCCGTTCCAGGGCGACCATCCACATCTTGTCCACAGTGGACAGGCAGATAAAAGCGTGTCCAGACCCGAGTGAAAGTTGTGCCTGCTCCGACTTCGGGATCGCAAGTCAGGAGGGTATGCGGGTTGGACACCGCGTCGTAACCCTACACCCACAGCAAGTACTCGACTTCACCTGCATGTCGAAGATGTTGACGTACTCCTACAGGGCGGTATCGAAGGCGGCTGGAGACAAGACGGCCACGGCTGCGACGACTGTCCTACTTCTCTTCGAGGCCGAGCTCCTCCGCGACGGTCGTGTCGTTCAGGGCCGCGCGAACCACCGCAGGGTAGTACTCACGGTTCTTCGCGAGCGACTCGCCGTGCTCGGCTCGCCACTTCGCTTCCATCTGCGCGTAGCGGATCTGGAGGTCGTCAACGAGGTCCTCCGGCAGGTACATGTTGACGTTCTTCCGGTCTCGGATCGTCTCCTTGCTCTCTGCTGTCTCTGTACTCTCTGCGCTCTTCACGCTCTTTGAGCTCTTTGACGACCCTGTCGTCTCTGACTCTCCCTCGTCGTCGCGGTCGTAGCGCTCGGCGAACGGGTCGCGGTCACGCTTCGCGTCGCCGTTGCCCTCAGACATCCGTGACCTCCTCAAGGTGTCCGGCAATCGCGTCGTACTCCGCCTCCATGTCGCACTCTTCGCCGTGTGCGAAGATGGAGACGCCGTTGTTCCAAGCGCGCTGGAGGGCGACCCGTTTTCTGATCTCAAAGACCTCACAGTGCTCTTTGTTCTCAAAGGTCTCTTTGAACCAGTCCATCATCTCCTCGGCCTCGCCGTCCGTGCCAACCTCGTTCGCGACCAGGCCGAGCTCGTCAACGTCGTCGAACGCCGTCTCGATCGACCGGAGCTGGCGGAACAGTTGCTCGATCGCCCGGATCGACGTGGACCGCGCCTGGGCCGGGATGAGGACCTGGCCGGTCGCGACCACAGCGTTGTCGGTGAGGATACCGAGGTTCGGCGGGCAGTCCACGAGAACCACGTCCCACGCGGTGTCCGCGTCGTCGAGAAGCATCCCGAGCCGTTCCTCGCGGCGGCGGGCGTTTGCGAGCTCGTCCTCGATGTTGATCATGCGCTGGTGTGACGGGACGAGATCCATCTCGTCGTGCGTCACGACGAGCGACTCAAGCTCGTCCAGCCGGTCGAGATCGGGCAGGACCTCGTACAACGAGTCGCGATCCCGGGCGTCGTAGGAGTCGCCGAAGCCCAGCCCCTCGGTGGCGTGTCCCTGCGGGTCGAGGTCGATCACGAGGACATCGTAGCCGCGGCGCGACAGCGCGCCGGCGACGTTGATCGTCGTGGTCGTCTTCCCGGCCCCGCCTTTCTGGTTCGTAATGGCGATCCTCTCTGCGCTCTGTGACATCAAAGAGAGCAAAAAGTGTGGAGAGGTGATAAACCTCCGTCAGACACTATCCGAGAGATCTATGTCTCAACTGCCCCCACTACTTATGTGCGTGGCACAATCTGATACAAGTATGGGAGCGAAAGATCGCTTCTGGGGCAGTAAGCGTGGACAATCAGAGATCGGAATGGCGATCGCTGTAGCGGTGGCGGCGCTCGGGATCCTGCTCTTTGCGTTGGAGTACAGTGCAGCGATGGACCAGGCCCTAGCAGGGCTCTAAGCGTACCCCTCAGCCTCGCGCCGAGTGTAGAGACACGCGGAACACTCGCAGGCCGGTGGGTGATCGCGGGCGTGTTCGACGATCGCGACGAGGTCGAACCGCGACAGCGACTGTTCGGGATCGCCCTGGACGAGGAACCAGCCGTCGCACTCGGAACAGGACACCGTGCGGTCGTCGCGCTCGAGCTCACCCCCACACCGGTGGCACTCGACGAGTGGCTCGGGGAGGACGACTTTGCTCATGTGTGTAAGTGTGGAGCGTCAAAGAGAAGAACCGCGCGGTCACCCGGTGCTGACGGCGAAGGTACTAACGCCTCACTATACGGGCGCTGACAGGATTGTGGCCGCCACTTCTCGACGCCCGCCTTCCGGACGAATGTCGCTGCCACATTGACTGTGTCATAAAAATCTGTCAGACAGAGGAAGAGAGCTTCCAGTGCCTGCAGGCGATCGACCGGAATAACCGACGAATAGACTCAGCCAACAGTCGTTAGCCCACTATCCAGCCGTGCCTGACTCGGATCCACCCCTAAGAGTGCGTGATCCGGTCCATCAGTTTCAGTCCACCAATCCGGCTCGTGATCGAGGATGTCGACGAGAATCGGAACCCACGGCCTGAGCCATTCCCACGCCTCAAGCAACGGTCGACAGTCAGGGCCGTCTGTCTGATCCCACAACCACGGACTCGTCACTGGATCGTCGGGATCGGCGAGGCGAGCAGGATCCGACACGCACTGGAACGCGACATCGCCGAGGACATCCCGGACGGCTGTGATCGTTTCGTCGACGAGGAGCGACGGGAGGATACCGTCACGCTCCTCCTGTTGGTCAGTCGGCAGCAGAATGCGCCACTCACCGTCGTCTGTCCGCTTGAGGAGTCCAAGGCCACGGAGTCGGTCGCCAGCACCGCCATCGCGGGTCAACGTCGATCGAGCCACATCTGCCGCGTCAGCCAGCTCTTGCGTCGAGAGCGGGGCATCAGACCGAAGCAGTTCTCGGATCACCCGACCGACAGCACTGGACTCTGTTGGCACGATTCGGCTCGTGTCGAGGTGGGAGATTGCATAGCGGAGTTCACGGACATCGAGTTCCTCCCGTACACCGTCAGCCGGCTGGAGATAGTTCAGACATCGAGCCGTGTCGTACGCTCCGCCGGTATACAACTGCAGCACCGACACTACAGCCGCCGACGGCTCGTCGTATCCCTTCCGCTCACAGAGTCGCCGAGCTGCGCGTCTCACCGCCACGCGATCCGAGTCAAACGCGTTCACAGGTATCTCAGCCCCGAATTCGGGGGCGTCCTCACGGAGCGGGCGTGGTTCAGCCACAGTCGCTCGGAGGTCCTCAACAAACGCCTTCCGCTTGTCTGATCCGTGACTCCCGAAGTCCCCACAGATCACCCATGAACCCATCAACTCACCGAGACCCGTCGCAGCATCGTCAATATCCACTGTCCACTCTTGCTTCGACTCCCGTGGCTCGTACAGTTGCCGATACAACGTGTTCAATCCCTGTCGGCTCTGGATCGCCGATGCCGTCCCGATCATCTGTGTGAGGTCTTCCCAGCGGGCGGCATCGAACTCGCGATTGAATCCAGGGACACGTACTTCGCGAACGATTTCAACGTCTAGCAGGTCGAGGACCGCGATAATCGTCGATGACAGCCCGAGTGCCTCCCGCGTGATCTGACTGTACAGCCGGGAAACCTCACTCTCGTCGTCCTGTGCTTTCGCGTCGTGGAGATCGCCTGACAGCTCCTGCAGATCGTCTCGTGCCTCCTGAAGCGACGCGATAAACTCGTTGAGGTCGTCCAACCGATCAGGCAGGTGCCCAAGACACGTCGACGAGCGGAGCACCTGTCGGTGGTCGGCAAACAGCTCCCCGAGATCCGTCGTAGTTGCCTGCTCCTGTGTGAGGAAGGCCTTGAGCGTCCGAGAATTGCTTAACGCCCGAGCAGTGGACAGTGTCCATTGCATGGGGTTCGTGTATTCACAGGAGACCACCACTGCGTCCTCCTGTGTGTCCACCCAGAGGTCCGCTTCTCTGCAGTCATCAGTGGAATCCAGTGATGCATCCACAACAGAGATACCCTGTGGAGTGCAGGCAGAGAGTGCCTGTGCGGCGCGCCATGATGCCAGTTGTTGCACCTGCGCTAAGCCACACCCTTTGCGCCGGGGGTCCGAGTCCTCCTCCTCCTCGTGCTCGCGTGGGGCTTCACGTCCATGGCTGGGCGATCGCAACGGCCGGCTTACGGCCTCATCGAGGGTTGTCTGCTCGCGGTCGCGCTCGGCGAGGATCTCGACGACACGGCAGCCGTATGGCGTGATTTCGACCTGCGTTCGATTGCCGACACGGAGCGTGGTGACGAGGTCACGACCCTCGAGACGGTCGGCATCGGCGTCGTCTGTCTCGGGGATGATCTGGCTGAGCCGTTGGCGAGAGACATCGAGATCGTCTGCGAGCGTCCTGTACGACAGGCCTCTCGTGTCATTGTGCGCGAGCGTTCGCAGAATATCGATCTCGGTCGCATCACGACCGTAGTCGATGATGGCCTGGTGGGCGACAGCGTCGATATCGGTATGTGACTGGCGTCCAGTCCAACGACGAGTTACATTATGGTGGTCGTGGAGGTGGGTGAGAAGCCGACAGTCTACGGGGGACGCGACGACGATGACCTCGAGACTGTGTCCAAGGTGTTCCAGCAGGCGCGCGATGTTGTCGACGGTGTCAGTCGCGCGGTCGCCGTCTCGGAGAGCCTGGATGTACTGGTCGGTCGCCCGGACAACGAGTGTCTCGGGCGTGGGGTCAGAACCAGGGCGCCACCCGAGCAGGTGGGCAAGCCCATACAGCCGCTCTACGGGCTGGCGCTGGGTCGCGATGCGACGTGCGAGTTTGAGGACCTCATCGACATGCGCGTCGTCGCGAACAGCCGCCTCAACAACGGACCACAGGCTCGCTGGGACGCCGATTTCTTTGAGGCGGCGAGCGAGGGTGTGGCTCTCCGTGTGGTCGTATTCTGCCCGGAGTCGACTGATCGCGTCGGTGAGCAATTGTTCGCCGACTCCGTCTAGGAGTGTTGTCCACAGAGAGGTCGCGGTCGTGTCGGGCGTGAGTGTGACCGCGTCGACGTGGTCAACTGGATGCTGGGTGTCATAGGCAAGTTCACCTGCGGCCGGATCGACGCCGGCGTCGCTCCACGGATCGGCGAGTGTTTCGTCATCGACAGAGAGGCCAGCTGTGATCTCGACATCCGCGGCTGCGTCCGCCAGCCGGTCGTCGTGGATACCGGCTTTCCAGTCATGATCGAACCAGTCGCGAAAGAGTCCGCCGACATCATCGTCGACGATACTCTTCGGGACGGTCGTCGCCGGATGGTCAACATCTGGACCGAGAGAGTCATCGAGATCGATCTGGGCGCCCTGCTCGGCATAGGTGCCCTCGCGTTCGTAGCTCTCGAGACGGTCAGCGCGACTCGCGAGAATCCGACTGCGGAGTTCTGCGGCCTGTTCGCGAGTATCGGCCTCGGCGAGGGTTCGCATCGCGTCGGTGGCGTGTGTGCGAGCGCATCGGGGGCACGTGAGTGTGTCCTGAAGGGCGATGTCGCTGTGTTCGATGAGCCAATAGTGCTGACAGTCTGCACATCCCACAACAGCGATCCGGCCGCCGACGGCGGCCTGGACAGGGCCGTTCATCGCGACCACCTCTCAGAGTAGTGGTGGCCTGAGCGCCAGTGGCACACGACGCTCGCGGCAGAGTACGTCGCGTACTGGTGGCTAGGGAGCCGCGGCGGCCAACCGTGAGAGTGGGATAGCATCTCGTGGTCCGTGGGTGGACACACGCTGCAGTCGCTACCGACGTACTACCGGCTCGAATACCGGGTCGAACTAGCCAGCCCTTCGTTCACACTATAGCAAATGCTAACGAAGGGGAACGACCAAGTAGGGTCGGCAGCAAGAGGTAGGTGTCCAAGCTTCCTCTCCCTGCGGCCCCACGTCGGTGAGCGACGGGTGTCGCGTTCGTAGCGTCCTATCTTGGGTCTCTCTGTGGGTTGTTGGTCATCCAACTTAAACGGTGGGCCCTGCGTCAGACGTTTGTTGCACGAATAGTAGCTCTACCACCGTACCGGCTTCTTGTCTTACTGGATTCACACCATACCGCTGGGGGCATACCTACTGGCGTGTTCAGTAGAAACGGATACCGTTCTGCACCGAGGGTGGTCACACCGCCACCACACGCTATCTCCTCGGAACTTCACCTGTGGGCTCTTCGACGCCTGTAGCTGATTCTGTACACTAGTGCGTATGAACTGGGTATACCCTCCGTCTGCGATGTGTAATGGCGGATTGTAAGCGTGATCTGATGTAGCCAACTCAGACGATCCCCCACCTCTACTCTTTTTATTCGTCCTCCGACTAATCGCGGGCATGACGACGATTACGACAGACGTGCGACTCGACTCGGTCGAACATATTCTCGCTAGTGGCAGCGGTACGCTAGATTTCGCCGTCGCTGGCGAGGACGGATACACGACGTGGCGCGGCACCGAGGATGCAGACTGGAACTTCGATGATGTCGGTGGTGTCGAGAACGTCGACGAAGATAGGTTCATTGTCTATCCCGATGGTGAGTACTTCGTCTGTGACGTGAGTGCTGCTGGAGAGGAACAGAATCCTGGGCCGGTCGAGTGCTGGTGTGAGTGAGCCACTTGGCACCATGTCTGCGTCCTCTCACACCCGACGGCCGACTCCGGAACACGGGGTTTACTTGTCCGGTCGAATATCCCCGGACGGTGACCCTCTCTCGTGAGATTCTACGTACCCGAGTGGGACGACGCGGTCGACGCCGCGTACGATTTCCACAACGACGACCTCTCTACGCTCGACAAGAGTGAGCGCGAACGGGCGTTCATCTGGGATGTCTTCGATCGCGAGACCACTCCGATCGACGGTGTGTTGATCTCGCGTGAACAGGTGGAGTCGTCGAGCACGAAGTTCGAGCGGCTCACGACGAACGGCGTGTACGACGACCCCGAACTGGCGATCCCAGACTGGCTACCGACGATCAGTGACTGCGGTGCATGGGGGTACAAATCACTCCCGTTCCCGCCGTACGGCAACGAGGGGATGCTCACCTTCTACGACGAGCTTGATGTCTCGACCGGTGTCACGATCGATCACCTCGTCCTTGGGTCTGGGAAGGAAGAAGGTAGGCTGTACGTCGACGAGCGGGCGTTCGGTGAGCACCTCACCGTCGACGACATCCCAGACGAGTTCACCGCGAGTGTCGACGTGATGGCGGACACGTGGCCTACGGAGTGGCCGTCGTATGTCGACGAGTACGAGCCCTCTATTACTGGAGTCGACAACCCAGAGCAGTTCCGCGCGAACGCGTTCGAAGGCTCGGTCGACAGCGTCCTGACGCGTCTGGCGGACGATCCCCGAGCGGTGTACCGAACCGACGACGAACAGTTCCGGTACGACCTCACGCTCCGGAACGCCCGCGAGATGGCCGACCACTACGACTCGGACAGCCACGACTTCCGACTGATGGCGGCGTTCCAAGGCTGGGACCCCGAGTCGTATGCACAAGCGGCTGAGACGGTCCTCGAGTTGGGATACGACTACGTCGGCATGGGTGGGCTCGCCGGGAGTCCAGCGAGCGTCGTTCGTGACGTTGTCGCCGAAGTCGGCACCGTGATCGACGACTTCGAGCGTCGGGAAGGTACCCGGATCGACAACCACCTCTTCGGGTTCGCGAAGACAGACGCATTCGACACGATCGGTCGCGGTGGTGTGACGAGTTTTGATAGTGCGAGCATGCTCCGTGCGGCGTGGACGGGGGGAAAGAACTACCACCTGGACGCCGACGAGAAGTTCGACGCGATCAGGGTTCGCTACGGCGCCCCCGGTGAGTCACTCTCGACGACGGTCGAGAAGTCGCTGCAAGGGTACGAACTGATGCAGGCTCTCAGAGCGTACGACGCCGAGACGGCCATCAACGAGGCCGTCAGCGAGTGGGTTCCGGAGGCTCGGGAGACACTCACCGCACTGACGACGTACCTCGACGACCACCGGCACGACGACCGGTACGACCAGACGCGGATCCGGGACACGACCGAGGTGTTTCGTGAGGACTTCGCGTACGGCGCTGAGGTGCAGGGGTTCTTCGGGGAACAGTTCCGCAAGCGCGTGGTGAAACTTCTCCGTGCCGACGACCCGGACGACTCACTCGCCTGGCACGACTACCTCGAGGTGATCGAGACGGCGAGTACGGAACTGGAAACTGCGCCGTGGACCGCTGACGCCGTCGCAGAGGTCTCCTCCGACGGGAGTAGCCCTGCCAGTTTCGACCACCTCTGGCCGGTCGTCGAGTCGTACGCGGAACTCGACTCCGTCGACGACACGGACAAACTCGACGGCTACCGGCGAACGCTTCGTCGGCGCCCCTGGGACGAGTGTGACTGTCCGTTGTGTACGGAACACGGCGTCGAGATCGCCGTCTTCCGTGGGAACGATCGGAATCGTCGGCGCGGGTTCCACAACACCTACCGATTCTACCGACAACTCGAACGAGACCTCCCCGCCATCCTCGTCGCGACCACGCGCCCGGCCCCAGTGGAGGCAGACACGACCGAGGCGGAACTCCAGTCGGAACGACCCACGTTCTGGGAGGCAGTACACGATCTCCCGGTGGCTGAAGTGGCTGTCCTCGACGACGGAGTCCACGAGTGGTGGGCCGACCCGGACGGTGAGGGACTCACCGGTCCGACTCCCCTGGACCGATACACGACGGTGTTCCTGTACGATCCAGACGACACGGCAACTGTGGGGTCTTCGACCCGTAATCCATCCGTCGAGCGGTTCGGTGACCCGTCGGCACTCAGGAGTGCGGTGTTGGATCACCTCGGATACGACGACGACTACCTCCCCCGGAGAACCGTCCAACAGGGGTTGGGTGACTACTGATGCGGGTATTGATCGTCGACCAGTGTTCGGGGTCGAAGTCGTTCCCGGACAGTGCACCCGTCTACGGTGTCGAGGAGATCGACAATCATGGCATCGACGAACTCCGTGAGGAGAGTCCGATCACGATTCCGGCACGCGAACTCTACGACGGTCGCCAGCAACGGTTCGTCGACGACGCAGTCGTCCAACTCCGTGACGACGGACACACCGTTGACCGTCTGTACGTGTCGGCCGGGTTCGGACTCGTCGACGAGGAGACCCGACTCCCACCCTACGAAGCGACGTTCCGCGAGATGGATGCAGCGACGGCCGAAGAACGAGCGCGAACGTTCGGTGTCACGGAAGAGTTGATCTCGTCGGTCGCCGACGGAGTGCCGTACGATGTGGTGTTCTTCCCTCTCGGTGACGACTACGTCGGAGCGATGGACCTCGACCGTGTGCTCGACGCATTCCCGTCCGAGTCTCTCGGCGTCCTGTTCAACCGCGAGACGGTCGCAGCGGAGTACGACCGCCTCACTTCGCTGGCCGCACGCACCGCAGAGGCCGAGGCACACGGGACGATCACCGTCGCGATCAAGGGCCAGTATCTGAAGAACTTCGCCGCCCGCGTCGGGGACGAGACACCCTCGTTGTCCGAACTCGCGGAGTTGTGCACCCGAACCGACTCCGAACAGATCGGGTTCGACGACTTCTGAGACCGTCGCCGTCACAATCCGTCGTCGGACGGGGTCTCGTCCGGTTCGAGATCGGTCTCCAAGCTCCGGACCTGTGACAAGACGTCACCGCCGAACTCGGTCACGCGGTACGAGACGTTCCGTCGGTTCCTCTCTTCGCGGTCGATCAGATCGTACTCGACGAGTGTCGTCAGACTCTGTGTGAGCGTGTCCGAGGACGTGTCGACGGAGTCTTCGAGTTCGCCGAACCTGAGCGGCCCGTCCTCTGCCAGTAGCTGGAGAACTTCGAGTGTCCGTTTCGGCGCGACGAGCTCGCGGACGGACTCGAACACCATGTGGGGTGGACTCCCCGACCGTCGTTAGAACTGACGGTGCACGAGTTACTTTGCTACAGCAAAGTTTATTGATCGCCTGCACGATGGTGAGCTCGTCATGTTGTACCGCGAACGGACGGTCGACACCCCGCACGGGCCCGTCGACACACCGACACTGTTTCCGGTTCGGAACGTCGGGAAACGGTCCTCGGACAACACACCGGGGTACACCGACCGAATTCCGGACCTCCAGACCGCACTCGTCAACACACGGGCGATCAAGAACAACCGGCCACAGTGGGAGCGCCTCACTGGTGACCACGAACTCCGTTCGGAGATGGACGCGACGGCAGAGACGGTGGTCTTCGCCGACAGCGGTGGCTTCGATTTCGAGGAGTCGGACCCGGACGTGTCGGCAGTCGAGATCGTGGAGGCACAGGAAACCATTGGTGCGGACTTCCTAGGGACAGTCGACCTTCCGCTCTCTCGCGAGAACAGACGAGCGGAGAATCAACGACGCATCGACGAGAGCACTCGTCTCGCGCTAGAGGCGAGTGACGCACACGACGGTGACGGCCACCTGATCGCTAGTGTCCATGGGTACGACCCAGAGACGATCGAGAACGGAATCGAGTACTTGGAGGCGAACGGGAAGTTCGACGGATATGCGGTCGGGAGCCTTGTTCCGATTAGAACGGACTACGAACGCGTCACGAAGCTGATTATCGCAGCACGTCGAGCGACAGAGAAGCACCTCCACGTGTACGGCCTCGGTGGAATCACCTACCAGCCGTTGCTGTTGTACTTGGGTGTCGATAGCTTCGACTCGACTGCATTTATCCAGTCGGCGGCGCAACGGAACTACCTATCTCCTGGTCACGGGTGTCAGCCGATCGCAGAGATCGAAGGGCTCGACCGACTCCCGTGTCCTTGCCCGACGTGCAAAGACAGCACGTTGTCCGAGATCAGGGCCGACCGGACGTTACTCACCCGTCACAACCTCTGGGCACTCGTGACGGAACTTCGTCGGTTCCGATTTGCCGTTGCCGCAGACCGCGATATGGAGGAGTACTTGGATATGCGGTTCGCCGGAAATCCCGTGGCGAACCGCGCTTACCAGACGGCGAAACAACAGATTCGGAGGCTCACGTGACGAACGACCGTGCGACGATCCGGCCGGTCACACTCTCCCGACTCGTCGAAGCGACACACTGCTGTCGGGAGACTGCACGAACGACGACGGCAGTCGAGAACCGCCTCGATGTGTCGCGTCGTCGTGCTCGGGAGACACTACTCGAAGCGACACGGATCGGCCTCCTGTGGCAGGGTACCGAAGCCGACGGGACCGACACAGAGGGAGACACAGAGCAGTTCCGCACGACGGAGTCTGGTGCAGGGTTCCTCTCAGCGATTCGGTCCGAGGCGTGGCGAAGCGCCAGTGACATTCTCTACGACGGTAGTCCACACTACCGTGCGTTCTGTTCGACCGTGGATGCGGTCGGACCGGCGACTCTGGACGAGATTCTGGTCGCACTCGACGAAGGGTCCACAGCGTCCCCGTACACGTTCAACGAGACCACGATCGAGGTGATCGCCGACTGGGCAGAGCGTCTTGGGAGTGTCGCCCGGAACGCGTTCACTGGTTCGTACTACTGTGTGAACAGTGACGAGGGCCCGCCCGAACCCTTCTCGGCGACACTACTGGAGGTGTTCGACAAGTTGGAAGCTAGTGCCGGGATGAATCTCGTTCAACGGTACCTCTCCATCCCTCGACTTCGAGAACACGTCTGTGAGCGGCGGTGCTGTCGCCGTTCGACCTTCGACGACAGACTCGTCGAACTTGTGGGTGAGAACGTCGGAGCACTGGAGTTGTCCGGCGCACCGGTCGACACCGACGCGAAGACGGCACGGTACGGAATCAAACAGATCACCCCGGTCGACGGCCTCGACGCCGAAGACGGCGAGACGACGACAGGAGGGCTCGTCTCGACCACGCAATCGACAGACGCCGTCATGGACGGCGTGGAACAATTCGGGAAACGGTACTACTACCTCGCGATCCACGATCGCGAGTTCGCAGCGACCGACAGGACAGACGACTCGACCAACACACGGGAAAATCCACGATGAGCGACACACCGACCCCTTCCGACGACTTGACGTTCGACGACAGTGGCCGCGATTACGACCAGTTCGGACTTACGGAGAACCCGTTCCCGTACAGTCCCGTCCCAGCAGACGACCCTGAGGTATACTGCGGGCAGGAGCGCGTCCGGAGTGCGGTCCAGAACACGGTGAACACCGTGCTTGGAACCGGGAAGTCCAAACACCTGGTAGTCACCGGTAAGTACGGGAACGGGAAGTCACACACGCTGAAGTACACACGGTCTCGAATCCGAGACCGAGACGATGTCGTTGTTGGGTATGTCTCACAGCCTGGTGACGGATTCCTTGACGTGTACCACGAGTTCATGTATGACCTCGGCTTCGACGCCGTTCAGAAACTGGCGTACGACTTCCTCGCACTCGTAGCTCGAGACGAACTGGATGTCGATCCGCCAGATGGCGACGCACTCGAGACACTCCTTGATGAGGGTGAGGTGCTCCTCTCGGAACTAGTGCCTGTGACCGTCCAGCGACTGACCGATGTCGCGAAGTTTGCCGACTTCGCGCGGGCTGTGGTCCACCTCGTCTATGAGGAGACCAACCTCTACGCGTGGCAGTGGCTCACTGCAGAGGGGCTCCGGTACGAACAGCGCAAAGAGATGGAGATTCACAGTTCACTTGACGACGACTCGATGGGCATCCGGGCGTTCACCGCGTTCAAGCGGATGCTCCTCGAGTTGGGTTACGTTGGGGTGTTCGTCTTCGTGGACGAGTTCGAGTCGATCGCACGTCTGACGCCAAAACAGAAGCAGTCGACGCTGAACAGTCTCAGACACCTGATGGACCGGAACCCGGAGGGACTCTCGCTGTTGTTCGGGTGTGCACCCGAAGTGTGGCAGGACGTGATGGCCGAATACCACGCTTTCTCCGAGCGGGTGGGCGAGGAAGCAGCGCTCCGGCCCCTCGACGAGGCGTACGTCCGCCAGCTTGTGACGGCGTACCTCGACCGAGGCCGGGCGAAACCGACGGGTAAAATCGATCCATTCACCGACGAGGCGCTTGCGGCGATCCTGCAACGAGCACAGGGGAACGTCAGACAGGTTCTGTCGGCTTGTAGCAGAGTACTGGATAACGCTGTCGACGAGGACCACTCCGAGATAACCGGTGATCTCGTCGTCGAGACGATGTGACACCCGACAGAAGCGAGTGATCACCTTGTGGAATCGGTTGTTATCTACCCACTCATGTTTGTGTGTGAAAAGTTCTCCAACAGGTGAGCTTGAGGTAGCTACGACTGGTACTGTTCGTGATAACTAACACACGTGGCGGTGACATCGATATCAGATGCCGGGTTTCGTGTATCATCAAGAGGTGACGGCGTGAGTCGCGGAAGTGACGGAGTGTGGACACGTACTCGCCGAGGCTGTGGAGGAGGATCATGAAGACGTGATCGACTTCGGCGATATCGACGCTACCCCTGGTGACGAACTGCGGGCCCGGATCAAGGGTCACACCGGTGGGTTCTACGCCGATTTCCCATACTCTAAATCTGTTCGCCCCGACGACTACGAGGTGCACGGAAGAGAAGCGGCCGAAGACCGACGGCGTGAAGAGCGACAGAAGCAACGCGACGAGAAGTTGCTGGAGAAGATTCAGGACCACCGGAGTGACCACGACGAGTCTCGACGCCGGCAACCGACCGACGAACGAGACGAGGAAGTTGACCAGGACAAACCCGACGACCTTCGTGGCGTGGCAGTGCGGATGGGAGTAGAGGAGACAACCGAGGAGCAGCGAGACCCACAAGAGGAGTGATTTCGACCCTCTGCGATACCACGAGACTCTGGCCAGGTCTCTCAGAACTCGAGGTAGAGTTTCCCTCGTCGCGTCGGCTCGACGACCTTAGACTTCCCTTCGTAACTCGTGGTCACGAAGTGGGCGTCTTCGAGCGTGTCGAGGTGCCGCGAGATGGTGCTCTTGGACGGATCCAGTTCCCGAGCGAGATCGGCGAGAGAGACACGCTCGGCGTCGACGATTGCAATCAGGGTACTCTCAACACTGTCTCCAATGTCCGTTCCGACGGGGGGCAAGTCGATCTCCTGCACGGACCCGTCGAGATCGCTGTACTGGAGTGTCGCGTCTACCTGTTCCTGCCGAGTCACGGCCGCCAGCCCCAGCGGGAAGTAAATCTCGCGGACACCGCCTCCGAGGATCACAACCAGCTCACCGTCGACATCATCGAGAGCCCCGAGACACTCGTCGAGCGTCTCCTCGAACGGATCCGTCGGCGTCGGTAGCGACTCGACAGTCACCGACGGTTCGAGTTCACCGATCATCCGCTCGACATCAGTGATCGCCTCCTGTGCCCTGGCGTCTTCGTCGTCTTCCGGCCGCTCGGGGTGAAGGAGTCGAATTGTGTCTCCGTTCGTGACTCCGTGTCGTAACACCGGACGGGTGACACGAGTGCTGTCGTACCCGATCGGACCGACAAACGTCTGCATACTGTGGCACAAGTGTGGGATGGAAATTGTATCTTCCCGTTCGTGTGTGATGGTATCGACTACTCGGATCGGCTGGAAATAGACAATATAGCAGTTCACACCCAAATCACACTCTCGATGTCACTCTGTGAGTGAAACCAATCTGGAGCCGCGTCTGTATTGTTCTGTTCGGACACGATCTCTACTCCAGGATCGCGAAGAGACAGAATAATAGTAATAATTCCGATAACTTGATTACCAGGACAACATTCATTACGGCCCAAACAGGTCAATGTCACATAGGACCAGTGCAGTACAGGTGTCCGACACGGGGGCAAGAGACGTGAACACGGACCGCACATTCACAGAGTTCGTAGGGACGAAGACAGAGACCGTCGTTCTCGCGGACAGACAATTAGAGGAACGAGGAAAGCGAGCCAGAGCACAACTCAGGAGTCTCCCGCTGCTAACTACGTTCGGTCTAGATACCGTTGTTCACGCGGACGTATACGATAACGGACTCAGGCTGGCAGACTACGATTTGCTGACGAGCCACGACACGGATCCGGCGGATGTCTCGCTGCCGTGTGTCCACGTCGCCACGCAGGAGGGAATCGACGAATACGACGAAGAGGAACTCGTCCGACGGTTGACGGAACGGAGTGTCGAGGGAGAGGGAGTGTACGTCCTAGTGACGGACACCGTCGCACCCCGAACACCGACGTACACCCCGAAGCCAGGAAAAGCGATCACCGACGAGTTTGACGTAGTTGTCAAGAGTTACGAGACCCTCTCGAAGCGCTATCTTGACGATGTCGACACAACGCTGGCGCAGAGTACGACCCGGAATGTCTTCTTCCACGAGGCTGCCGCCCACCACCGGGCGGCCGGCCTTAACCCGCGGAGTCTGGAAGAGTTGTTCGCCTACGATCGGGCGCCTGCCGACTCACCTGTGTGGGACCCGCTCGCCTACTTCCTTGAAGACGACCTGGAGAACGTCTTGGAGGACTATTCCGAGCGAATCCGGGAGGCGCTCCGGTCTTGGACGGAGAAAGGCGAGGTGACGACGGTCGCCAATCAGATGCTGGAGACGCTCCGGCGCGTCGACTTCGAACTGGACCGACTCACCGACTACCGTGAACTGCCGCGGGAACACCGCTGAGACGACGCAACCACACCGAACCCGGAATAACATGGAGCAACACGACACATGAGTTTCGAACGTACATCGGACAAGCCAAACAGAACGCTCGTCAACATGACGACCGTCTACGGCGACGATCTGCGGGCGGTTGACGCCGCCGTCGCCAGCGATACGCTCGTCGAGAATCTGGCCGAACGGTTCGACGGCAGTGAACAGCCTAGCTACGACGACCACCACGTCCGGACTGTCGTCGAGTTTCTAAAGGGCGTCGACATGCTGACGGCGCCGGAGGCACGACTCGTCAGACCGCTCAACCGTGACGCCGTGCCGTACGACGATCCGTCGTTCGAGGCACGGTTCCTCTACGCGATCCGTCGTCAGGAACGCCCGCGCGACCACCTCACGCGGTTGTTTGAGGTCGCAGTCGAGAGCGCCGAGTCGTCCGGCGACCCACAGTTGATCACGAAGTCACAACTCCAGACGGACGCCAGTCGGAGGCTCTCACACGACATCTCGTGGAACGAGACGAAACTCAACATGTGGAGTCGGCTGATGAGCCGCGTGGGTGCGGTCACGGAGATCGACGACGGCGTGGTGCTCGCGCCGGCCCGCGGACTCGTCGCCGAACTGCTGTCCGGGTTCGCGGCGACCCACGACTCGACGGACCTGCGTGACGCGCTCGACTGGATCGACGAGTGGTTCCTCCCCGCGTACGCGAGTCGCGCCGGCCGTAGCGTCGTCCACCGTGGGCTGGCGGCCGTCCTGACGGCGTTGGAACGGGACGGCGTCGTCAAGTTCAGGTCGATGGCTGACGCCTCGAACGAGGTCGATCTGCCCGCGGGATCGGGCAGCAGCGTGGACAGTCGAACGATCAAGTCGTTCTCGGTCGGCGAGGTTCCCGACCGCCCGGCGTACAGACTACCGATGGACGCAGACACGCGAACTGTTCAGAGATGAGTGAGTCAACACGCGAGCAGACGGAGCTACAGTTCCCGGTGACGTGGGACGACGATGTCGTCCGACAGTACCTGACACCGGAGTCACACCAGAAGTCCCGCCAGGGGTTCGTCGACACGCACATCGACATCGACAAGATTCGTGCCGAGTACCTGTTCCCGCACCCTGGTACCGACGACTTCGTCACACAAGCGGAGTTCAGGGACGCTATTCTCCGCTCAGAGATCGACGACGACAATCGGATCTTCATCCTGCGCGGCGAGACCGGCAGTGGGAAGAGCCAACTGTGCCAGTGGCTGGAGTACCAGATCGGCGACTACGGTGAGGGGCTCGCCGGCGACGACGAACACGTCGCGCTGCACGTCTCCCGAAGCAACACCCGGATCAAGGACATTCTGGAGATCCTGACGGAGCCGTTGGACGAGGAGGTGTCGGCGACCAGCGTGAAGGAACTCGACCCCGAGCGGGTTGCGGAGGCGATCATCTCGACGCTGGACGCCTTTGCTCCGACACAACAGAGCGTCGACGCGGAGGATCTCCGGGCGCTGATCGACGACTCGGGCGCCACACAACTGCGGGACATCTTAGAGGAGAACATCCAGAAGTACCAGGCGGCCGTGACGAGCGAGGGGGAAGAGAAGTTCCCAGATCTGCTCACCGAGGACGACTACCGAGACCTCGCTGTCGATGCGTTCGGTCTCGCACGCGGCGCCGACACCATCTTCCCGACGCTCCGGGACAAGATCCACCAGATCCTCTCGCAGAACCTCGGTGTCGGCGACTTCCAGGCGAAGTTGGAGGAGTTGTCCGAACAGTACATCGAGGCGGGGATGCGTCCGGTGTTGATCTGTGAGGACCTGACGACGTTCTCCGTGCTTAAAGAGCAATTGCTAGATCACCTGTTCCAACTCGACAGCGGCGCCTTTGACGTGGTGCTCGGGTGGGTGACCGGATGGGAGGAAGACAACCTCGACCGCGCGCTGGGCGTCTCTGAGGAGGTCCAGACGTATATGAAGGATCGCGCAGAGGGGTACCTCTCGACGACGGACGAGCGTGGCCGCGCACACTTCCTAGACGAGGGGGCGACGGTGGAACTCGTCCGGAAGTACATGTCGGTGATCCGAGCGCAGTCAAACGCGAGCGCGCCGGTCGACGAGTCCGCGTTCCGGAGGCTGTACCCGTTCAACGCCGCGTTCGTGAAGCGGGCGTACGACAACCTCGTCCAGAAGGGCGTGGAGCGCCGGACGCCGCGGCTTCTTCTAATCCGGGTGATCCGGGAGTGTCTCAATTCTCGGACCCCGCCATTCGTCGCCGCCGAGGAGAACCCGTACATCAAGGAGTTCCCGGTCGACATCCGGATCGACTACGACCGGGAACACAAACTTCTCTCGAAGTGGTACGGGACGAAAACCATCGACGGGAACGTCGCCGTACCAGTCGCGGTCGCAGAGGCGTTCGGCGTCGACTACGACGCCGACTGGGTCCGAGAGGGCGACCAGGGAGAACAGATCGTCTACGACGCTGGCGGACTCGATCCGACACTCACGGTCGGACTCGACGGCGTCCGCTCACCAGGCGAGACGGTCTCCTTCCAGACCCGACTTGAGGGGAACACGCTCGCGGGCGTCAGGCTGTGCATCAACGGCGACGTGATCGGCGAGTCGGACGGCCGCGGTCAACTCGAGTGGTCGCTCCCGGACAGGGAAGGAGAAATCACAGTCACTGCCGAAAAGAAGGGGCTGTCGACCACTGAGACGTACGAGATCGCCGAGGACACGCTTGACATCGTCACTGACAACGAGACCGTCGAACCGGGTGACCGGATCGCTCTGACGGTGAAGTACAACGGCGAGGCTGTCGAGGCTGTCACGGTGTACGGCCCCGACGGCGAAGTGGGCGAGACGGACGAAGACGGAACCGTCACCACCCGGGTGCCGGACGACGGTGACATGGCCGTCTACGAGGCGGAGCACGCCGAGCTCTCCGCGAGAACGGAACTGAGCGTAATCGGGCGCGAGCCGTTGGCGGTCGAGACGAGTTTAGAGCGGGACGAGGTCAACCGTCGTGAGTCGGAGTACCAGAACTGGGTCTCCGAGGGCGTCGCGTACGACAGTTCCGACACGCTGATCGACGGCGCGGTGTCCGTTCTCCGACGGTTCCACGACGACCCGACGGCACTGGAGAACCCGAACGCGCTCTCGAACGGTGGACTGGGGATCTACTACGATCACGGCGACCACCTCCCCATCGGACTCCAGGGGGCCTACACGCCACAGGCGGCGTTATCCACGGAACTCCCGTTCGGGACGGAACACGACGACCTGTACGAGGTGATGTTCTGGGCTGGCGTCGGCGACGGAGAACTGCCGGACCCGACGATGGTGTCAGTGGACTACGACCGACTCCGCGGTTGGGCCGACGACACCGTCGGCGACTTCCGCGTGGAGATGCGGTCGACGCTGGAGGCATGTCTCCCCGACGAGATGGGCGTTGAGGAGTTGATCGTGTTCACGCAGTTCCTCCTCCAGAACGTGGGCCGTGGCGTCAACGAGGTTACTGAAGAGATGGTGTTCAAAGCGTATGAACTGCCGGAGAGCTACGACCATCCCCTCAAACAACGGTTCAGCCGCCGAAACAGTTTCCGTGAGGCGTACAACGACCTCACCACACACAGTAGCGTGCCACGGGAGTTGGCGAAGCGGTTCTTCCTGCTCAAGGGGAGCGGGAGCGACGACCGTGAGAAGTGGATGATCGACCGCGACCGGCTGTCGTCGGCCGTCGAGACCGTCCGGGAGAACCGCGACCGGTTCCTGGAGGAAGCGATGCAGATCGACACCGGCGACCTGCCGAAGGCGTTCCGGATCAAGTCCTCACGAACCGCCAACAGCACGGTCCAGGCCGACACGTTCCTGGAGGCCATCCGGGAGTACGCCACGGAACTGCTGTCGTTGTCTCCCTCGGAGCACGCCGAACACATCGTCGAGCAAACGGCGGCCGTCGAGCAGTGGTACGAGCCGGGCGTCGACCCGACCAAGCTCCGCGAACAGTTCGAGACCGCCTACGAGGCGGCCGACGAACTCCAGGCAGCCGGGAACCAGGATCTCGCCGACTGGGAGGCGACGCTGGAGGGCATGAGCTCGGAGCCGCTGGGGCTCGACAGACTTCGGTCGAACGTCACCCAGTTCGAGCGGATTCAGGAGGCCGGCGGGCCCGAGCTACTCGCCGCGCTCCACGAGTTCGAGGAGAGCAGCGAGACCGTGCTGGCTTGGGAGGTGTACAGTGCGCTCGACGAGATGATCGACGCCGTCGACGAGGTAGATGTGGACGGCGGCGGGCAGTTCGAGGCCCGCGTCTGTCGACTCGACTCTTTCGAACAGTACCAGAACCACCGCAGCACCATCGAGACACTCTCGGAGGAGCTCTGAATGTCAGCCCTCGAACGAAAGATCGACGAGATCGAACAGAAGCGCCGCGACCACGAACGCAGCGAGGAACTGGAGCAGGCCGTCGACCAAGCGGACGAACGCCTCCAACGTCACAACGAACGGATGGCGAGTCTGGAAGATAGCCTGGAGGAACTCGTCCACCGGAACACCGTCGTCACGGGCGTGTTCGGTCGAGCGGAGACTCAGGGAGTCGAGACCGTCCGGACGCGACTCCGTGACGTGACCGGAACCACCTCGGACGACATCCTGGCTGCCGTCAGCGAGGGAAGTCTGAGCGACGAGGGAGAGACGGTCTCCGACGTAGAGAATGTGGTCGAGAGCGCAGTCGACGACACGAAGAGTCGTCTCAGTGACGTGCAAAAGAAGTGGGTGAGCAAGGTCTCGACGGCTGAGTCGATTATCCGGATTACGGACGGAGGTAGCGAGGCGATCCAACTCACCCAGGAGGTGGAAGACTTCGTCAGTCAGGAGGCGTGGAAGCTGAGCAAGGACACGGGGAGACTCATGACAGAGTGGAGTGGCCTCGAAGCCAAGTGGGAAGAGATCGGCGTCGACTGGGAGACGTTCCAGCGAGACCACGGACTCTCCGATGAGACGATCCGCCTCCTCCAGCGACTCGCGGACGATAAGAACGTCACGCTGTCGTCGACGGACGCGGATGCCGTCGCGGAGTTGTACCGTGTCAGGAGCCTGCGCGAGAACGTGGGGTTGACTATCTGAATGGACGAGCCAGCAGCCCGCGCGAGTGAGGCGGTCGCGGCCTACCGGAGCCACCTGTTGGGTGCTGCCGGCACAGCGGCGCGCAGTGTCGCCGCACGACTGGACGCGACGGAGGCGACCGACGAGTCGTTCCTGGGAGTCCGGGGACCGTATCTCCAGGCGTTACCGCCGGCAAACTGGAGCGACCAGCCGTGGTCGGCGTTCGCCCGCGAGGCCGGACTGAGTCCGCTCGTCCGACTCGCCTTCGAGAATCTCGGGTTCCGCCGGCTGTACGACTTCCAAGAACGGACAGTCGAGGCCGTCCGGCGGGGCGACGACACGGTCGTCACTGCCGCGACCGGCCGCGGCAAGACGGAGGCGTGGCTGATCCCGATCTTGGACCAGATCGTCCAGGCCAACCGGGGGAACCATCCGGAGATGCACCCGGACGACGTGAAGGCCGTGTTGCTGTACCCGACGAAGGCGCTGGCACAGGATCAACTGAAGCGGCTGCTCGGCTACCTCTACCGGATCAACGTTGACCTCCCGAGCGACTACCGGATCACTGTCGGGATCTACGACGGCGACACGCCACGGAACCCGAGCCAGCGCGCAGAGGGGTACCTCAACGACACGTTCGAGCAGTTCTCCTGTCCCGGCTACGACGAACGGCAGGCGAAGTGTCAGTCGTGTGACCGTGGAGTCCACGCCGAGGCGACGACGGGTGGCTACCGCCTCCGACCAGAGAAGGCCAACTGCATCGACGACGTGCCGCTGGAGTTTGTCCGTCTCACCAAGCGTGAGATCCTGACCGAGGGAGTCGACATCCTGTTGACGAACCCGGACACGATCAACCTGAAACTCCTCAACACGAATGCAAGCGAGGAACACGACCGGTTCGTCTACGAGCCGAAGTTTCTCGTGTACGACGAGGTCCACACCTACGACGGGCTGTTTGGCAGCTACACCGCGACGCTGACCAAACGGCTCCGGACGCTCCGCGAGCGCCGTGAGGGGCCATCACTCCAGGTGATCGCGGCGAGCGCGACCGTCGACAACGACGTGGAGTTGTTCCGGAAACTCTCCGGGAGCGCGGACGTTACGCACGTAGACGAACAACCACGCGAACTCGACCCGCCGGCAACGACGACTGCACCGTCGGCGCTCACCGACGAGCGACTCACGGAGACGGACCTGTTGACTGCCGTTCGGGAGGGAGAATCACCGCTAGGACTGCCGACGTTCAACCCGACGGTGCCGGCGGATGCCGACCGGGACCGACTCCGTGAGGTGGTTGGTGACGCCCTGTTCGAGCACCTCACCACTACAGACTCACCCTCCGAGAGCGTCGTGGCGATCCAGTCGGTTCACGCCTTGCTGCGTGAGGACCCAGCGACACCCGAAGAACTCCGCGACCGTGTAGCGGAGAGGTTCGACACCGACGAAGTGGCGACCGAGACGCTGGTCGCCAACGTTCGGACGCTGGGTGAGTTCTCCGGTCTGTTGGAGCGGCGGAGCCACCTATTCACTTGGCCGTTGGACGGGTTCTACGCCTGCGCCGGTTGTGACGCCGTCTACCGATCGCCACACGACGACTGTCCGGCGTGTGACGAGGGGTTCGTCACCCGGGCGCGATACTGCCGGCGGTGCGACGAGGAACACCTCGCCGCTTGGACGTGTCCGGACTGTCGGCAACTTACCCCGTACGTTCCAAATGAGGACGGGACACCACACGGACGCGACCAGGCACACTGCCCCCACTGTGGTGACGGCGACGAGACGACGGAGCTGACAGGAGCGGCCGGCCCGCGACTCGACCGCGTCACTTTCCAGCCGATCCACGTCTGTACCGATTGTGGCGCGAGCCAGCGTCGTGGGCTCGTCAGGGAGTGTGATTGTGGAACACGACTCGTTCGAACGGACGCCGACACGCTCGTCTGTCGTGATCCGACGTGTGATCGGACGGAGACGCCGGGACTCCAGTGTCGCACCTGTGGGAGTGAGCGCCTCAAGTTCCGACGAACGGACGACGACCGACTCCGGCCGTGGGTGTGTGGCAACGACGATTGCGATAGACGGCTGTTCCAGACGACGCCCCCGGAGACATGTGGGTGTGGCTGGAACGGGTCGTTCGTCCAGACGGGTCTCGTTGAGTCGTTCGAAACGACAGTCTGTCGGATGTGTGGCAAGCGGGTCGTCGACGGCGAATGTGCGTGTGCGCCAGCCGACGCCGAGCACATCCAAGAGTCAGCCCCAGAAGGGCGGCTCGCCGTCGTGGACGACGACGGCCGGCGCCGCGACCCAGGCGAATTCGAGACGGCCAGCGCCTGTCGTCACACCGGACTCGGCTACAACGCGGACGACCGCTACGACGAACTCGTCCGGTCGCCGAACAACCTCGCAGTGACGACAAGTCAGTACCTCCTCCGACGGGTCGCCGACGAGGAGGGGAACCAGGCGGCGAAACTGCTGGCGTTCGCCGACTCCCACCGCGACATGAAAGAGTTGGACCGGGATTTCTCCGAACCGGAGGCGGAGACGGTGTTAGACCAGGCGCTGGTCGCGGCCGCAGGCGAGACGGCGACAGGCGGCGACACCCTGGCGGGCGACGACCACGCTGGCAGTTTCGAGATTGGTAATCCGACGCAGTCGAGCGCCTACGAATCCGACGACAGTCCAGTGATGGAAAGTGACTTTGTCGACGGCGCTTGGCAGTCGTTGGAGGCCACGGTCGACGGCGCAGTGTCAGTGATCCAGGCGTTGGACGACGCGTTCGATCCGCCAGCACGTCTCAACCGCGTGTCGTTCGATCTCCTACCGGAACTCCTCGGGCGCGTCCATCGCCGGTTCGACGATCCGGCGGCAGCCGTCCGTGAGCGGCTCCGCCGCCGAGCGGTACCACACGCTTACCGGCCACAACTCCGAGAACGGGGCGGATCGTTGGCAGAGGCCGGCTTGTTGGATGTGCGCCTTGCGCCGGAGCGTCGCCGAGACCTATCGGACGCAGAGCGTGCGGTGGTACGTGATGTCGTCGACGCCGGCGACGGCTGTCACATCGACCAGATTGACCCGCCGGGTCACGGCGAGCGTGTCACGGACGTAGTGACTGCGCTGGCGGACGCCGATGTTCTCGTCGTCCGTGACGAGGAGTATGTCGGATTTGACCCGTCAGGGTTGGAAGTTACGGTCGCCGGCGTGGACGACGGACTAGCGTACGACCCGGACGGTGACACCTTCGCTACGACGCTCGAACGGCAGTTCGGGCTGGCGAACGACGAGAGCGTCCCGTTGGGGGTTTCACTGACGGAGCGAGCGGACCCAACGGAGCCGTTGTTCACACAGCGGGCCTACCGGCTCGTCGCCTCTTCGCCGCGCGTTCTCATCAGCCGTGTTTATCACGGACTGACGGACAAACGTGACCGACGGGCACTGGAATACCTGTTCCGTGACGGTAGCCACCCGCACTTCCTGTCGTCTGGGCCGACGATGGAACTTGGTGTCGACATCGGTGAACTTGACGCGCTGTTGTTGTACGGGACTCCCCCGAACGTGAACGCCTACCTCCAACGGGTCGGACGTGCCGGGCGTGAGTCCGGCTCGTCGCTCGTCCACAGTGTCAGCCAGCGCAATCCTATCGACTTCTACTACTACGACAACCCGACGGAGTTGATCGAGAGCGAACCGAAGCCAGTGCCGCTGAGTGAGCACAACGAGTCCGTTCTGGAGGTGTCACTCACTTGGGCAGTGTTCGACTACGTCGCCGCCGAGTTCGTGATCCCGTGGGAGGTGGAGTATCCCGGCGGTTACGGGAAACTCTCTGGCGGTGAAACGGTGCTTCGACGGCGCGATGACACTGATGACGAGGAGTACGCCAAACTGACACAGTTGCTTTCCCTGCCGGTGTCGGAACTCGACCTCGACAGCCGGGACCGCGGCGTGGCCGCGCTGGCGACCGTCGTGGACGACCACCGCGAGGAACTTCTGTCGCACCTCGCGGACGTGTTGGGATACCGCTACTGCCGACGGTGTGCTCGAAAGTACGACCGTGGCGACCAAGCGGCTGACGACAGCGACGACTTCGTCGAGACGTGTCGCAGCGACGATTGTGACGGTCGTATTGTCGACGCCCCCACGGAGTTCGCTGACCTACGCGAGCGTGTCGTCGATCAGTTCACCGAACTGTTCGTCGACGAGTACGACCGTTACCGCTCGACTCTGGAGACGGAACTCACCGAACTGGAGCGAGAGACGACTTCGCTCCGAAAACAGATACGACGAGCGACGGGTGACGAGGCGACGACCCTCCGACGACGACGCGACGCGGTTAAAGACCGCCGACAGGCCTTGCGAGAGCGACTCGAACGGATCGAGAGGCTGGAGTACGGTGAGTTCCTCCAGGAATCTCGAACCGGGAAGTTCGCCTTCGACATGCGGAACGTCGACGGAAGCGTCGGCGTCACGCTCGTCACGCGTGATGGTGACAGTTACGAGCGGACGGCTCTGGGAGACGGCTACGGCGGCCGCTCAGAGCGTATGGCACTGTCGGAACTTCACCCTGGTGCCGCCTACCTGGAAGACGGAACAACATACGTCGTTACTCGCGCTAGGTTCGACGAGTTCGAGTCCTCCGAACTCAGGCAGCACGCCGAGGCGACCGACAACGAACGACTGGCGACGGAACTCGTCTGTCCGGGGTGTAACAGCAGCCACCCGGTCGGGACGACGGCATGCGACTGTACGAGCGAGCGGCCCCTAAAGCGCCGGCGCCTCGCCTCGTTGGAGGCAGTCGAGGCCCACCGCGACGATCTCGTGACGTGTCCAGACGGTGACCCGGCGCGGGCCGTCTACGACAGCCCCGATGAGGAAGTGCAGAACACGTTCGCCGAGCGAACCACGGACGTGTTGTCGTTCAAGCCCAGGCAGACGTTCGAGTTGGTGACGGACGACGGCGTCGTCGGCCAGATCGCGTTCGGCGACTACGCCGTGCTCGCGCACACGGACAACTTCCGAGCCCGCTACAAGTCCGGAGCGGCAGACGCAGACAACACTCCCTTCGAGGTGTGCGGTGCCGACACCTGTGACGGGATCGTCTACCGCGACGACGATGGACACGGACACTGTACGGCCGACGCCGACCACGACCCCCGAGACGTTGGTTCGGAGTTCTTCCGATTAGGGTACAGTTTCGAGACTGAAGGGGTACGGGTGAGTGTCGACGATCCGACTACGAGTCACGCCTTCGGTCACGGGCTCCGCGTCGCGCTCCAGTCGCTCGGTGGCGTCGGCATCCGCGAGGTGACGGAGGTTGTCGACGACGACCACACGGACGTGTTTGACGCGACGCCCGGCGGTGCGAACGTGACCCGCCAACTCGTCACAGAGCGTGAGAACGGCTTCCCGAACTTCCGAACCGCGACGGCGATGATCGCTGACCAGTTCGACTGCTCGTGTGAGGCGGGGTGTCCCCGGTGTCTGTTCCAGTACGGTTGTGCCACCCACAACCGACCGGAGACACTCGCTCGTGACGATGCCGCCGGCGTCGCCCGAACAGCACGACTCCGACGTGTTGACGACGACTCGCCACAGGACTGACCACACTACACCCAACACACCACACCACCACGGATGACAGACCACACACCTGACGACGAGACGCCAGACGCACACGACGAGACGAGAGCCGACGGCTGTGAGGCTTGCACCCACACCGCCAGTCGAGTCCCGAGAACGGATGGCGGAACGGGCGGAGACACGCTGGAACTGGCCAGAGAGACGAAACGGGCGTACGGCCACCACCTCGTCGCCGGCGGCGACAGCCGAACGCTGAAGCGCCTGATTGACCGGTACGATGGTGGCGACGACGGGGCGTTGTCCGACAGACTGGAGTCGTTCGTCCGGACCCGCGGGCCGTATCTCCAGGCGTTGGATCTCCCGCGCCGGAGCGACACACCCTGGGAGACGTTCGCAGACGAGGCACGCGGGTCGTTTGCGGCGACGGAAGACGGACTCCACGATGACGTGATCCGGACGTTCACCGAGGCGGGGTTCACGGAACTGTTTGATTTCCAAGAGCGGACAGTGTCGGCACTGCTGGACGACGATCACACGCTCGTCACCGCCGGCACGGGTCGCGGGAAGACGGAAAGCTGGCTCGTCCCTTCTCTCCAGTTTGTCTGTGAGGCGAAGGCCGGCGATCACCCCGCACACCCGCCCCAGAGCACGAAGTGTCTGTTGACGTACCCGACGAAGGCGCTGGCACAAGACCAATTGAAGCGGCTGATCGAGTATTTGTACGAGGTCAACCGAACGCGATCCGGCGACGACTTGATTACTGTCGGGATCTTCGACGGTGACACGCCGCCTGGCGGACCGGACGCCTACGAGTACCTCTCGACGGCGTTCCAGTTCTTCGACTGCCCGTGTGAGTACTGTAACTCCTCGCTGACGGTCGAGCGAACGGACGATGACGGCTACGTCGTCACCCACGACGCGCCGATGGCACCGGAAGTGACACTCGACTACGTCCACCTGACCCGCGAGGAGATCGTCACGGAGCAGTCGGACATTGTCCTGACGAACCCAGACACGGTTAACTACCGGCTGTTCAACGTCAACGAGACGGACGAACAGGCAGTGTTCGTTGAGCAGCCGAAGTACGTCGTGTTCGACGAAATCCACGAGTACGACGAACTGTTCGGCAGCTACACGGCAATTCTGATGCGCCGGTACCTCCGGACACGGGAACGGCTCCGTGACCACCCAGAAGATCTCACGGTGATCGGCGCGAGCGCGACCGTCGAGAACCGCCGTGAGGTGTTCCAACGGATAATGCCGTTCACCGACGCAGACCCTACAATCGTCGCCGAGAGACCGAGAGAGATCGACGCCACCCTCCCAGAGAAACTCCCGTCGTCGGCGACTACTGCAGTCCCAGACGAGGAGGAGTTGATCGAGGACGTACGTCGGGACGAACCGACGACCGCACTCGGCGTCGCAGTTCGGAAACGACTGCGCCACCTCACACCGGACCGACTCACAGACGCGAGCGACAGCGACGATATCAGGCGCCTGCTGAGCGAGACGCTCTACGACGACCTGTTAGCACCCGCCGACGGTCCCGGACAGGAACTCGTCGCGTTTCTTCGGGGGATGTACACCGAACTGTACGGATCACCGCGAGAACCGGAGATGCTGGTGTCGTCCGTGGCGTCGAAGTTCGGCGTGGACGAGGCAACAGCCGATCGGGCTGTCGACGTGTTCGTCACACTCGGACGACTGTCGGGTGTTCTGGAGAGTCGAGCACACTTGTTCTCGTGGCCCATCGACGGGTACTACACCTGTCTCCGGTGTGCGGCCGTCTACGACACACCACAATCCGCCTGCCAAGACTGTGGTCACCACTTCGTCACGAAGCTCGCCTACTGTAATCACTGCGGCGAAGAGGCCGTCGAGTCGTGGTTCTGTCCAGACTGTGAGCGACTCGCCCCGGTGAACGTCACCTCCCGCGAGGGACAGTTCCGGTACTTCAACGACTACCAGTGCCCCTGTGGGACGGAAGTGACGGCAGTCAAGGCACTGTGGCGGCCGGTGTACGAGTGTAACGGCTGTGGCGAACGACAGCATCGTCAGACTGTCGAAACCTGTCCAGACTGCGGCGACGTAGCGATGGTGTTGCGTGACGACGGTGAGACGCTGACGTGTACTAACCCGGCGTGTGAAACGACCCGACCGGCGACGAGCGACCCGGAGTGTTCGGCATGCGAGGCGGGGAGTCTCGAACCCTTGGCAGACGACGAGGTCGTCTACTGCACGAGTTGCGGGCAACGACACGAGTCCGGTGACGGCGCGACGTGTCAGCGTGAGGACTGCCGGGGAGAACTCACTCCGAAACGGTATCTCGGGTGGGCCTGCGGTGACACCGAGTGTGACGCCGTCTACTTCGGTGATCCGCCGTCGACGTGTAGCTGTGGCAAACGACGGTTTGTTCGGACGGGACTGTTGGACGTGACCGAGGTGGAGTACTGCGAGACGTGTGACACCGACCGCCTCCCTGGTGCCGGCTGTGACTGTGACGACCCCGACCTGTCGACGACTGTTCGTGGATTCGAGAAGTACAAACTGGTCGACGAACAGGGCCGTATTCGGGACGCGACAGACTTCCCTGGAGCAGTCCCGTGCTACCACTCCAGAACCTCCTACCGAAAGGACCGCCGATACGAGAGCCTGTTGCGTGGCCCCGGCAACACCGCCGTGACGACTGGCCAGTATCTCCTTCGGTCGGTGGCCGATATGGACGACCCGGAGAGTCTTCGGGAGACGAAGCTCCTGTCGTTCGCCGACAGCCAGCGCGATATGAAGCAACTCCGTCGGGACTTCCAGGAGCCGGAGGAGGAGTTGTTCGTCACACAACTCGTCGTGGCCGAACTCGATGGTGAAGGGTGGCGGACGCTGGCTGAACTACAGTCGGCGGTGACAGCCCGTGCTCGGTCAGTCGAAGCGACGCTGCTCGAACGTGAGACAGCGACCGACGAACTGCTAAGTGAGTTCACCCAGTTCCGCCAATCCGTGGAGTCGTACCTCGAAGACGAGGTGTCGGCACGGGTGCTCCACGGAAAATTCGGCGAGCGGTGGCGTTCTCGGGTGAATGCTGTCGACGACGGTCTTCTAGACGTACGACTGTCGCAGAACGCCGAGCCATCGACAGCGGACGAACGGGCGGTGCTACGGGCGTTCGAGTCACAGGCAACGCGGTCGCTCGGCACGGTCACAGACGAAGTCGACGTCGACGGCGCGTCACGGATCGTCGAGGAACTGATCGAGGACGGACCACTGTGTCGGGTCGACAGCGACGACGGATACGTCGTCGAACTCGACCCAACAGCCGTCGAGGTGACGATCGTCGACGAGGCGACGCCGACACGGTTCGATCCCGCAACCGAGACGTTCGAGTCGACGTTCGAGCGGCAACTCGACGACGGGCTCGACACCGAGACAGTCTCGTTCACCGCGTCTCCCTTCGACCGCGCCGCGTTTGACCATCCGCACACGGATCTGACGGCGTTTCGCGTCGCCTTCTCGGAGCCGACGCTCCTACTAGCGGAGGCGTACTACGGTCAGACAGAGGCGGCAGAGCGTCGCAGCATCGAGTACCAGTTCCGTGAAGGTCGGCAGCCACACTTCTTGTCGTCTGGCCCGGCGATGGAGGTCGGGATGGACATCGGCGACCTGGATGCACTGTTGCTGTACGGAACACCCCCGAATGCCAACTCCTATCTCCAACGGGTCGGCCGTGCTGGGCGCGAGTCCGGGTCGTCGCTCGTCCACAGTGTCAGCCAACGCAACCCGATCGACTACTACTACTACGAGCGGCCGACAGAACTCGTCAGCGCGGACCCACAGCCGGTACCGTTGAACGAAGCGAACGGAGAGGTACTGCGCGTCTCGCTTACGTGGGCGCTCCTCGACTTCCTCGCGGCGACACGTTGGGTGCCTTGGCGTCGGGAACGCAGCGGCGTCGTCGACCGAGTCGTCTGTGAGGACGCTGTCGTATCTCGGTCGGATCCACGTCCCTCCGAGATCCTTCGGCTGAGCCAACTACTTCAGGCGAGTAACGACGCAGTTCAGGGAGTGGGCGACGACGCACCGTTAGAGGTGCTCCGGGAAGTCGTCGACGCGAATCGCGACGAGGCACGAGACTGGCTCCGCGACATTGTCGGGTTCAGTCGGTGCGACCGGTGCGGGCGGAAACACGCAGACGAGTATCGCGGTGACTGTCGGCGTGGTGACTGTGACGGGACGGCTGTTCCCGTCACCGACGACCACGAGAACGTGGTCGAAGCCGCGTTTGAGGCGTTCGAAACCCAACTCGTCGAGCGGTACATCGACTTCGAGGACGACCTTCTCGACGAACTAGACCAGATCGACGAGGAACTTCGCTCTCTGCGGCTTTCAGGAGATGGACGGCGCCGTCGCCGGAGACGAGACGGTGACGACGACGATGGCGACGACGAGGCGACGGCTGCAGAGCGTCAGGATCGCCTTCGAGCACGATCGAGCCACCTCCAAGGGTATCTCGATCAGTTGGAACAGATGGACTATCAGTCGTTCCTTGAGCGTCACAGCACGACTCCGTTCAGTCTCCGGTCCGTCTCCGACACGGTCACGTACGACCTCGTCGGTGAGGGGTTCGAGTCTGTCCGGAATCTTCAGACGAGGGATCGACAGATCGCGCTGTCTGAGCTCCACCCGGGTTCGGTGTACATCGAACCCGGTGAGGGGTCGTTCGTCGTCACGGAGGTCGTCCCAGATCGTGTTGCGACCGCCGACGCCAAAGATGACATCCGTGACGATCAGATCTGTCTCGACTGTGGCGAGGTGAACGAACTAGACGCCGCCGCTTGTGAGGCGTGCGGCGGCCGTCTCCGGCGACTAACGACGATCGTCCCACAGCGTGTGACAGCGCACAAAGCCGACATGACGCTCGGGACGCTCCCAAACGGGGAGAAATTGAAGCCGGCACGGATCCACGACGGTGACGCGGCGGGACTCCAGAGCACGTACGCGCCGGTCGACAGCGACGTGACGCGCTTCGAACCGACGGCGTCGTTCGACATCGTCGACGACGACGGAGAGACAGTCGGGCAGTTCGACTTCGGTGACGTGACGATCCTGTCGACGACCGAGACGTTCCGGGCGACGTACGCCGGGGGTGGCCGCGACCCGCTGCCGAACGCGATGGAGATGTGCGGTGTCGAGGACTGTCACGGCGTCGTCGCCCGCGACGACGACGGCGCGTACTGCGTCCGACGGCCAGAACACGACACGACGGATACGCACGCAGTCAGGCTCGCCGCTTCGTTCGACACGAAAGGCGTCAGAGTTCGGTTCGACGACGAGGCCGTCGAGCACACGGTTGCCCACGGGATTCGAGTCGGACTCCAGTACGTCGGCGGTGTCGATGTCAGGCAGATACCCGAGTCGATCCAGGAAACGGGGACGTTCGTCTACGATGCTGAAGCTGGCGGTGCCGGCATCACGACACTGCTTACCCGCGGTGACGGCGACGAGTACCCGAAATTCAATCGTGCAGTCGAACTGATGGGAGACAACTTCGAGTGTGACTGTGAGAGTGGGTGTCCGTTCTGTCTGTACCAGTACCAGTGTACCACCCGTAACGACCCGTCGTCGTTCGATGTGGCAACTGTCCGAGAACTGCTCGCCGACGGACTCACAATCTCCCCCGTCTCGACCCGCGACCCGGTGGTCGGAGGCGAGGCAGACAATCCCACGGACGCCTCGGAGGGGCGAGACTGATGACCGATCTCAGTGCGGTCCCATCTGAACTCCACACACGTCGTCCAGAGGCTCTCTGGGGAGTGACACCAGGAAGCTTGGTTCTGGGACTGTGTGGCGTCGCCGGGGACGACAATATCCAGACGGCGATCCGACCGAGTTGCCAGGCAGAGACTCTCAGGCGGAACGTTGACCGGGGCCCGGAGGTCGCCGACAGGGGCGTACGGGCGGTGGCATCGGCAACCGGACTCGTCCGTGATGGCAGGCTGACTGATCTCGGTGTGGTGCTTCTCGGCACCGAGCGTCCGCGAGAGCGACTCCAGGCGGTTGCGCCGATTCGGCTGGCCGAACTCAGGCCGTTTCTCCGCGCATTCCAAGCAGCCGACGGTGACCCTCTCACACAGAGTGACCTCCAGAGTCTCGTCCGTGACGACGACGCTGAAGCGGTCGTTCCGTTACTCGGATCGCTCGGATACGCTCGCATCACGCCCGACGGTGCTGTCCCCGACGAAACAGCCGTCGAACGGGCGTTGGCAGCTATGGAGGACGCGGCAAATAACTGTCCGCCGGCAACACGACTCGGCGCGCTCGTCGACGCAACGACGATGCTGTCGACAACAGCCGTAGCGCGGGTCGTCGCCGAGGCAGACGCCGTCGACACGGACGTGTCACCGGTGGACGTCGGCTCGACGGCTAACCTGAAGACACTCGCTGCGGCGTCACCGCAAACCACCGGGACCGAACGTGTCGCCGAACCTCTCACCGCCGCGAGCGACACAGCAGCGAACCAACGTCGGTTGTTGATGGACTCGCTGGCGACCGACGGTGTTGAGCCGACCGGCGATTCTGTCGACGATCTGGTCAGTCATCTCCGGGACCAGTTTAAAGCTGTCGGACTTGACCCAGACGCGCCGGCCCCGCGGGACCCTGGCAGGCAGACGGGTGACGACCCGAGCGGCGACACGGACGGGGATACAACGAGTACGAGGCCGAGGTGTGACCGCGCGACCGCGACGGCAAATCTCCTGCGCGGGATCTCGAGCGTCGCCGACGGTGTGCCACCAGCACTCGCCCGGGGGTTCGTCGGCGTCTCGACGTACGATCTGTTTCGAGTGTTGTCAGGCTCCGAGGTGGCGAGCGTGACGACCGATACCGACGGCGTCGTCCGGTTTGACAGTCTCGACGTCACGCCAGCCGGCCCCGACGAATCCACGGCAGCAGCCGTCCATGAGTGTCTGATCGACGAACTCGCCGCTGCTGACCGGCATCAGACTGAACTCACGGCTGCAACCCCCACAGTCCCGCTCTCGGTCCGCGACCGAATCGCGGCGGCGGTGTTCGACGAACTTCCAGATGGCGCCGTTGAGCCGACGACGTTCGCGTTCACACTTCCAGACCCCAGCGAGCTCGGAAGCGAGACGATGGCTGCATACACGGACGATCACCCCCCGCTCGTTCGAGAGCGGGCTACCCTCGACGACTGGCACCGCCGCCGGCAGCCGGCCGACGCCGCCCGGTTCACGGAACTTACCGACCGGATCGTCAACCGCGGACTCCGGCGTGACCTTGACCATCGGGTGCTCCGGATCATGACACCGTACGACGATGACACGTTTGCGGAGTTCGCATCCGGGTTCCGGTCGCTCCTGCGTTCGGGATTCGAAATCCGGCTCCTGACGCGCCACACCCGACAGCGTTGGCAGTGGGAGAGACTCCGGGACAACCTCCTGGGTGAACTGGACGAGAACCGAAACCAGGTGACTGTCAGGACCTACTCCCGATACAAGGAGTACGGTCGCGTCGACTTCGAGGACGGCGACGACGACCGTTCAGAGTTCGGCGTCCACGCGAAACTCCAGACCGTTGGCGGCAGCGAGGAAGGCGCAGCGCTCCTCGGGTCAGCCAACTTCATGGAGAACAGCTACCATTGGAACCCCGAATGTGGTGCGTACACGGAACAGTCGCGGTTCGTCGCAGCTGCAATTGACTTCTTCGACGTAGTGTGGGAACTGAGTGCTGCTGACGAGGTGGCTCTCGACCGGCTTCAGGAGGTGCCCGACCGAAGTCTGTACCCGAGCTACTACAGTTGAGTCGCTCGCGTGTTCAGTTCTGACCCTGTGAGGGCCAGACAAGTGCGGCACACGTCACACTCGTCACAGGTCGCCTCCAACGGCGGGTCATCGGCTTGGAACCAGTCATTGTCGGGCCTAGTGCCTCGGGTGAGAGTTATCGACACCACCGACCGCCGTAGGTAAAATAAATAAAATCTTATCTGTTAATCTCTCAGCTAATGTACCTCCGGCGCGACAGATACAGAGGGTGTATTTAGGCTATAATAGGTAGAAAATCACCGGCGCGTCGGAAGACGAGTTCGCGGATGTCGCTCAGCAGAAACTGTAATCCACGCGCTACCAGCAGCCGGTCATGAGTCCGACGGAGCCCTAGACGAGTTCTTTTTGACGAGGCACCGACCCTATGTGGGTTCTGAGTCGTCCCAGTCACACCGTGGGAGCTCGGGATGTACCTCAACGAGTTCCTCCGGCGCGCGGTAGACAGCGGGTGTGACGTGGCGTCGCGAGCCCATCATATCGGCCTGATGGACGACCTGCTCAAGCGGCGTCGACGGGTCGGGCCCGTCATACCACGGCCCCATGTGCGATGCGACAGCGTCGACAACGGGCTCTGGGAAGCCACGCTCGCGCAACTCGTCTGCAGCCCGCAGGTCGTGATCGGACGCGGCACCGTCACCGGACTGCCAGGAGTCACCGTACTTCCAGCCGTCGTGGAGTAGCACCGCCGCCCGCGCGAAGTCGACCTCTGACTCCGTGAGCTGCGCTTGTTCGACGTAGGAGTCAACCACTCCCTCGAGCGCCGTCGCGGCCATCAACACGTGGATCCACAGCCCGTGTTCACCGCGAGCGAACTGGTTGTGGTACTCTGCCGACGAGGTCGCCGGCGCCTCCCAGAAGTACTCCGGTACTTCGCCGATGGTGTCGAGGACATCCATCCGGAGGTCACTGTTCTCGATCAACGCGGCCGCCGGCATCCGGCGGAGCGCCTCTGCTCGGTCGAACTCACTCACGACTGGTCACCTCGCCAGGTCGAGTTGTACACGCCTGCCTGTCGGGGTCGATCCATCTGTCCGTCTCGTGTCTGCGCGGTCATTTGTGAAAGAGAGGGATGTTGATTCGTGCGATGCGATCACAGCAGTGCATCTCGGCGCGAGTGAGAGCTACTCGTCGTGTGGTTGTTCCTCCGGTGGTCCGTCCGGTGACTCGGCGTGGTGATCGAATCCTGTTGGTCGCTGTGGGCTGTCGGGTTCCTCACTCGGGGGATCACCGAACGGAGGGTCATCAAGCGAGGTTTGCCCAGGCTGATCGGCTTCGACCCATGACTGGAGTGCGTCGACGAGGTCATCTTCACTCTCTGCTGCGAGTACTTCGGTGATGACCCCGACGAGGACCTCTGCCGAGACGTCTGTGACGTCGGCGAGGGTCGCGACAGCTTCGACAGTACGCTGCCGACGCGTCGACGGGGACCGGCCCTCGGTGTCTGCCCACTCTTCGAATGGGAACTGGAACGCTTCGCCACGCCGGCGGAGTGAGTCGACGTGTTTGGCGTGGCGGTTGACGATCGCGGCGAGGATCTCTTCACGATCTGAGACGGAGTCGGGGAGATGCTCATCAACACGACGAACGAACTCGTCGAGGAGTCGGCCGCGACGTTCGGCCTCTGAGACGGGGATGACACCACGTGCGTCGTGATCGTCGGGGATCTGCCAGGGAAGGCCGTACTCGTTGGTGAAGCGATCTTTTGCGACGAGTCGGCCGGTGACACCCGGCTTCTCTTGATCGGCGGCCATGAGCCCGTACAGGGCGTTCCGTGTGCCGTTGTCGGTGCTGAGTTCGGTGTGTTCGGTGATGGTGCTGGTCGTGGCGGAGCCGTGGTCGGCGAGGAACTGGAGGATGGCGATCCACGTGGGTTCGAGGTCTGCCCCGTCAAGCCGACCCTGAATGGGATCGGGGAGGTCCGTGGAGTCGGGCTGGCGGTGGAGCCAGCGGTGACACCGTGGACAGAGGGTAGTGAGGTTCTGGAGGTCGTGGTACTGGCAGTGGTCGGGGTCGTCTTCGCGGTGATGGACTTGGAGGGTGACGGCGCCACCACGCTGTCGGTCCTGCTGGTTGCACGCCCGACAGCGGTAGTTGTCGCGGGTGAGTGCACTGTTGCGTCTGTCGTCGGGGAGTTGGGATTGTTCGGTTTCGATCTGGTCGGTGGCTTCGGACTGGTCGACGGGGTCGCTGTCGGTGTCGGCGGCGTCGCTCATAGGCGCCCGGCCTCCTTGAAGGCGTCACGGTGCGCCTCAAGTTGCTCGATCAGATCTTCCACCATCGATGGCGAGAGGGTGACGGCGGCCACGTCGGCGTCGTAGCCGACGGCGAGTTTCAGTGCGATGGGCGTTCCATCTGGGTCGGTGTCGCGGGTAGTGCGGACGATGTCGTCGGTACCGCCGATGGTGACGAGCGCTTTTGATCCGTCTGGCCGTCGGCTGACGCGGATGGGGTTGTCACTCGCCCCTTGGAGTTGCTGTATCGAGGAGCCGCCACGCTCAAGCGAGTACCCGATGCCGGAGTCGATGGTCGCTGTCGCTCTGTCTGTCGATTCGTCTGACTGATCGGTGGGCTTTTGAGACCCAGTGTTGTCGTCTCTCATGCTCGCTCCGTGCGAGCACGGTCGTGGGTGTTCCAGCACCCGCGGCCACTTTCTGCAAGCGGCCGACTCCCGCGCTCATTCACAGCAAATACGCATAGGGATAAAACTGTTACGACGAGAGTAGCGGGAAGACTTCTGTTGAGATACTCAACAGAACTGCGTGTGACATAGTGTCCGCAATAGCTTTCTGTTGAGTCGTTAATCGGTGGGTATGGTGAATGACGGATATACGCCAAGTGAGCGCGAAGAACGTGTGCTTGAGCTGTTAAAACAGGGTCGTGATAGTGGTCAGCCGTGGGGGCGTGTGAATCCGATGTATGTTGCTGAGGAGTTAGACATCAGGCGCCAGTACGCGAACAGAGCGTTGCGAGACTTGGTGACTGCTGGATGGGTACGGAAGCCAGTCAAAGGGTTGTATGAGTTTGTGGAAGATCCGCGAGAGGAGTAACATCTGTTCCAGTGGGCAAGCCGCATTCACGCGGGAGGTGAGGAGTTGCCGTGATTCGATGGGCGGGCGTTCACGTCTCTGAGCCCAGTGTCATGCGGATGAGATCGAGGCCTGATTGCCAAGCGCTCAAGTGATGCAGTCACCTAGCGTGGATACCGGGTGCATTCCACGTCCCAGACCATCGTGTGCCCACGCGGTACTGGTGTGGTCCTTCCCCGAGCTTTGCACCCGGTTGCCGACGGACTGGTGAGTGCTAACTGTCGGTGATCATACGCTGGATATGTGAGAGTCTATCTGGGACTACAACTCCTCTATCTGGCCTGTTGCACTTCTCGAGCCTCTCGCCGCCCGGCAGCAGGATCGTGACCAGTAGTCTGTACCGTATTGGGGGACACTGACACTCTCGTTCACCTCCTGTCGACGGGGTGGTTGAACCCTTCGCGTGGTGCAACCCCTGAGACTGAGTGGAGGACCACTGTTTCACTTGGTCAGGCCAACGTCCGTTCCCAGTGAATGGACAGAACTCCCGGATAGCATCCCACGCTTGTGGCCGGGGTGTGAGTTCTTTTGACCGGGGTGGCTCACGGTGGTCTCAGACGGGTAGTACCACAAATACATATTATTTCTTACACTTCTATCTCCGGAGCAGACACCGGCGTTCGAGAGTACAGGCATCCAGACACATAGGTAACCTGACGTTTTACACCTACACCGTAAAACCACTCGGTAATCTCGATGAGAAAAAGCAGTCACATATATATCTGTTTGTTTATTTGCTGTCTATACTCTGAATAATAAAATTGAGTTTCGTCTAGAACGTGTAGGAATCTATATGATTATCCGTCTGCCGAGGGCCTCGGTGGGACCATCGCGGCGTTTATATCAGTCTAGTTATGGTAGTTAGCACTGGGAGAGTGTGCTGGTTGGATCGGTGTCTCGGAGGGACTCGTAAGCGGTGTCGCGGTCGGCTGGACGAGGGGAGGCTGGTGGTCGATGGGGAAGACTCCGGGGGAAGGCCTCGTGTAGAGTCCTCGTCCAGCATCGAGTGTATCTTGCTTCACTACTTAATAGCTCTGTGGATAGGCAGTGCGGTGGACTCGCCCGTGGGTGTTTGAGCGCGTCAGCAATAGGCAGGTAGTCGATCGATGGTCCAGCAGACGCAGGTTCGTGTCCTCCGATGGGTTGTCGCTCCCTCGCGTGCAAAGAGCTACATCTCGACGGCACATGGCGTCCAGACAGGTGTATGCGAGCCTCCCTGAGCCATCGGAGTGTCGCGTCCTCCCGAGACGAACAGCGTATCTCCAGCCGACTGCAGACTGTGTGCGGTGAGTGTGATGATGTCCGGCTCTGATCCGACTCCTCCGTCGTCCGATAACCCAGAAGTTGAGTACGCGACACCGACAAGCGAGTACCTCCGCCACCGACTCCAGACGATGGATCCGTCGCACTTCGAAGAGTTCGTAGCAGATGTCTGGGGAGAACTCGGGTGGAAGACACGGACTGTCGGCGAGCCAGGCGATCGTGGCATCGACGTGATCGCGACGGATGGTGATGGAAAGCAACTCATCCAAGCGAAGCGATACGGGCCTGACACGACGGTGGGATCACCAGAAGTCCAACAGTATGCGAGTCTTCGACTCCAGGAAGACGGTGTTGATGACGTGGTGATTGTCACGACGGGCACGTTCTCACAGCAGGCAACGTCGCTTGCTCCAGAGCTGGATGTGACTCTCGTCGACGGCGAGACGTTGTTGGAGATGCTGGATGAACTGGAGGCGTATGAGGTGTTTGTTGAGCACTTCGATGATATCCACGTTGTTGGTGACGAACCTGGCCGTGGTGAGACGACGAGAACTGAAAAAGGAGTGATCGGCTGGCTTCGCGAGTGGCTCGGATGGTGAGCAGTTGACGCCGGTACTGATCGATATGATGTTCCAGTTGGAGACGGGTGCGCTTCAGGCGTCTATGAGTGGCGTGAGACGGCGTGAGTGAGCAGAGAGTTGTAAAGCAACCCTATCATAGGCATATCCCCCTCGGCGGGCACAGACTGCCCACACACCTCGCTAAAGACAGGGCGCTCATTGGATCACGCTGTCGACTCGGAGCTGGGGGAGTAGGTCAGTGTCGAGGCGGCGCGACTCGACGAGTGTCTCCCACTCGCCACAGCCGCCTTGCCGGATGTCGACGACCCAGACGCGGTAGCCACGGCTCTCTGGCGTCTCGTCACGAACGCGAACGTCTGTCCGGATCTCCCGGGCGGGCTCTGCTCTGCTGTGCTCGATGCGGTGCTGCACCGTGGATCGTCACTCGGGTAGAACCGCACTGTCCAGTCGGCCGGGAACGCGTCGTCGTCGACGATCATTACTCACTCTCTCCCGTCGAGACAACTGGGGGGCATCACTCGCCGACGGTGTCCGGGGCGAGTGTGCTTGGCTGGTCAGGGACCTCGACGCTGGTCCAGTTCTCGGTGATGGGGGTGACAACATCTGTCGTCGCACTGCAGGAGGAGCCAGTGGCGACACAGTGCTAGGGACCGGTGGTGCCGGCGTGGATAGACACAGTTGTCTTGCTGACAGGACACTCCCGACAATCGCCGGGGACAATGGTCTCGACGGTGACACCGATCTGGCGGGGTGTGTCGAGGCTGGTGGTGGTGAAGATATGCTGTGTGTCGGGGTGGGTTGGGACGCCGGGGACGGTGATATCCCAGGCGCCGTCGGGCGCGGAGAGGGTGATAGCGTTGGGAGAGCCGGGACCAGCTGGGTGTGAGGCGCTGGTGACGCGGCCAGGGAGCGCGCTCGGCGGGCCGTCGGTGTCCCAGTGGCGGGCGACGTACTTGGCGGCAGCGTCGAAGTCGATGTCGGCGTCCGTGCCGTCGCGATCGGCGTCGGTGTCGGCGGTGGTGGTGGTGTCGGACATGGCTCACCCGCCGCTGGCGGGAGAAACGCCCTGCGGTGGCGGTGGCCGTCCTCTCCTCTTCACCTGTGGGCTCTTCGCGAAGAGCGGCAGCGACTGCGGACCAGCCACCACGGCGGTCGCCTCGCCGCTGCTCGCCGACATCTCTGCCGGACATGGTTGCGCCGGAGAGAGACCGTCGAGCGGCGGGCCGTCGTACTCGCGGCGGCTCACGGCTGGTCGCCTCCATCAGTCGGGACGAGGACGTGCTTCGCGGCCATCTGCATGTCGCCCCAGCCCATGATCCCGCACAACGCCGCCGGCGAGAGGCCCTGGTACGCGAACCGCGTCGCGGCGGTTGCCCGCAGCGCGTGTGGGTAGACATCGTCCTCGTCGAGGCCATCGGCGTACCGCGCGCTCTTCTTCACACGCCGCGTGATGGCGTGGACGCTCTTTTCGTAGCCCCCGTCCATCCCGTAGCGGAGCACCGCGGCCTCGAGGTCCTCGTGCCAGTCGTACGGGATCGCGCGGGCACCGTGCTTGGTCTTCGGCTCCCACTGTTCGTCGAGGATCGTGGCGTCCTCGCGTCGTGAGGCCTTCCGCTGCGCCGCCCTAGCGCAGTACCCACAGGGTTCCCCCTCTTCGCCCTTGGTGCACGGGTCGTGAGCAGGGATCTCGATCAACTCGCGACGTGTGTCGATCCAGTCTGGCGAGAAGTGGGCGATCTCGCCGCGCCGCAGCCCGGCGCGGCCGGCGAGTTGGACGACGAACTCCGCCTCCTCGCGAATCCCACGCCGATGGAAGCGAGCGCCGTCGACGAGTGCTTCGAACTCCTGTTCGTCTAACGCATCCTGATGGCTATTCCGAACCACACCCCAGCCTGGCCATATAAACTCTGGACGCAGGTGCTTGGACTAATTATATTCCGGCGGCTGTTCATCCGGCGGCTGTTCAGCCCACCTCTTTTTGCCATCAGGTCTTTCCGAATATGAGGACAGTACTTCTTCAACCTCCCATCCTTGTCTAATGCAGATCTCCACCATTGCTCTCTTAGTCTGCTTGGATTCTAAGGAAACGTCCCAAGCTGCTTTCGCTGCGGCATTGAGCATTTCAAACCACTCATCCTCCGCTTCGGCGTTCATCTCTCGTAATATGTCAGAGTGCTCTCGAAGTACCTCAATATCCTCGCTGAACTGATCAGCGCGTCGTTGAGCGATCCGGCTCTCGATTGAGGTTGTAAGTAGGATTTTTAGCGTGGCGTGGTCAACGTCTTTGATGAACCCGAGTTCGTTAGGCTCGCCAGGCACGCGTTGGACCGGAGCCCGATCATCTTCCCAGCGGAGGAGGTATCGATTCGGTTCCTGAGGTCCTTCGCCTGTTTTTTCCTGTGCAACGCCGGCGTCGACGAGTTGATCGAGGTCTCGGCGCGCCATCTGTTTCGTGTAGTCGTCGTCTGGCATCGTCTCCGTTACCTCGCTTCGTGATGCACCAGACTGGTCGTTGCCAGTCCACGCGCCGAGACAGGAGAGAATAAAGATGACCTCGTGCTCGCGACGATCGAGTTCGGTGAGGATCTCGTCAGTCCACAGCTCCTCGTCCTTATCGTGGAAGTAGGTGTCGGACGACATAATCGGTTGCTCGGTGGTGGCCTAAATAGTAGTACCGGCGTTCAATTCAGTTCTGAGAATAGTCGCACCGTTTGCAACCGTTTTACTCGTTACACCCCTACTCGTGAAGGGCTCAGTTTGGACCACAGCACCGTTGTCCAACACAGGGTCCAAGGACTCTCAGACGCACAGGGGCCAACTCCCCGTTACACGAAATCAAAAAGGTATATACCAGTAGACCATCCCGGAAAAGCGATAATATATTTGATATGAAAGCCAGTGTTGACAGGGGTCGCAGATGGTGTGTTTACCCCCGGTTTCGCACAGGTTTGGCAGGCGACCCACATGGTATTGACAAGCAGTGACACGGTTTTGACACACCCTTCACAGGGGTTTGACAAACCAAGAACAGGGGTTTGGCAGGCTCCCGACAGGGTACTGACAGGCTCCCGACACACCTTTGACAGGGTACTGGCGCGGGTTTGACACACCCCCGACAGGGGAATGACATCCCCCCGGCACACCTTTGACAGATCAGTCAATCACCATCGCTCGACAGAGAGCGTGTCGCGGAACTGAAGAGAACCGCCAGACATGAGTTTCTATTCTACTCGCTTATGACGCTGCTCCTGTTGTCGCCCACGGTTAGAGTCCCATTGTGCGTCTAGAGTTCTCCTGCAGATGAACCGGACTCAAACGTCAGCGGGTCCTCTACATTGATCTGCGTACTCAAGGTTAAGGTCTTGGGTAGTCGAAAGTAGTACCGCTGGCGGGGTGGGCGATGACTGAGCCAGATCCGTCAGTCATCAACGAAGTCAAACCGTTCGTCACCCATCACGACGCAGACCCTGAGACGGTTCACGCGGACGACCTCCGGACGGTCACCGCTACCGAGCAGAACGAGATCGTGGCGGCGCTCAACGAGCTGACTGTCCACGAGAACGCCACCGCGCCTGAGTGGCCGCTGGGGGTGGGCAAGTCTACTTCGCGCCACGCGCGCCTGTACCACTCGCAGGTGGACGAGGAAGACCTCACGCAAGACGAGATCGTGCAACGACTTCAAGAAGCGATTAACGAGCAAGAAGAGGCGCTGGAGGACGTGAACCGCAATTTCCCCACATTTCTGGGATGATTTCACCACCGCTATCGTCAGTCGGCCGTGCCGACGTACGGGGTCACCACCAGCTTATTGTGTCAACGGCGTCAACAGCAGGGTATGGGAACGCGACAAATCCGAGTGAGTGAGGACCTCTACGCTCGAGTGAAGTCTGAAACGCGGGAGGGAGAAACGCTCGGTGAGACACTTGAGCGACTGGTCGAGGACTATTCGCTGACAGACTTCGCAGACGACGCAGCCGACATCAATCCAGAGTTCAGTGTCGCGAAAGCGACAGACGGGAGCGTTGGTGTGACACCACCTGGACAGGAGTCGCAGGAGTGATCCTCGACACACAGTACCTTGGCGCGCTCGTCGATGGGAATGAGGCTGCTCGGGTGAAGGCCGAAGAACTCGACGAGACGGACGTTCCTACGCGGATCCCAACAGTCGTTCTCTGGGAGGCATACACTGGAATCGGGAACACCACCTCAGAGGCCGTCGGTGGACAACTCCGAGAGTTATACGAACGACTCCAGCGAAGTCGATCAACAGTTGACCTCACACCGACGGTCGCTCGGAAGGCGGGATCGCTGAATGGGAAGCACCTGCAGTCTGATGCGCTCTCAGACCTTGACGGCGCCGACTCGGTGATCGCCGCACATGGGTTGCTCCGCGAGGAGCCAGTGGTCTCGAATGACGCTGATTTTCAGGACGTGGAAGGGCTGACGGTCGTCACCTATTGAAACCGGAGAGGTTCCGGCGGCCCTGAGAGTGGCTGGTTCGCTGTGATCCAACGATTCGCTGTGCCCCCGTGTGGGGGGTTCCGGTGGCTGGCACTGGAGTTTCAGAATCTAAACCACAGTGCTCACACCGCACCGCTACCCCGCCAGATCATATTGGTGGCACCGCTCAGGACAGAAATCTCCGCCAATAAATCGTATTCTGCGATATAAAACTGAGCAATTGTTAGTTGCGAATGGCGGGTATATGCTGAACGGGACTCCCAGTTTCTATGCAACCAGCACGACTACCCCGGCGTCAATCAGCCCAAATGACAGTCACTTAGTTGATATATTCTCGATCCGCCGCCAATATACAGAAATCTAATCCAATCGGCCACTGATGGCTCTTGTCACTTCGCGTATACCAGAGCAGACAGTGGCTATATGAGCCTCGTCAGCTGGCGGTTGAGGAACCCTCGGAACCGCGAAGCCGACACCCGTGGCTCGTCCAGTATCTCACAGTCGAGAGATTGCTGGACGAGAAAATCGACCGTCAGCCACACGTTGTACAGCAGCACTCCGAACCCGAAATGCCACCAGCGAACACAGAAATCCTTCGATGTCGTGTAGCTGAGAAACTCCTTGATCTTCCTGTACGACATCTCGATAGCCCCTCGCAGCGTATAGCGGCTGATCGTCCGTATGGTAGATCGGCGGTCAACCGCCGTCGTGTCGTCGACGTGCTTGTTTGTGTAGAACGCGGTTGGACTGCTGTCATCGCCATCACTGATACCGCTATCATCTGTTGACCTGACTCCGAATCCATACTGGTCCTCGTCCGGATCAGCAGGCATTCCGACGATGGAAGTCTCAACGCGGGTACTCCCGTCATTATACTTCACAGGCCCGTAGACACCCCACTCATCCTCGACTGCGACGATACCACCGCTGACGTTGCGATCTAGCCACCGCTTGATCCGGCTGTTCTTCGGAACCGGGATTATGTACTTGACTCCCTGGTTCTCCAATGTCTGGATCACGTCAGCCGACGCGAACGCGCGGTCAGCGTACACAGACCGAACTCGAACATGGTCTTCCGCCATCGAAATCAACTGTCGAACGACCTCTCCATACCGGTGAGATTCGTTATCTTGTCCAGGATAGTACCGTTCATACGAGTCCGGATCACCCAGTGGCATGAGACCCACAACAAGCGGAGTATTGTCGTCGATCAATGAGACGGTCGCAAACTTGTGACACCAATCATACTTCTTGTCGTCTGGTGCCCCACTGAGTCGCTTCAACTCGTCCCGCTCGCCCCAGTAAGCTACGTACGTCACGTCGATGGCCACGTGGACAGGTTCGCTAAACTCAGCGTACGGCTTGATCCGCGTGACCATCTTTTTCACTGCCCTGTTGACCATCTCAGTAAACTCATCGACAGTCAGCTGATGAACTACGTTGAGTAACGTCTCCCCAGTTGGGCCATCACGGTAGAACGGATCCTCTTCTGGATCGATGTCACGCGCCACGTCGAGGATATCCCCTAGTTGCTTCCCAGCGTCGTTTACTGCGTCCTGCTCCATCCCGGCGACAGTTTCCAATTGTAGCAGATCGTTCTCGTCGTAGATCGCCCCATCAGGCCGGGGAAGTTCTAGCTCGGGGAAAATCAGTTCCTGCACCTGGCCCAACATCTCTCGTGTATATTTCCGCGTGAACCGACGTTTCGTCTGTTTCGACGATCCTGAGGAGTCGACTGGATCAATACCGCCAGCACCGATCGGACTCCCGTTTGCCGTCGCAATTGCATCAATCTCGTCGGCTGCTATCTCGATCCGCTCTTGGATTTCGGAAAACCGGTTCCGCCATGTGTATGTGAATGTGTCACCGCTCGGCAGGTCATCAAGACTGAATCCGAATGCCCGAGCAATGTCCGGGCTTTCTTCGAGCCGGGTTGGAATTCCTGTGAGGGAGTCGTCTTCCGTTTTTGCCCACAGCGTAGCCAAGAACATCTGGTCGAATGGTCTTGAGGCATGAGATAAACTATACTCATCGAGCGACCGATACGGCTCGGGATTCAATCTGTCGGCCAGTTCATCCCATGTCGTTCCTTGTTCGATCGTCTCCTTAGCCTGTCTTCCCGCTGGTGACACAGGGTCAGTGAGAACATCTGAACTAGACACACAGACCACCCCAATTCGACAGACAGCATGGGTCTGAGCCGGGCATATATAGGTCAGATATCTTACTCCAAAGTAAACCAATATTCGGGGCCACGTTCCACATTTCCACTTCGCAGGTTCGCGGTAGTGGGGAATATATTTGGACATTAGAATGAGGAAAAAGTAGACAAACCTTGGGATACCAGTCGGTTTGATTACGTCAGGTTTAGAATACCCAGACACTGTAGTTACTCCAGTCTACGAATAAACCGACGCTATAGGAAGAACGAGACACCAACCGTTAATGATGCCAGTGCAACCGCGTTGGGAAGAGTTTCGCCGGTTTTTCAATCAGAAGGGCGCGGTTCCGATCATTTTGATCCTTGATAATAGGGAAGGGATGATATTCAAACAACTAGCAGACGAGTTGCCGCTGTCTCAGACTACCGTGTCAGACCGAATTAAGACTGCTCGAGATCTCCAACTTGTTGAACCAACGGCTAAACCTGGGGACCATGGGAACGCGAGGAGATACGTGCTTACTGAGGTAGGCTTATATCTGAAAGAGATTCTTCGTGATATGGGCGTTGAGATGGCATATAAGGAGTACATCAGGCACAAGCGGATGTATGAGGAGGGCATTGAGGTATTCACTGAGTGGGGTGAGGAGCACTTCGATGGAGAGACAGAGTTGATGCGATACCTCGCAATAGACGAGAATTCTGAATTAGATCACCCAGATGCCCCCAAAAAGACCAACGACAGATCATCATGGAAGTGAATTAGAGTTTCTTTGTGGTAGTATCCTTTCCAGAGACGTACGACCGGACTAGTTGGGAGAGCTCCCATGTTCGGTGAATGTCAGCGAGGTTATGTTTGCACACCTGCAAGAAGTCCCCGTCACGGTAGGAGCTTACTGCGCTTCCAGAGCTGTCGAACGGGTCATACCCCTCATCGCCGTACGGAGTGTAGTCGGCTGGTCCCGCTTCCTCTCGAATCCCAGCACCGCATAGAACGCGATGTGCTCCGCTCAAAGAGTTGGTATCATCCGACTTCCCGTATCTGGAGTACGTCGTATTCAACCGCTTGCTGACTGGCTCCCATAGATCGGTCATCATCAATCCGTCGAAGACCCAGTCCACACCGTGCTTGATGCATCTTGTACGAAGGAAGGGCAAGTCAAACCCGCCCTGCCACGAGTCTGCGTTGAACGCCACGAGTCTGTTGTAGTCCCGGTCGAACGTCTCAAACACAACTTGACCAAGACGATCGACGAGTTTCTCCTCAGAATCCACAGCGATTACCTCAACGCTGATGCCACCGCTTACGTTGGCGAGGTTGGATTCCAATCCGGTTCGATCAACCGTCCGGTCCTGCGTGTTCAATATGAGTTTCGCCCACCCGTCAGGATACCAAAGCCCCGTGACAGTGATCTTATCCGAGTGCGTGAACCCTGTCGTCTCAATGTCCCACGCGACATCATCTCTGTTCGATGTGCTTCGCATAGCTCACATGAGAGGAGCGAGTCAATAGAGTCTCTTTGTGAGTTTTCCACTTCTGCCACTTCCCCCCCGATCGTGGCACCAGATTTTATTCCTCACGATCATGACTCCGATGAATGAGAAAGGACACAGGTGCGGTAAATTACTTCATTGGGAATCTCTTGTATAACACGTTCCCAATGTATGTGTTCGGGAGCACCGCTTTGACTGGTTATAATTTCTTACAGAACCTTCTCCGGAGTGACACCGTTGAAGAGGCTCTTGCAGCTGCACTGGAATACTATGTTGCGAAGTTGACCCCCTTCCCACTCAATGAATTCTTGACAGCAAATGGATTCAAAGAAGTCGTTTTGAACGTCTCTCTCGCAACTGTGATCGGCCTTCTGTGGGCGACATACCGTTGGCGTACCAATGTTTAGTGCTCTGTCTGTGCGTCTACGTATGTCCGTCCACGGTTCTCTCCCCTAGCGCAGATGAGGTTGTACCGCTCCATTTTCTCCAGATAGTTCCGGACAGTCCGATCAGTCTTCGGATCATCAACACGATTCTGATACGCCTCATAGAGTGCGGCAGGCCGGATTTCACCTGCCTCTTGGACAATCTCATACAGCGCCTGCTGGTCTTCAGTCAACCGCTCCACGTTCTTCTGTCGGATTTCCGCTTTTGCTTCCGGAAGTGCGTGGTCAACTGCGGTTGACGTGAGTTGCGTAAGCCCTTCGCGTCGGCAGTAGCGGGCTGCCTCACGAAGCGTCATAATAGCGACTCTCGCGTCGCCAGCGGCCGACTCAGCAATTCGCCGCAGCTGTGACTCTTCGTATGCGTCTTCCCTAAGACTCCACCGAGCGCGGTCAGTGAGGATATTGACTAGCTCCTGTGTCGGGTAGGGGTCGAACCGGATACTGGACGCAGTCTGGAGTCGACTTTGAAGCCGATCTTCCAACTCCCCGTAGAGTGCTTCCTCACGGTTTGCGATCAGCACCATCGATAGGCCCGTGACGCGGAAGAGATCATACAGTAGATCCTTGTCTTCAAGCTGGTCAACCTCGTCGAGGATCACCACAACCGGGGCCTCGTCGTACTCTCTAAGTCGCTCTACGAGTTCGTCTTGTGGTGTGGACGTTCTGTGGATGTCCACAGCACGTGTGAGTTCGTCGAGAATTCGATAGAGAGTCCGGTACGGGGAGTAGTCCTCCCAGCAATTGACATACGGCGTCTCAACGTCGAGGGCCTCCTCACGAAGTTTGTCGACGGTGTAGCGGGCAATACACGTCTTGCCCGTTCCACTTGGGCCGACAAGCAACGATGGATTCGGCTGTTCTCCCCGGATAATCGGGCGGAGATTTGCAGACAGAGTGTTCACCTCTGCGTCCCGGTGGACAACGTCGCTCGGAACGAACTCCGGGGCGAGCGGACGTGCGTCGGTGATCATACTGGTGAGTATATTGGATGCGTTACTTATCTGGAAGGGTGAAATTGCCGATTTTCCGATTGTGAGTTGGGGATCACTCAGCAAGCAGATGTGGTTCGGGCAGGCCCTCTATGTGGCTTGTGGTTAGTTATTTAGTTTAATTAAGTATAATATTGAATATATAGGGTCTGTAGCTGTCCCCATGAGCGTTATTTGTGCAATATCTCTAGTTTGTCTTTTCAGCAGTATGTTACTCAGAGTCAGGCGGGGAGTTTATGTGCGAAGTAAAATAATAAAGGAGGCGTCTATTATAGGACCAGGAGGCGACATCTCAGTAACCTTTAAATAGCGGTTGTGTGTCAAATAAGTATAGAAAATGTATGCTGCGGGACATACTTGGCCCTATCCCGTACACTAGGTCACTCATGCAGGCAATCAAAGCCAACAACCAGGTGAATCACATTTCGAAAGCTTTAAAAACACAGAATACAACTCCTCGTTTGACTCGGTTATCAAATTGCTCTTCAAACAACTCGAACACTCTCCAGAAAACTAAGCCATGACAGACGACATAATTGCTGACCATATCTCCCCAAGCGATGAAGTTACGACTGTAGACGGTGATATCAGTTCATCCGGACTGCTCGACGAGGTCAACCTGTACAACCTCTACGACGACCGCGAATCACCCGAACAAGACGCCGAACGCATCCTTGAGGTTACGTACCCGACCGACACCCTCACTACGATCATCCAAAATACTGCTCGCACTCTCCACGGTGAGGACGAATTTTCCGAGGGCGGGCAGATCATCGGCGGCGGATACGGAAGCGGGAAAAGCCACATTGAACTAGTCATATACCACCTCTTCGATTCGCCCGGACTCGGACAGAAATGGCTTGACCAGCAAGGCATCGATGTGAGCCTTCCAGACGAAACGAGAACCGCCGCCCTCCAGATGTTCAACCTGGACAAGGAGTACAATCTCCTCTCCGAAGCTGTCGCAGACTACCTTGGAATCGAGGAGTGGGAAGGCGACACCCGACTCCCAACCGTCCATCAAATCCGGGACACATTCGAAGGAACCCCAACGCTCGTTCTGCTGGACGAATTCGAGCGCTGGTTCGGGATGAACGACCGCTCAGAGTACCAGGAGGACAACAAGGCTTTCCTGCAAAACCTGCTCGAAGCCGCTGGTCGAGACGATACACAACTCAGCGTGTTCCTCTCCCTCCTCTACGAGGACGAAGACATCCAAGCAGTCGCCCAACGCACAAACCCATTCACCTACGATCTATCCTCACGGCGGGACGAGAAAATCGACTTCCTCCTCCACCGGCTCATCGGCTCCGTAGACGACCCCACCGGCGTCGCTGATCTCGCCAAAGAATACACCGACGTCTACCGGCAAAACGATCAAATCCAACTTGAGGACTACCAGCACTTCCAGGATCGCATCGAACGGTACTACCCGTTCCATCCAGTCACGCTGGATCTGCTGATGGAGAAATACTCCGAACAACGCATCAGTTCTGATGCCCGCGGACTTCTCCGATTCCTCACCGAAATCCTCGCAGACAACTACTCAAAGGTAGACCTCATTCTGACTGGCGACGTTGATGTCTTCAACTATGCTGACCGGTTCCAGTACATTGACAACGAACTCGTCGGGAAATACATCAACGACTACCATCGGCTCCAGAATTCGGACGAGTCGTTTGACGAATTCATCGAGGAACTCACCAATATTGTCCTGCTGCACAGTCTCGCCCGTGCAGGCGAGGAAGGAGCGAACAAACGCCAGATGTTGATGGGAACGATGCGCAAAGGCGTCAACGCCCATCGTATTATCCAGACGTTCACCGAGAAGGTCTACGGACACGCCTGGCACATCCATCGCATCAACGGCGAATACGCGTTCGACGTAGACGAGAACCCAGCCGCCCGCATCGAAAAGAAAGCCGAAGATATCCACAAGCACGACGCGATACACCGCATCGAGTCCCTCGTTCGAGACGACCTCTTCGACAACCGCAACAATGTCTACATCCTCGATCCGGTGAACACCGAGCAGGACATCCCGGATAACAAGGCGCTGAAGATCGTCGTCATGCTGAACGCCAAGCAGAATTACAATGACGAATTTGAGGCGCTGACGACCGGCCAAGAACGTGAATTCCACAATACGCTCGCTCTGGTCACGCCCGAAAAACGCTCCAGTATTGACTCGAACACGGGCATCATCGAACTAGCCCGAAAAGTCGTTGCTGGGGAACAACTTGACCGAGAAGAGGAAGTCCTCCCGGAAGGATTCGAGGAAATCCACGAGCAGAACGAGAAAAACCTCCGTGATCGGGTCAGCGACAAGTTCGGGACCGTTCATCGTCCGACAGGCCGTGGCCTATACCCGGAAGACCTCCCAAGCGGCGACCACGTCGATTACTACGACGCCACGGTCAGCATCATCGAACCGGACTACAGTCACCTGAAATCTGAGGTCGAAGACGCAATCGAAGACGCGGGCGCGGGCGGTATACAGTACGAGCACCTCCGAAACGATTTCTACCGGAACACTGAGTACCCGACACTCACCAGCGACGATGAACTGGAGGACGCTCTGGATGACTTGTGCCGGGAGGGGGTGATCAAGGCCGGGAACTACTTCGAAGAACGGCTACCCAATATCGGGAACGACACGAACCTCGTCCATGAGAGATACATCGAAGAAGACGACGATGACGACGATGAGACTGCCGAGATAACTATCGATACGACGGGGACAACTGAAACTGATGACGGCTCAGATGGTGACGGCGACGGTGAATCCGAATCGCCAACTGATGCAGGGACGACCAGTGGTGGCGGGGTTCTCGAATGTCCGCAGTGTGGCCGAGAATTAGATGGGAATACCTGCGAGTGCGGCTTCGAATTCGACTCAACAGACGTAAAGGAAGGCCGGGTGACGGTCGAGGGCGCCACGACTGAGGAGATCCTTGATGAATTTGGACTGGACGACGAGCGGTCTGGGCCAAAAACACGGTCCGTTCCGATCATGGGCACCTTGGAAGCGGATAACAAGCCCGACATGATCGACATGCTGGAGCGGAAAATCGGGATGGAGTGGGACATCCACTCCGCCACGATCACCGTTGAGGGAACACTGACATCAGACGACCTCGAACACTACGGAATCTCAGCTGACGCCCTTGATGAGAAGATTTCAGTCGATGAAACTCTCGAAATCGAGCCTGACGAGGCGCTCTCCAGGCGGTCGTTCCTGAGCCTCATCTGGGATCTGAACGTCCCAGAAAACGCATCACTCGATGTCAGCATGCAGGTGGATAAGAATGAGTAACGCGCTCTACGGTACGTCTGAACTCGAAACTCTGCTTATGGGAGACTCTGTCTTCGACGGAGTCTTCGAAACACTTCGGCGTGTCTGGGGTGAGCCAGCTGCGCTCAGTGACCGGGAACTAGCGCGTTCTGAATACCGGACACGCCTACTTGAGCGTGAGCTTGCGGAACTGTATCCGCCCCTGTACGACGAGTTGATCGCAGCAACTGGTGACCATCCGCTCACACGGATCGAGGATGGTACCGGCGTCATCATGGACGCGTTGAGCCTTCGTGAAGGATTCCGTCTTGAACGAGAGTTGGCTGAGGAATACGATTGGGAGGTTTCCCTTTCGTGGGCACCAATCGAACGTTTACCGAGCGAAACCCAGTTCATTACCCGAGAATGGTTTGATGCGCACAGTCCATCAGCGGTATCACGAGATGACTTCCGGTTCATCGGTGAAATAGAAGTGCCGAAGCTCCCCGGAACATCGCCGGAGTACGTGTGGACTCGGCATCCAGACCGGCGTCTGGAGGGCGCGCTGAAGGGGAACTACTCGAATGAAGAAGTTGAAGACATTTACGAGGACGTGAAGACTCTTCTCACAGACATTATTCACGAGAGTATTCACGACGAGTTCCTAGTCACGAGCGATCACGGGTACGTGAATCACTTGGGGAACTCACCGTATTCGGTGACTGGCGAGCAGGAAGAGGCGTTGTCGAGTAAGTTCAGCGGTCGGTTCACCGAAGTTGGAAACGGACAGGCGTACCGACTGCTCGAAGACGCTGACATTCTTAAGCGTGTGGGTGAATACTACATGATAAGAGGTCACTACAAGTGGACAAAGCGAGGTGCGACAAAGAAAATCATGCACGGCGGACTAAGCCTTACCGAATGCATGACACCAGTACTACGGATCGATACTAACGCAACTGGAGGTACTTGAAAAATGGAAACCTGGGAAAAACTACCGCTTGGAACGATGGACGACATTGCAGAGTTGGAGACCTATAATCGCGTGTACTACCGGCCGGTCTACGCCATTCACAAGTGGTTTGCACCACGGCCAGGTTCCACGTTTCGTATTCTTTCCCTAGCAGCGCTCACTAATGATAAAACAACGCGCAACGATATTCTTACTACAAATGATACAAATACTAAATACATCGGGAAATACTTGGAGTCGAATAATTTTGAGGGAGCAACCATCCTAGATCCCTTTGCAGGTGGTGGAACTACCCTTGTTGAAGCGAACCGGGTTGGGGCAGACGTTATCGGCTATGAGCTTAATCCAGTCGCATGGTGGATTAATAAGAAGATCAAGGATGACGTAGACGTCACCAAACTTCGCCAGGCTTCCTCAGAATTAGTCGAAGAGACCCGATCTGATCTATCAAAGTACTTTACTACGACCGATCCGGACACGGGAAGCGAGGCCGAAGTTCTTTACACCTTCCAGACACAGATTCTTCCCTGTCTCACGTGCGGAGAAGAGGTGCACCTATTCAAGAACTACATGCTTGCAAACTTTAAGAAGAATAAGACGACAGACAATGTGCCTGGGTCAGTATATTGTCCGAATTCAGATTGCGATGATAGAATAATCCAAACGACAGAGAAGGTGTCTGATGAGCTCACGTGCCCCAGCTGCAACACGACGTTTGATCCAAAGAGTGGAAACGCACGGAACTACGGAGGAACTGTAAAGTACACCTGTAAGAATGGGCACAAGCACGATGTTCGGGAAACGCTCGATAGGTTGGATGAAAAGCCCAAATTTGAGTACTACGCAATTCAGTATTTGACAAAATCCGGAAATAAGAAGTTCAAAGAGTTCACAGAGGAAGATCAGCAGACAGTAAAGGCAGTAGAGGAGCGGCTCAATAACGAATCTGAAGACCTCCCGATCCCTACTCAGGAGATCATTCCTGGTGACAAAACATCCAGACTAACAACTAGAAACTACGAAAGCTACCGGGACCTCTTCACCGACAGGCAGCTACTGACGTATGGGACTCTGTTCCAAAATGCGTTGGAATTTGATAACGAAAACATCGCTGAGTTCCTTATAACAGGGGTTTCGAACAGCTTGAAGCGGAACAGTATGCTTGCTAAATGGAACTACCATGAAAATCATAAGAAGGCAGAAAACGTCTTCGCAAGGAAATCATACATTCCACGAGTAGCTACTGTAGAACCCAATCCAATAAATACAATTGATAATGTCACCTCAGTGGGTAATTTCCTTGGGTTTGTCGCCGATGCAAAAGAATACTGCCAAAACCCCTTCGAGATGGTGAAAGAAGATGGTGATACTGAGAAGTACCCCATCCAGAATGAACGCATCTCGGAAGGCAGCGTGCGGTCACTTAAATGCAAAACATCTGAGAATATTGAGTTAGAAGACGGCGAGGTTGATTACGTTATAACAGATCCCCCGTACTACGACAACATCCAGTACAGCGAACTATCTGAGTACTTCTATGTGTGGCTCCAGCAGGTTCTCGGTGATCGATACGATGAAATGGCTCCGGACCACGTCCCTAGTGCACGGGAGATTGTTAAAAACGACAGGACGGGAAAGGATAGTGAGTTCTTTGTCAAGACACTCGCAAATGTTTTCTCTGAAAGTCATCGAGTGCTAAAAGATGATGGAGAACTCATATTCACTTATCATCATAGTAACAACAAAGCATGGGCCGTAATCTTAGAAGCGGTTATCGAGAGCGGGTTCACGATTACGGGAGCGTACCCGGTACAATCTGAAATGCCGGGAAGTATGACTGTTAAAGAGCTAGATAACGCAGAATATGACATTCTCATCTTCGCTAACAAGGAAAACACTGACGAAGATATCACACTCGAAGAACTGCGGCAAGACCTCTATTTCGAGTTACAAGATATGATTGCGGAGGAGCAGGAGCGACATGAGAACCTCTCCACAGCCGACCTCGGGGTGATTCTTCGTGGGAAGTCGATGTACTACTACTCGAAGCACTATCCCGATGTCTACACCGATGGTGAGCAGGTCGGCATCGAGGAGGTCCTCGATACGGTAGACTCGGTGATCGAACAGGCGCTGGAGCGAACGGTGAACCTTCCGCAGAGTATCGATCCGATCACGCAGGCGTACGCGGCGTTCTGTCAGCGCGGCGGCGAGGACTATGACGATTTGAACAAGCACCTGCTGGCGAAGAATCTGAACGTGAGCGATCTTGAAGACGAGAAACTCGTCAAGGGCCCGCGCAACAAAAAGAAGCCAATGACAGCTGATGAGCGTATCAACTACATCGAAGGGAAACTCAACAGCAACGGTGACAACGGCCACGCCTTACTGGATATCGACCGCGTACAGTACCTCTACCACCTGTACAAGACGGACCAGAACACGACGGAATACCTGAAAGAGTGGAAGTCGGACGATCTTGAAGACTTAGCAGAGTTCATGGCCGATGTGAGTGGTGACGAACGGTACGAGAACGTGATGGATATGACGCTCCAACAATTCTAACCATGCCACTGCGACCCGGCTACAACATTGTGACTGACCCAGTTGCCGAGACAGACTCGTCGCTGGCAGCGCTTGAGTTCTTCCGTCAAGTTGCTAATGGCGGCAACGTACAGACACCGGTCACGGTGATCGGGCTGGAGGATCTGCTATACAACGCGGTTGATGACGAACGCAATGATGTAGTGGCGCGTCTCCGACAGGTGCTACGAAACTCGGATTCTTTGGGATCGATGGATGCTGTGCAACTTCTCGTCGACGGGCAACTTGTAGATGATGTTGAACTCCGCGTGCGGATTAAGCGTCCTGAAGGTGGCGTATATCTCGATATTGGTCAGCTGTTTGTTGAGGCACCTCAACAACTTTCAGCGACGCACGCTGTCGCGCGGAAGTGACGAGTCGAAGTGAGAAGGCACAGTCGCTCCACAATTTGCAGGCCCCGGCGATTGGTGGTGAGTTCAATTGTCCAACCGATTCTCTAACACTCTTATTAATTCTATACCGTCTGGAACATAGTCTATTATTAGTGAGGCTGCTAAGTGCACGGAACGACATCCTAAACCTATTTAAATTTTTATCAGGCCCTGGGTCTGATGGGTACGAAGCGGCTCACAACAAGATAATATATCTGATAGTTTGATCGGGCGGTCATAACCGCTGGGTGAGTGTCTAGCATTAATTTACCTCCGATATACCTGTACTCTGCGCTACTATAAGATAGTTGACAAACTTATTGCACAGGATCGACGCTCAACACGTGAAGAGGTTCGGTAACCCGCACAGCCTTTGCCCATTCAGCAGTTTTGACATTCGCAACTAACAGAGCAATGCCAAGCCGATCGTTCGATAACTGGCCCGGCGCTCGTTCCTCACCACAGGCTATTGGTGGGGCCCTCAGAACCTCTTAGAGGAATTAATGATACAAAGTTAGCTCGAAATCTCACGTACGTAGTATCGCGGATGACTGTCAACGGCATTGACGTTTGCCCACTTCTCGCCGCGTGTTCTAGTTGGCGTCTGTATTATTCTTCTGAGTCCTCATTATTCTGTAATCTTGGATCTATTGCGGCGTCCCGTTGTTGGTCGCTTGCTTTCTTTTTTGCTTTTCCTACAGCAGATTTCTGGTCTCGTTCCGTTTCAGTGAATTCTTTTTCTCCTATCTTGTCACTCGCTATCTGTCTTAGACTTTTATTCGAATTATTATTAGACGCATCAGTGCTGTTGCCTCCCATATTCGTCGATGATACGTATGAAATATGCTCAGATGTACTAGGCCCACCGTCTTTTCTTTCCTTTTCAATAAAATCTGTATACTCTGTTATCATTACTTGGATCTCAGCATCACTTGTGTAGTAGTGATCTTTCACTCCTGAAAATTCAAACCTTTTGCCTTCTTTTAAATAGGGATGGTTCACTCCATCGTTAACAACAAACGTCACACTCTCACTAACACTGGCATCAACAAGTTCTCCTATTATATCCGGCATTCGCGGCGTGTCCTTCTTGACGGTGTGTACAGAGTCAACGACTGCCTCAACAGTCACATAATCACCGCTACCACTGAATTCATTTAGAGTCCACTTCTGGTTCTGCGACTCAGAGTCCGCATCGGACGACGTTGAGGATGATTGTGACCCTGATGAAGTTGTCTTCGCTGATGAGCGTGAACTGCTGTACGACTGCTCGGATGTGGATCCACTTGATTGTGCACCAGACCTTTGCGTTGAACCGAGGCCATCTGGCTGTAGAAAGAGAAAATCAACCATATCCCCACTTCCGCGCTTATAGCCTGAAACTGTTCCCTCCAATTGCACAGGACTCTCATCCGGGTCGGCTTCAGCTCCTTCCAGCAAACATTTGACTTCCGAGTCGATTCTTGACGATTTAACGAGCCAACCATCGTCTCGCCAAACTATAGTCACCTTTCCTGATGAGCCCGGATTAGTGAACCATGGTTGGGACATTCTATCAGTGAAAGTGTATCCAGAATACTAGACTCTTATGCCCGTTGTAGTAGGTGAAACCTGACTCTGCTGGGGTAGTCGCGTTCAAAGTGAACTCACCAATGCAGCAGTGGGATTGAAGCCCAGGGTGGTCGTTTAGACACCCAGTTGAGACAGAGCGTACGCTTATTGAGCTATTTTGCGACGCATAGTGTCTCCAGTGGGGTCTCGACGCGGTCCGTGCGGGAGACGATCCGATCGCATCTCTTCCAAGCTGTCGACCGTCTCGTCGGCCTGCTGTTCGATCTCGCGGACGGTCGCCTCAATGCGTCCGACCTGATCGCTCGACTCCTCGACGAGCGACTTCACCTCGCCGGTGACGACCACGAACCCCTCCGCCCCGCTGTCGGCGCTCCCGGCTCGCGCGACCTCGATGCTGGCGTTGTGCGGGAGCAGGTTCGTCCGGTCAGCGATGTCGTCGATCACCGTCACGACCTCGTCGATCTCGTCCACGCGATCCCGTAGCTCCGCCACGTCGCCCGTGACGGTCTCGGTCGCGTCGCCCATCTCCTCTATCGTGTCGCGTGCGTCGTCCGCGACGGCATGGCCCTCCTCGGCGAGATCGACCGCCCGGTCGGACTGTTCGTCGATCTCGGTCGGGCTGGCGGCAATCTCCTCGACCGTCGCCGAGAGGTTTGACACCTCGGCGCTGACCTCTCGCATCTTCTCGCTCTGCTCATCTGTGAGATCGCTGATCCGACGCACGCTGTCGGACACCTCCGCCGCACTCTCCGAGAGGCTCTCTGCTGGCTGTTCGATCTCCTCGGACGCCTGCCGCGCGGCGTCCCCGCGGCGCTCTGACTCCGCCTCGATCTGCTCGTTGTACGACTGGAGGTACGTGTCCATCACAACCTGCTGGTCGAGGCTGATCAGCTTCAGCGCCGAGAGCATCCGCTCGACTACTTCGTCTACGACGGCCTCCACTGGCGTGTCTTCCGCAGACTCGCCCGTGAACTCTCCCTTCATGTCCTCGGCGATGACCTCCGTGATCTCGCGGTAGTGGACGGAGTACGCCCCGAGGAACAATTTCGGGCCGAGATCGAGCATGTCGTGGAGCTTCCCCACCCGGGCGCGGTTATCGAAGTACGAACGGTCGTACTCCCCGGCGCTGAGGTCACGGAGGTACCCCGTCTGTGTCTTCTTCAGCGCCTCGACACCTTTCGAAGAGGAGTCCATGATCGCCAGCGTCTCGTCGTACTCCTAGAGGTGCGCGTAGAACTCGTCGACGAGGTCGTCCGCGATCCGGTCGAACGTGTCGTACATCTGTTCGAGTCGCGCGGCGTCCTCGTCGGTGAACCGCGTGAACGACTTCCGGCGTGCGATCTCCTCCCCGTCCAACCCGATACTCTCCGTCAGTGACCGACTGACGACCCCACTACGGTCATCCGCCGTTATCGCAAACTGGGAAGACACTGTTTGCGGCTGTCGTCGCTAACCGGCTTTTTATTCCTTTCCCTGCGTTCGATTTGCTGATACCTCCACGGCTGAATTCAAGTTTCGGTGACAGGTCCTCGGCACTCCGCTACGGGGATGCCCCCGAGTTGAAGCGAACCCTCCTGCCGTGGCGGACCGAGGCGAGCGTATGGAGACCGTCGTGTTCGTTGCTGGCTCGCTCGACCGGCGCGTCCGGGAGAGAGTGATCGTCAGATCGACGGCCGCGTCCACATCATCCTCGCGCGTGACGGCGAGTGGGAGTGGGTCCGGCCATACCGCCGGAGGTGTCCACGCCGACGCGGTCGAGGTCCGCGCGATGCTCGACACGCTTCGTCATCTCGACGCGGACCTCGTAGATGTCCTCACTGTCGATCCCTCGCGCACTAGCTAAGATGAACAACAAACCATCTGCTCGATGTTGAACGTCGTGTGAGAATCGTACTAATCGTGTCGGTCCAACTCGAGGTACGCGAGCGGAAGACGATACACGAACTCCGTCAGTGACTCGTGAGCGTCGTGGTTGAACACACGCCCGCGACCGTCGGTACGTCTTTTTCCGGCGCGCTCAGTGATGTTCGGCCGTACGACGCCGTCAACTCGTAAACTGGCTACGTCTCTGACCGAGACTCCGCAAGCGACCGGAAACCTCACGCCGAGACGACTGCGACGATTACATCAACCTCGACTGCCGAGCAGTCAAAAAACACCACTCTCTCACTCCGCTATGCATTGACCGTCCCGCTCTCACCTGTTGGCGGGCATCAGCAGTAGGCTTAGCCACTATTTGAAGCGTAGTTTGAGATATCTACTTTTAGAGAAGTGTTATCCGTACACCGTACTTCGATATTAGCTGAGTGTCACGTCCACTCGTTGAGGTTCTTTTGTTTAGCGTCTTTTGTTAAAGATGAGCCTAGAAGCTCGGAAGCGGTGGTAATGCTCTTCGCGGCGTTTGCTTCTCGGATGGTGGCTAATCCGTCGTTCGGGGCGACATCGAGACCTGGTGGAGGAACAAATATAGGTCGGTCTTGTTCGCATGCTATTTTGTATTGAGCCATAGTTCCTCCATTTCCGTCAGTGGCTACGAAGATCATCCTGTCACTCAGTGCCGCGATGAGCTCATTTCGGTCAAGGAATGCATGGCGGACAGGCTCAGCGTCAGGTAACCGCATCGAGATGAGGAGCCCACCTGTATCGATGACTTGGTCAAACAACGATTGATTCTCTGGTGGGTATGCGACGTTGACACCGGTTCCGAGGACGACGATGGTTGACCCATTCACATCTAACGCGCCCTGGTGAGCGGCGGTATCCGCTCCGCGGGCCCCACCGCTAACGAGTGTATACCCCTTTTCTGCGAGTTCTGCTGAGAGCGATCCAATCCACTGTTGTCCAGCTCTGTTCGTCTCACGTGATCCTGAGACACCGACTGTATTTCCGGTCAAAATTTCCACGTTCCCCTTCGCGTACAAGAGGACTGGGGCTGGGCTGGTGCAAACTGCTTCTGGATATCGGTCTTCAGTAATGCTGAGAATTTTTATTCCTTTAGATATGTATTCATTAAAGAGGTTGATGTAATCTTCAACCTCGTCGTCGAGCGACTGGATGCTAGCAAGTGTGGTTTCGTCGATGTAGTGATATTTGTCGGTCAGAGGCCCTGGAGCACTGAGTAGATCCCACGGGTCGTCAAAGTGGTTGTATAGTTCGTATGCACGTGTATCTCCAATCCCAGAGACATCAGTGAGGGCAGCTAGTAACGCTTTGTCTGTGAGTCTCATCGATCTACCCCCGCAATAATTTCTGATGCTGTGGCTTCTACGTCAGTAACTTCTTTTACGTTGGTTTGCGATCCGCTTGGGGTAAGGCTAAGAGTGATACAGACAACACGATCAGCGCCAGCTTGGCGAAGAAGATGAGCTCCCGCAAGGAGCGAGCTACCAGTCGTGCAGATGTCATCAAACAATATAATAGTATCATCGTTGAGTTTTGCCCGTGTGCGGAGTGAGTTAGAGGGCTGGGAAGCGACTTGTCGACGTTTCTTCTCTGATTTCTCGCGTTGAGGTTCGACGGACTCCGTTCGCTCAAGGAGCGGCGTGTAGATAATGTCCGTCTCAAGAACGGAGTCCTGAGCCAGTTCTACTAATTGTGAGCTACGTGATCCAGCTTCGTGTCCAGGGTAGACCGTGATGTAGTCGTAACTCCAAGTGTCAAGCAGGAACCGTCGGTGGATAAGATCCCGTAGTCGTGGACGGAAAACATCCATCGGGTCATCTTTCCCGTGTTTTGCTAGATCTTGAACTGCATCGAAGGTGGGTGAACTCTGGCGATACCAGTCCAACGCGAGAATATTCACCATCTGGTTCACAGGAGACTCTATTGGTGGCTTTATTCGTCGAAATATATGTGATAGCTTATTGTAATCTACGAGTTTTGATTCGAATTCTGCTGATGATGTTGGTGTTGCAGCCGGAACAGGTCCGGTCGGTTGCGAGTTGACTCCTTCAATTGGGCTTAGATCAACCCGGTGTTCTTGGCTTAAGTCCTTAAAACACGTCAGATAAATGTCTGCAATGGGAATGTTTCTGTTATTGGTTCTATTCTCTGGTGGTAGTGGTGGGTACGCCGGGAACGTGGCTAGCTGACGCAAGGCGTCTTGGAGTTCCGCAAAAGAGCCGGGGAGTTCTGGTATCGAGTGACTTGTCCCGGGTAGACAGGGCCGAACGAACTCTCTTGTCGTTTTCACACTCGCCACTTCCCGGAGGAGTTCATGTGTCTCCTCTCTAAAGCGGTTGACATCAATAACTTGGTAATCTGTTATTGTCTCAGCGCTTCCGAACGTTTTGCGGTAGTCCGCAATACTGAATGAAAGACGATCTTGGTGCTGTGGCCCATAGCCAGTAAACAATGTAGAAGCATCACTAAACCCGATAAGAGCATCAAGTAGAACAAAGTACTGAACACGTGGGTCTTTACGATTTTCGGGGTCAATATCGTTTCCTTGTGCCTGAAAGATAATCTCCAAAACTTTTCTCGAGTCGCAAAATGACTCATAGTATTCTGAGAGGTAATTTGGATAGACTGTGCCACTGCCGGGTACCGTGTGTTCTTCTGGATCTGGTATGGGAAGTTCCCTTGGGGAGAGAACATTCTGCTGGTCATTCCCCGACGAAGATCTTGCTTTTTTTGTGTTATCTTGAGACGCAGCAGTGGAGCCAGCCTTTGAATTCTCGGACTGGCTAGGGTCTTTGTCGGCTCGTTTTCTAGTATCTAGGGAATGCTTGCTCTCAGTGCTCTGTGTGGGGTGGTTTTTGTGGGAGTCAAGGAGCTGCTTTGCTACTTGATCGTCGTCCGGTTCTAATGATGAAAATTTACCTTTTTCTGCAGCTTTCTTGATTTTCTGTATCTTTTTTATAGATAAGTCAGTGCTATTAGACAACTCCTCTGGCGTAACTGACTGCAGTTGGTCAATCGTATCGACTCCTGCCTCTACAAGAGATGCTCCACTACTCGGTCCTATACCGGTAACTGCAAAGAGCCCATCCTCCTGCAACATCTCTGTAAGATACCAGCGTACGTACCCAACTGCTTCCTCACGAGAGTACCCGGCATCGGTTAGACGACTAACAGAGTTATTAATATCTTCAACACCAAGTGTTGTCGTTTTTGCGAGTAAATCAGAATTCCATTTACGCTTAAAATGAGGGGTTTCTCCAGTGGGGTCACTCTGGGTTTGCTCAGGTACTTCAACCGTGATCTCATCATTGTTTTGTCCCTCGCTGTCAACAAGGCCTTTGACCTCCTCGGTGTTAGCACCTGTAAAATTGGTCTCTTTAATATTTGCTCCCTGAAAGTCAGCCCTAGATAAATCCGCACCAGTAAAATCAACCCCGAATATTGATAACCCCCTCAGATTAGCACCTTTTAATTTTGCTTTTTTAAATGATGTTTTCGAAACTGTACAGTCTGTTAGGTCCGCCTCCCGGAGGTCAGAGCCTGAAAGGGTGGAATAGCTCAAATAGACATCAGTAAAATCCGTATTTTGTAGGTCAGATCCACTAAGATCCACGCCTGTTAACATATAGTTACTTAATTCAGTATTTCGAAGCACAGCTCCCGATAGCAGTTCCCGCGGATACTTGTTTAATTTTCGGTTTTCTGGTTGTTCTCGGCTTTCGTTAAGAGCGTCAGGGGGCTTTCTTAGATCGGTCTTAGCATGCCAAACACACCGATCAAATTCTTTCCACGTGTCTCGGTAGCAACAGTATGCACAACTACCTATGTTGTTTTGATTCTCTGGAACCCAAGTGAACCCACAACGTTCTGTCATTGGAGCTTTGTTTAGCACATCACCATACATAGCAAGTTGATAAAACCATCGGGGTGGCAACTCTTCCGAGAACATAATTTCCTGAGAAAGCAGACTGATATGCCGGGGAGTTATTATTAGATCAGTATTTTGTGCAATATACAAAGACAGACACACAGCGAAGAGAGGTCAAGACGGCAACCACGCTGATTGCACAACGACCGACGAACCCCCTCGTGCAGCGACCACCGTCGCGGCTGGGTCATTCGGCGGTCAACCAGGTGGGTCCCCCCGATCACGCCCCCGACCACCACCCGAACCCGGCTTCACCACAGTTCCAGTAACCAGCTGAACCACCCTTGAACGGCGGGGTTGTGCAATGGCCGCCGGGCTTTCGATCCCTCGCGCCGTACTCAAGTGTGTGCGAATCCAGTCGACCGGCACCCGAGAACGGCTGTGGGAATAGCTTCGTGAGGCGACCGACCACCAGCACACCAGCCAAGCGCTCGACACAGCCGCCCAGAACGACAAGTGACAGGGCGACTGGAACCCAGTTCTACCGGTGTGACCCCCTAGACTCACACACGGGAACCGGTGTGTAGAACGGCCGAGGACAGCAAGGAACGGGAGAAGCGGGAAAATCAGAGGCGTCGCGAACGCCATCGTTGATGAACAGTCCGCCGACAGGTCGGGGCGGACCGTCGCGTCGAGCAACAGCGGCTCGTTGAAGCCGACTGCTACGACACCATAGCCGGAGTACTCAAAAAATGGTGCCGAGGGGTGAACTGTCAAAGCGAAAGACAGCAGCGGAGTTGGATAAGTCCCGGCGAAGGATCGACCGCGATTTAAACGTACCGAGATTTATAACTTTGGAGAGGTTAAGTGCAATCACAGTCATGATTGACATCAACGAAATCGAAGGCTACCCGGATAAGGTCGAGAACCTCAGCGGAGAGGCGTTTGTGTACGTTTTGAAGCTATTTGATAACCATTTCTACGTCGGTGTGACAAAACACCCGAAGCGGCGAATTGTATCACACGCGAGAGGTGAAGCGGTAAGCCCCGATTGGGTTAAAATGTATCCTCCGGTAGAGATCCAATCTGTGCATGCCTTCGACAGTCGAGATCGGGCGATGGAGCAGGAGCGCATCATTACGCTAGAGTTGTCAAGTAAGCATAGTGCTGGGCGGGTTCGGGGGTCAAAGTGGACAGACGTAGACGACAAGCCTCCCACAGACCAAGTGTGACTCTCCAGACTGGCACCGTACAAGGGTAGATTTTTGTGACAATTATCCGTTCTGACAGGTGTTCATATCGGTTAGGCACAACTGCTACGACGCAGCGTTAGAACCGGCGCGTGGCGAATGGGTATGCTCAGTGTGCGGTGAATCAGTTGGGAATATTACCTCGGTCGATGTGCGACTCGTGGGACGTGCTGGTCACACCGTCTTGATCACAACCACTTCGACGACCTGCCGAAGGTCAATGTGACCAGCTTCGACAGCATCGACGAGACATTTGTCGAATTCGAAATCCTTAGGCTATGCGTTGTGGAGCCCCGGAAGGCGGCTTTTTTGACTAGTGGTCTCCTGAATATCGCCGCGCCGACCGTGGTGGCCCCTGTTTCGCGGGCTAGCCAGTCGTGGAACTCGTCGGCCACGCCGTTCGGCGTCTCTGTCCGGTTGAGGTGGCCGGGCTCGGCAAGCGCGGCCAACTGCCGGCTGACGATTCGCGAGTTTGGCCCGCCCGGGAGCCGCCCGCGAACGTCGGCTACAGTGAACGAGCCACGGAGATCAGCAATCGCCTCGGCGACGCGCTTCTCGCCGGCGGTGTAGGTCTTCACCACGTCACCCTCGGCGACGACGTGGCATTCGTCACGGAGCGCTGCCGTGTGCGCGAGGACAACTGTCTCGTCGTTCTCAGGATCACACCAGAACCGAAGCGCAGCCTGTATTGCCGTATCGTGCCATATGTACCGGAGGCAGGTGTCTCCCACCTCCGAGCCGTACGACTTGTTGATTAGTACGGGCGGTAGCGCTCCTCGTCGGGCGCTTGTGGGACAAGTGGAGCTGCTGGTCCGACAAGCAGAAAACAGCAGAAAAATCCGTACCGCGGCTGGCAACCGGCTGCCCCGGCATAAGACCCACCTCTGTCGCACCTCTAGTTATCATGTCGGGCTGGTGGACTCCACGGCGAGCCCGCTGACTCCATCCACCCCGTTGCACCCCCCGAGATGCTCGCTGACAGCCCGACCATGCAACGGGACGCCGACGAACCGCGACACGCGATGGCCAAGACTCTACACGGCCTCACCACCTACAACGGATGCTGGGCGGTGCTTCGCCCCACAGGCGGCGAGGCGCCTGTCGAGGTTCGATCGATTCACGCTCGCCGCCACCCGCCCAGCATTCTCCCGGCTGAGTGGCCTTCCCGAACATCTAAGCTATCAAGTGAATCGACCATCGGGCCACGGAATGCCGGGTGCAGTTCCACTTACCAGCGTGTCGCGTGCCTGCACCGCTGGCGTAGTGCCAGATCCCCCTCACCGCCCTGCACCCGGTCTGTCTCCCACCGATTCGGAGGCTCAGCCCCGCCTCACTCCTCGTCTGGAAGCGGGTCGACTAAGTCTTCGGTCTCGATCGCGTCGACGAGTTCGTCAGAGTCCATCTCGGCAAGTTGTCGGGCGCCGAGTAACAGCGCGAGTGGCCGGAAGTACCGGTTCCGCCCGCCGTGCTCGTCGATGTCCACGCCGGCGTCCAGTAGATCGAGACTCAACTGTCGGTAGGCCCGATCGAGTTCGTCGGTGACCGACGCTTCGAGGTACATCGTCGCCGACGGTCGACTCGTCACTGGGTCCAGAGGCACCTCTTGTGCCTTTGTCGCCTCTGGCTCATCTGCCGCCTCTTCCTCCACTGCTGACTCTGTCGCCGCTTGTGACTCTGTTGCTGTCATGCTGTCAACGATCTCCGTGAGGTCTTCTGCAGCCTCGGCCGCCTCCTCTGGGACCTCTGGCGCCTCTTGCTCCCATTTTTCCGCCTGCGGCTCTTGCGCCTCTGTCCTCTCTCCCCCAGCTTTCCCCTCTGCGCTCAGAGGAGCCTCTGTCGCCTCTGTCCCATCTGTCGCCTCTTGATCCTCTTGCGACTCTTCCTCTCCCGCCTCTTCAGACCCTTCCGAGTCGTCACGTCGACGTCCGCGGCGGCGGTTCCGCTTCCCGCGGACGCGATCGACGCGGTCCTGGTCGGGCACACTCTCCTCGTCCTCGTCGTCAGTCATCGGCCACCTCCAGCGTCTCGACGACGGTGTCGGCCAGCTCGGCGAATGTCGGCGCGACATCCGCGCTGGGTTCGTACTCGAAGATCGACTCGCCGGCGTCGTAGGCGTACGAGAGCGCGACGCGCTCGGGCACCTGGTACACCGGGATGTCGTCGAAGACGGCAGTGAGGAACTGCGTCATCTCGTCGGCCGCGTTCGTCGACATCCGGATGCGGTTCACCACGGCTGCCACGTCGCGGACCATACGCCCAGTGTCCTCCTCGAAGGCGGCGATCTCGTCGAAGAGTCGGTCGACCGCCCCCTTCGACGAGGCCTCGGCCGTGGCTGGCACGACGAGGTTCGGCGCTGCGAACAGCGCGTTCTTGAACGTGAGGTTGTGCCCCGGTGGGGCGTCGATCACCGTCACGTCGTAGTCGTGCTCGAGGCCGTCGAGCGCGGTCGCGAGGAGGCCGAAGCCGTGCTCGTACGCGCCGGGTGTCTCCGGTGTCGCGACGTTCGTGACGCGGTCGAGGGCCCGCCGTGCCGTCGCGAGTGCCGTCCCGTCGAGGTCGGTTGCCTGCCACTGCCCGTACATGTGCGCCGCGGCGAGCTCCATCTCCGCGCCGAGCATGTCGATACTCGCCGGGACGAGGTCCGCCTCGGTGCCGGTGACGACGATCTCCTCGAGGTGGGATTGCTCGCGCGGATCAAGGAGTATGTCAAACAGCGTCGGCGGCTCGGCTTCGTACGCGTCGAGGTGGCCCAACGCCTCTGTAAGGTTCCCCTGTGGATCGGCGTCGACGGCGAGGACATCGAGCCCTCGTTGTGAGAGCGCGCCGACGAGGTTCGCCGCGACAGTCGTCTTCCCGACGCCGCCCTTCGCATTCGCGACGACAAGACGAGCCTCTGTCGCCTCTGGTCCATCTGGTGGCATGGGTGCCTCTGGGGCAAGAGGGGCGATAAAACTCCGTCAGACGAATGATACACCCTCCGGTATCGATGTGCAACGCAGGTGGAAAGTGAGTTTCCTCTGTGTTGCGACGGTGTCGTCGCGTCCGTGACACCGGCCACACCTTCCGGTTTCAATCCCGGTGCGGGTTTCCTCTGTGTTGCGACCCGTCTTCAGGTCGTCGACGCGATCGCGGAGCTCGTGTTTCAATCCCGGTGCGTGTTTCCTCTGTGTTGCGACTCAGATCAACCCCTTGAACCGTGCCACGACGAGCCCGAGTTTCAATCCCGGTGCGGGTTTCCTCTGTGTTGCGACGTGGAGGGTGAGGGCAAGTCCAAGAGCACGCGGATGTTTCAATCCCGGTGCGGGTTTCCTCTGTGTTGCGACCAGGCCGATCGAGGGGTAGGCGCCCGCCGAGACGAGTTTCAATCCCGGTGCGGGTTTCCTCTGTGTTGCGACACGAGGTGGCTGTCTTCATATCTCGGGCGCGTTAAGGTTTCAATCCCGGTGCGGGTTTCCTCTGTGTTGCGACCGAGATTGCTGACGAGCAGAAGACGCCAGCGGAAATGTTTCAATCCCGGTGCGGGTTTCCTCTGTGTTGCGACAGGGGGTGAATTTCGACCGAAAGCACCTATCTCTTTCTCTCGACCTGTCACTCGTGACTCTGTCTACGCGGACCCCTGCCGTACACAGCTCTAATAAAGGTCCACGTAGATCCCTACCGTTACCGGACACCGAATGTCGACTCGTAACCTACATCCACGGTTTGTGTCCCCGGTATCGTTGCCCCATCGATCTGGAGCGTCCCGACCTGCTTGACCGGTGAGCCGTCACTGTGGAGCCACCACTCCGGAACGGGCACCGCATACTGATCGGCGAAGATCTCGAACGCGTCGTCACACGCCGTCCACGCATCAGTTGTCACCCCACAGGGCGACCGCGAGCAGTCGTGGTACTCCTGCCACAGCGCCGCCGGCGTACCACTCCATCCGTCGGCCAACTCGTACGTCGCAGGGAACACGGGCGTCCGGTAGGACACCCCTGACCGAAGCGGGAGCGGCTCTCCCGGCTGCGCCTCAGTGTGGACCGCGCGTGGCGCGCCGAACAGCGCGTCGGCCTCGGCACACCGCGCGAACTCGGCGCCACCCGGGATCGACGCCGTCGCGTACACCTCGTCCAGCCAGTCCATCGTCGCCGCGAAGTCGTACGCCGACTCGCGCCGAAGCACTGCTGCACTCCGCTCGAGGATCTCCCAAGCGGTACTGTCACGTGACTCGGCGTACGGCAGGAACTGGTCGCCGTCGGCGAGTGTGTCGAACACGCGGCACTCGTAGCTAGCCGGTGCCGTGCCCGTCCGACACTGCTCACAGCCGTCGGAGGCGGCCCGACAGGCCTCCGGCGTCGGTTCGACACCACGGCGGTGGAGCCGCCCGGCTCGCTGGAGTACGGCGTCCAGTGGCGCCAGATCCGTACAGAGGAGGTCGGCGGAGAGGTCGAGACTCAACTCACACACCTGGGTGGAGACGAGGTACGTGGGCGTGTCCGGATCGACGTCGTCCGCGAGTGCCGTCCGAATCCGGTCCTCCTTGTGCTGGCGATCGACTGTCGGGAACTCACTGCTGTAGTAGATGACGTCGCCGTCCGTCGACGCCGCTAACTCCTGGGCGAGTTCCTGAGCCGCTCGGACCGTGTTCTTCACGACGAGGACCGTCGCGGCGTCGACGGCCTCGCGGGCGTCCCGAACGGCCGTAGCAGTGAGTGCCTGCTCTGTGACAGAGATCTCGAACGGCGTCCGTGCTGGTTCATCGGGTGCGAGCCGCCCCGCACTCGTGTGGACCACGTCCGGTTCGAGGCGGTGGTGTGACTGGATGACGTCCGGCAGCGTCGCGGTCATCACGTACCACGGGACGCCGGCGTCCGACAGCCGCGAGAGTGCCCCGGTGATCCGCCCGGTGAGGCGGTCGTCGTACGTGTGGACCTCGTCGAAGACAACGCCTGCTCGGAGGAGGTTCCCGCGAGCGACACTCGCACCGCGGTAACCGTTCACCAGCGTCGCGAGCACATGGTCGACGGTGGTGATCGTGACAGGCGACTGGAACCACTTGCGTGCCGTCGCTGCGTCGAGTGGCGTGTCGACACTTCGCTCGTCGCGCTGGCGGTAGAACCCCCGACTGCTCCCGTGGTACACCGCCGTGGCGTCTGGCGGGAGGTGTTGGACGCCGTCGGCGTCGTCGGTCAACTCGACGAGGAGGTTGTTACTCGTCACCTGCGTCGGCATCGCAACGACGAGGCGATCGATCTCGCCGGCGGCGAGGCGACTGTCGGCCCACTGGAGCGCTGTGTGCGTCTTCCCCTCGCCACAGCCGGCGATCCCGAGCATCCGCGTCTGGAGATCGTCCTGGACCGTCTGTTGGAACGGCCGGAGGTCGTCGAAGAGCCTGATATCCTCGCGAGTGAGTGTCGGGAGCGGGCTCGCCGTCGTGGTCTCGTTACGACTCACCGCTTGGTCTGCTTGGCGGAGTGCCGCGTACAGGAGCGTCGTGAGTGTTCCGACGACCGGGTGCGACCCCGACCGGTACTGCTCGAGGTTCTCGCGGAGGAGTTGAAGCTCGCGACTCGTGAGCGAGACGGGCTTGAAGCCGGCAGCCTCGAGATTCGTCGTGAACGCCTCGTCGAACGGGTCGGACCGAACTCCGCCGAGGAGATCGTTCGACGGAGCCATATTCTGTGCCGTCAACCCCGTGTGGTGGTGGAAGATCGCGACGACGATCGCCAGCTGTTCCTCGGGTGTGAGCCAGTCGCGGTCCGCCGTCGCACCGAAGGCGTAGAGCCCGCTCAGGTGACTATGCGGTGGGTGGTTGTGGGTCCGGACGCCCGTCTGCCAGCTGGGGTTTGCCTTCCCGGTGTCGTGGAACCGCCCAGTCAGCCGTCCTAACCGACGGAGCCGCGAGCGGTCGAGATCGAGTCCGACTGCTGCGAGCCGATCAACGACAGGGTCGGCGTCGAGCATCGCCGCCGTCGCTTTCGCCACAGCCTCACTGTGGGTATCCAACGAGACATCCGGACCTACTTTAGCCAGGACCACAACGGTGTAGGTAGTGGCAGCGGCTTAGCTCTCCCGCCCGGTCTACGTCGACCTTTATTAAGTTCGTGTACAGCAGGGGTCGACGTAGACGGGTGGCGACGAGAGTGACTGAGAGCAACATAACGATGCTCTCCCCGCCGCTCACCCCCCTGTCACAACGGAGAGAGACCCCCTAACGGGATTGAAACCCTTCCCCAGTCGGCAGATGTCACGACCGTCGGCTGTTGTCACAACGGAGAGAGACCCCCTAACGGGATTGAAACAGAGCGCTCACAAGTGCCGGCACGAGCAGCGTCACAGGTCACAACGGAGAGAGACCCCCTAACGGGATTGAAACACGGCAGACCGCCGCCCGAGGCTAGAGATTGCCCGTGGTCACAACGGAGAGAGACCCCCTAACGGGATTGAAACTCGTCACGGGCGTGTTTACTGAAAACCCGACCGGTCACAACGGAGAGAGACCCCCTAACGGGATTGAAACTGAACCGGAGTGTGTGTTGACCGGCCTGGAGTGTGCCGCGTCACAACGGAGAGAGACCCCCTAACGGGATTGAAACCGCAGAACCGGATGAGCCGCGCCCACCGCAGCAACGGTCACAACGGAGAGAGACCCCCTAACGGGATTGAAACAGTGACCCGAACAACACGGCCTCCCCGACCGGCGGTCACAACGGAGAGAGACCCCCTAACGGGATTGAAACTCGTGAGCGCGCCCGCGATGAACCCGGATATCCCGCCGTCACAACGGAGAGAGACCCCCTAACGGGATTGAAACATCCGGCGGAGGTCGTCGGCAGTGTACATCTCGTCGTCACAACAGAGAGAGACCCCCTAACGGGATTGGAAACACGCCGCGGCGGACGTCGTCCCACTCCTGCGACTGGAGTCACAACGGAGAGGGACTCCCTAACGGGATTCAAACCGCAGGACGCTTCGACAGCTATCGCGGATCAACCAGATACACGAACCGCTCACCCTCCTTTGTCTCGTAGTAACTGTCGACGGTACCACCCTCGACAGAGACGGTCTTCACCTCGCCGGGGTGCGTCGTGTACCGGCCACGGTAGTCTGGCGACACGGGCAGCAGCGTCGGCTCACCCGATGCGCCTGGTGTCACACACTCAAGATCCGCCGTCTCCGCGTGGTGGGTCGCCGTCGTCCGGCTCACGTCACGGACGTCGACCAGGTCATCGCTCCGACCGAGGTACAGCAGGCGCTGCGGGTCACGGAGTGCGGCCGCGAACGCGCTGAGCAACTCCGTCGGTCCACCGACGTAGATCTGGTACGTGGGCCCGATCAGCGACTCCTGTCTGGCGGGCGAGGTGATGTACCCGTCCTCACGCGCCCGCTTCTGCCGCGATTTCAACCCCGCCGTCCGCACCCCAGGCTCCAGGACTCGCTCGCCGAACGCGCACTCGGTCTGGACGCGCTCGCGGAACGCCTCCTCGTCGTCGCGAACGTCCTTCGGGAGATTGTTCGGTCTGAGCAGCGAGGGCCGCCCCATCGCCGCGTAGAGGAGTCCCTGGATCGTGGTGACGGGCGGCACCGGGTAGGTGGGCAACCCGTTCATCGCGCCGGCCTTGGTGAACGCCGTGTCGAACGGCACGTCGAGGACGGCCGTCAGGACCTGTTCGTCGTCAGCCATCGCTGTCGGCCGTGGTCGCCGCGTCGGCCACCTGGTCGAAACAGTCGGCCACGCTGTCACAGACCATCGCACCGGCGTCCTCCGCAGCCGTCATCGCTGTGTCCCAGTTCCCGATCACGTCCGGGTTGTGGGTTCCACCGACCCACACGTCGCCACCGACGGCAGTGATGTCGGCGACCACCTGCTCGAACTGCGGGACGACGAGCTCCTCCGCCTCGGTGTCGAGGTTCAGTGCGTTCTGGAGGCGCTGGTTGTACTCGGGGAGCGTCGCCCCGACGACAAGGTCCGGCATGAAGTCCGCCATGTGACGCGCCTGGCCGGCGAGGTTCGACGCAGCGCGGACGCTGTGGACGAGCGCCGTGACACGGTGAGCCCGTTCGGCGTCGTCGATCTCGTCGTCGTACGTGCGCTGGTAGATCTCGTCGTGCTCGCGACTGGTGTCCACCTCGTCCGACTCCCGGCGGCCGACGGCGTCGACGTCCAACATCACTCCGCCGTGGTAGACGTTCTCCGTGATCTCGCGGTAGCCGATCCGGTTGTCGGCGTCCCCGCTCTCATCCTGCTGGAGAACCATATCGGTCGTCTGCGGCCGGTCGTACTGGCCGAGAAGTTTCGAGACACGCAGCGGCGCTGTCCGCTTCGGTGCAGGCGTCTCGTCGTCACCGGCATCGAACTCGTCGGTGTTCATATACCCGAACAGGTCACAGATCACGCAGTCGCCGATCTCGCCGCAGGGGTACCGCGACGAACACTCGGCCGTCTCGGGGTCCGCGACCTGTTCGCGGAGTGCTTCCTTGATCGCCCGTCGGTACGCCTGCCCACTGATGTAGGGCTTGTTCCCGTACTTCTTCAGGTCGGCCAGTTGGCTCCCGCCCTCGCCGGCGTTGTGGTTCCCGAGCGAGACATCTGTGAGGAAACTGAATCCGAGTGCGGTCGCCGTCATTCGTCGTCCTCCGTGTTGGTGGCATTCTCGTACTGTGCGGACAGGGCGGCGTGGATCACGAACATACGTTTGGCTGGTTCGAAGGTGGCGTCGTCGCTGATCAGTTCGAGCACCGTCTCGACATCGTCGTCGCGAGCGGCGTTGTACTGTGCGGGGGCGTCCTCGGTACTCGCCTTCTGAGCCTGCATACTGGCCTTCTCGAAGGCACGCAGGAACTCCGTCTGCGTGCCGGCGTTCTGGAGACCGATGAGGACGCTAATGTCGTCACCATCGTGGAAGATGGAGCCGATACTGGAGGCGACCCGGCGGATCGCCTCGATCGATTCGGTGTCGATCGCGTCGAGTGAGGCCTGTGTCATGAGTCGGGTGAAGTAGTGTTGGATGTCTGCGGGGTGTGGGCGGTACGACGGGAACCGGCCGTCCCCGCGGAACTGTGCACGGGTGAAGCCGAACACGCCGCGCTCCAGTCGCTCGAGATCGGCGTGGATCACGCCCTCCCCGAGCAACTCCTTGGCTGCCAGCTGCGTGTCATCGTCGCCGAACTCCGCGAACCACCGAAGGATGTCTTGGACCGGCCAGTAGCGACGCACCGTCCCGTCTTCGAGTTCGTACTCGGCGTTCGCGACGCGGTCGTAGATGTCGTCGTCCGGGTCGATCAGCTCCAGTGACCCGATGTCGCGGGTCCGGTCCAGCGTACTCACGAACGTTCGGAGTGTGGTCGGACGATACACTGGCTCGGCGAGGAGCCCCTCACCGTCTGTCTCCGGGTTGACGCGCTGGAGGAACTGCTCGTAGATGTCCAGTGCCTGGAGCGAGACGACTCGCGTGTTGAGCGCGCCAACCGTTCGCCGGTGAACGTTCTGATCGCCAGCTGGTGTGTCGAGCCCGTTCTCTTCCCGGAGCGTCCGGATGTCGGCCATCGCCGGGACCAACCGCTCGAAGTCGCCAACAGGAGTGAAGATCCGGGCGTCGTTGTCGTCGCTCGCGGTCTGACGGACCGCCTTCGCCATCACGGCGAAATAGAACCCGGCGACGAGACACGCCACGCACCGGCCCTTGTGTCCAGAGGTTCGGCCACCACTCCCGAGCGGTTTCAGGACGGCACTCGAACTGGCGAGTGGCGCGAACATCTGGTTGTACTCCACCTTCTCGTCGGTAAGCGGATCGTCGTACGACGGCACATCCGCACGACCGCAACACTGGCAGGTGTAGTATTCTGGGTCGTCGTCGACCGCGTCGGTGAGCGCTGCCTCGAAGGCCTCGAGGTACCGCTCCAGTTTCTCGACCTGCTTGTTGTACTGGCGGGCCGTGTTGTTCCCGATGTACTCCTCGGACTGCACGTACAGTCCCTGGTCGTTGTCGAACTCGGCGATGGAGTCCGTCTCGGGGACATCGTGCTCGGCGAGCCGTTCAGGGTCGATCTCGTCGTCGTCGAACGCCGTGAGGTCGTGCTCCTCCGGGAAGTCTTCAACTACACCCGCGGGCGGTACCCACCGTGGGTCGTCCTGCCCTCGTCCGGCTTCCTCAAGTGCGTAGTTGATCGAGTGGGCGATCGACGTCCGACGGTGCGTATTCCCGAGTGCGTCGTGGACGAGGCCCGAGAGGTCGGCGACTGTGCCAGAGACTGTCTCGGCCGAACACGAGAGACGATCTGCGGTGACCGACACCGTGTCGGAGAGTGCTGCCGCGAGCGCGGCTGCCCCGGCGTTGACGAACGGGTCGTTCGACAACCGGAACAGAGTGACTGCCGCCTCTTCGTCACTCGCGGGCGTGTCCTCCGATCCGTCGTCACGGTCAGGTGTCGACTCGTCACTGTGGTCGACCGCCGCCGTCGCGTCGGCGAACTCGTCGAGGGTTCGTGTCTCGTCGGTCAT
>NZ_JBGKAD010000005.1 GCF_041361345.1 Halobaculum sp. MBLA0147 | reverse complement strand
ATGTGACCGTGCGGGGGCTATGAGTAAGCCAGTTTTTGCGTCCCAGTTAGCCTCTTTATTACCAGGCCCGTTCAACTCCGAGCGTGTCGAACCACAATCCAAGATACTATCGGAACCGTATCAACCCGAACCCGATCGCGATGGAGTAACGTTCACCTGGATGAGTGCGGCGCCACCCAGAGCCCGGAGTACGAGCTCGTGTGGCCCGCCACCCAGTCGTATTCATGCGCGAAAAGTCACACGAGGTAAGCGCTTGAATTCCGGAGGATCCGGTCAACGCATCTGTCCCGAACCACCTGCGTAGACATAGACGGAACGTACCATGACTGCCCTGGGGAACGCTAAAAACTCGTTTTACCCTATCCAAGGCGCCTTGCAACACCCTCCCGTTCGATAAAGCGATGGCAGATCAATCACTCACTGGTTCCGACACCGGACTCGTCGGGACCCGTGCTGGAAGGAGACGGTGGCTTGGACAGGCTGGTGCGTTCGCCAGACGTCACCTGCGAGTAACGATCAGAAACAAGATTGCCGTCGCGTTACTCATCGGGTATCCAGTCGCGTGGTTCGTCTCAACGCTGTGGTTGTTTCTTGATGACCCCGCAGCAGCTGCTGTCACCGCGCTTGGTGTCGGCTTCGGGTTGTTCGGGGCCTTGACCGCAACGCTCGCGGTTTTCGCCGGCGCATTCGCTCGCGACCTCCAACGCGATAGATACGCGAAGTTCCGTGCGTTGCCACACGCCCCGTCCGCAGACCTTGCCGGACGGTTTGCTGCCGGCACAGTTGTCGGATCAACGTCGTATCTCGTGACGTTGGCTGCCGCAGCCGCCGCCGGTGGGACGTTCAACGGATGGGCTTCTCCCGCGGTCTTGGGACTGGTCTCGTTGACGTTGTTGTCGTTTTGTCTGATCGCCACATCATTAGCGATCTTAATCGGGGCCGCGTTGCCAAAACCTGAGTACATGACCGTCCTGTCGATTGTGGCTGCGTTGATCGCGTTTTATTTGACCGGACAAAATGGGATGGTCCCGTGGATGATCGTCGGTGATGGGCAGTACGTTAACTGGCTGCCGAACTCGTTGGCGACACGATTGCAGGTCGTCGGGTGGGTCGAAGCCAGTGGCGAAGGGACAGATTTCCTAACGCCTCCGAAGGCTCCGAGTCTGGTTCAGCACGGCGGTATACTCATCGGTGAGATGGTGTTGCTCGCCGGTGCCGCGTTCGGCGTCGTCAGATCCGTGGCGTACGGGGGTGACTGACTATGGTTCTTCTCGAAGCGACCGGGGTGCGGAAGACGTTTGAGGGGAGACCGGTCCTTGACGGGATTGATCTCAATGTCGGTCGCGATGAGATTGTCGCGTTGCTCGGTCCCAATGGCGCTGGCAAGTCTGTACTCCTTTCGTGTTTGTCCGGTGATTCGTCTCCAGACGGCGGCCATGTCCAGGTGTTCGACCAGTACGCCCCGTCAGAGCGGCCGGTCCGACTCCAAACGAGCGTTCTACCGCAAGGACGAACTGCCGATCCAAACCTCACAGGACGTGAGAATATCGCGTTCTACAGCGACCTACATCCCCAGTGGACAGATCGGTGGCAGGAACTCGTCGAACGGTTCGACATCGCGGCGGAGTTAGATCGGCCTGTCGCCGAGTACTCCGGCGGGATGGTTCGCAAACTTGAGTTGACAATCGCGCTGGCCCCCGACGTACCATTATACCTGCTTGACGAGCCGACCGCAGAGCTTGACCTCTCAGTGATGGCGACGGTTCGAGATGTGCTCGCCGGACTGCGGGCCGACGGGCGGACGATTATTCTTGCGAGCCACGCGCCCCAGGACGCGGAACTCGCGGATAGGATCGCTTTTGTTACCCAGGGAAGTGTCGTCACCGAAGGCTCACCGGAGTCGCTGCGTGAGGCTGTCCCGCCGGTCGTCCAATCCACCGGCGACACCCCCATTGACACACTCATTCCCGAGGATCGGATCTTCGCCGACGGGTCACAACGGCGCGGGTTCCTCGACAAGATGGGGACCGACGCCGAACAGAACGTGACTACCGTTGACCCAACGTATACAGACATGTTCAATTACTACGCACATGTTATAGACTGATCTTATTATTCTGATGTCTTAACTTCTTATTTCCCTGGCTATTCAGGTGCGAATTCACCATCGCTTGCGCGTACGTCCAGCATCGCCCGCTCAAACTCGCCGGCGGCGTAGGTTCGAAAGGGTTTGAACCAAAACAACCAGATATTTGTGTTCCGTTCCTTGGGGTGGCTATGGGGCTACTCGGAGAACGACCGGAACTCACGATTGACCGTGACGAAGACCCACGACTGCTTTGTTTAGATGACGAGTACACCGAGGAAGTACTTCGACAACTCTCCTCGGAGACGAGCCAAGCGGTGTTTCGCGCGGTGAACGAGGAACCGTTGTCGGCACAAGATGTCGCGGAGGAACTGGATATGTCGGTTCAAAATGCGATGTACCATCTGGATAACCTCGAAGAAACGGGGTTAATAACGGTGCTGGACACACACTACTCCAAGCGAGGCCGAGAAGTGGACGTTTACGGACCGCCGGATCAACCGCTGTTGGTCTTTCTGGGGCCCTCACGAGACTGGCCCGGACTTACTGCCGCGTTTAAAGAATTCGTCAGTGCCGTCGGCCCGGTTGCGATTCCGTTGGCGATTGCACAACTCCTGAGCCGTCTGCTGGGTGCCGACGAGTGAGATCGTGTCGGTCAGTGATCGACGACACTCCGGAGGTAAATCTGTGTCCCAACAGCGAACCAGACGATATATAATAACACTTGCATGATGGCCCCGATCACGCTCGGCACGACAAGCACGTTTTTAGATCCGATCGTAGCCAGTGCGTTCGCGAGTAAGTCTCCACCAAACACTGTAGCGGCAAAGCCGACAACGACGATCAACAGCCGGAGCCGGTGAGTCGGGGTGAGCGACCAACTCAATCGAAGTGCCGCCACCGGGCCATAGCCGCCGCCAACACAGATCTCGGGAGCCAACCAGAACTTGAACGCCGCAAGGGCCATCACAGACCCGAACATGAGCGTCGCAGATGCACCGGTGAACACACTGTCGTCTACCAGTGTGAGTCCAGTCAGCGCCCTGACGCCGAGAGCAAGTGCGAATAGAACCGTAGCACCGACAGACGCTACGCCGATGGCGGCAAACGAAGCAGCAATGATGCCAACAAGCGTTGCACACAGTGCTGGGAGGCGACTGACACAATACTGGATCGACTCCCGAGTCGAAACCGTCTGATCGCTCACTGACGCGGTAAACAATGTCACGGCGTACGCTCGAATCCCGACCGATAGTACGCCAAAGAAGAAGATTGCCTTCGCAGGCACATCTACGACCGGCACCGGTTGACCGATGCGAGTCCATAATGGATCAAGCAGTCCAGTCACGATTAGCAATCCGAGAGCCGCGACGACAACCGACGGATGTCGTTTCGTTAAAACGGCACCCACTAACAGGTCGCCGCCGACTGACTGGCGGATCAACTGCGCATCGACCGATCGGCACCGAACACAACCACAATTGTGAGTGTCTTCTCGGCGCCTGATCGGCTCCATACCCATCGTTTCGACAGTAAGTACTTCAACTTGGCCCAACCACCAGCACGAGACTAGATGTACGCATTCAGGCGTGGTTAAGCCGACAGAACAACCGGTGTAGACGTTGTAATTCTAACATCCTAGCTGGGATTCCAGCAGAAGCTTTCAACTATTTAGTAAATTAAAATTTAATAACTACAGTATGTTAGGAACTGACCGGTCACGTACTCGTGATTCGGGGGGGAAAACGTGCAGGCCATATCAGCTCATTGATAATTGCTCGTCAGCTCTCATCGTGAACAGACCCATTGCGGGTGAAGTGCCCTATGCCAGAGATCACGCACTGTACAGCATTCCAAGGAGTCGTTCAAGCGCCTTTCGACCACGGCTGACGTACGTTCGGAAATCACGAATTGCATCGTACGATTTCACCAAATAGTACACGAGTCGTGCGATGTCAGCCAGAGGGTGGCTGTCAGATCCACTACGTCCGCCGTCAGTATAAGCAGACATCGTCGGAACGCCGCCAAGACAGGCACCGCGGTCGTTCGGCGAGATGGTCGAACAGGAATTGCCGAACACCGGTCTCACAGAGACCCTCTCGGGAGCGATGTATAGGTGGGTGCCCGACCCTGACGGGCGTGTGCTGTAGCTGGAATGGACGCTCACCGGATCCGATTTCGAGTCGTATGGCCGGGCACGCGACGCGGAACTTCGTCTGGCGTTCGACTATGCAGGTGTCACCGACGGAAGTTCACCGGAGCCGGTCAGCTGAATCTCGGGTAACTGGCGAGTGACAGAACGACGGGCCACCTATCGGCGACGGCACCGTGATCATCGCCGCGACGGCGGCCGTCCTCAATGAGTCCGTCCTCACCCAGAATGGTAACGACTTCGAGCGTCTCGGTGTCGAGGTCGAGACCGACTGATCGCGTCTGAGTCGCCTACAGCTTTTCTTGTGCAACCGTCGCGAACGCGTCTACGTCCGCTGCGGCGAGCTCGTCGTCAGCGAGAAGCAGTCGCAGTCGCGGGCGGCCTACGTCAGTCGGCACCTTCTCGGTAGTGATCAGGACAGCGTTCTCAAGTTCGGTCTTCATCCGTGAGAACGTGGCTCGCGAGGCAAGTCCGACATCCTCGCCCCAACGACTGATCGTATAGAGTTGGGCCTCGTTGCGGGCAGTCACCAACAACGCGAGTGTCACCTCGTCGATCGTCTCGTCGGTTACCTCCTCGAGTGTGTCGAGAATGGCCTCGAAGTCCTCACGGACAGCGGTCCCGACATCAGCGCCAAGGCGGTCAAGGGCACGCGTTCGCCCTGGTGTCCGGAGATTGAACGACTCCGCCTCGCTGAACTGCTCACGGGAGGTCGCACACACGTCAGCAGTCACGCTTGTATCATCCTCGGGGAGCGCTACTGGGTCAAGCCCCTCGCCAACGATGATTGCGTGCAGTGTCTCTGGTGTCGCGAGCAGCGTCGTCTCGGGTGTGCCAGTGAACACCCGCAGAGTGAGGCGATCTGTCGAGACGTGATCAGCCAAGTCCGACGCGATCAGGAAGTCGTCGCGGACAGTCTTCAACACGCTCTCCCGTGCCAGTACGTCCAGCGTGGTCGGGAGCACGTCCGTTTCGACGTTCCCAAGTGCAGCGAGCAGCGACGCTGATGGATCGACAAGGATCGCGTCCTCATCTACCTCGGTAAACAGTTGCGTGAGTAGGTCTTCCTCAGTCTCTGCATCGATATGCGTTGACATATACAGCCTTGCTAACAACTCTGGTACTTATGATTGATGTTGTGCTTGGAAATATGTTGTATGCGGTAGTATCAGCTGGTCATATTGGAGGTGTGAAAGACCACATAGGGCTAACCAACAGTGCGTCACATTGTCTGGACTGTTGGTTAGCCCTGTCAGTTTGGGACTCTGAGCATCGGTGTGACCGGGTGGATCGTCAACCTGTGATACTGACGGCGGAGGGGCCACTGACGCCTTCCGGGGCTGGAGATGTTCCACTCGAGTCACGGTGGCAGAGCGTGCGTCACCTTCTGGACCGGTGCGTACGTTCGCTTCAGCCGTTCTTCCGACCGCTTGCCGAGGTCGTGGTGGGTGGGTTTCTGGAGCAACAACTGGAGGTCCGCTCAGTAGGCGGGTCCAAGCGTGTAGGAGCGCACTCGTCGTACGATTCACTACGTGAACCTAGAGCGCAAAGCACACGTTAGGAACCGGCTCGGTTCTCAGTTGTAGCCCTGCTATCAGATCGATAGCTTAGCAGACTCAAAAAGGCCGAAGCTATCCAGTGACTCCACGAACACCGCAAGCCAAGGCGTGCAGCGGCGTTCTTGTGAGCGCAGCGAACGAGGGCTAGGGAGACGTAGTCTCGTGCGGCCACAGGATGCAGAGCGGCCGAGAGCGTTCGGATATCGTCGCTGGCGCTGTGTGTTCGGCGTCGCCACTCGGAGATCAGTTACTCGTCGAGATGGCGAAGCAATTGTGTGACATACGGACTATTCTCCCAGCTCCGATATTGACTAATCGTCGTGATCAGCGTCTGAGCCTCTTCGTGGGTTAGGTGTCCGTTTCGAGCGTAGTCGACCATGAGCCGTGGTGTTGGGATGATCCGTGGCCCTTGCAGCACGGCGTGGATGAGTGGGAAGTTCGTCCCACCGAACTCGTCAGTGAGAAACCCATCGACATTGAGCGCGTTCGCGAGGACGATCCCGTCGGTTTCGCCGTCGTCGAGCCCGAACGTCGGCCGCGAGTCTGGTGTATCCTCACACTCGTACGGGTCTGTGACCGTGTAGTAGCTGCGGGCTGTGAGGACGTTGCTTGCGGCAGCCCCATGGATATCTTGATACTGCGTGATGTCACGAAGCTCTGAAGCGACTTCCGACGGCACGAGCACGTCACACGACGTGAGCAGATACTGAAACGGGTCAGGAGCATCGGTACCGACAGTTGCATCCGCACGAGGTACAGCGAGACTGACGAGCGCACTAGTGTCGGCGACGGCCGTTCGCAGTCGCCGGCCGCTCATTGCTCGTCGTCAGGCGTTGTCTCAACCGCCGTTGCGTCACCGTCGTAAACGTTGACATCGTCAGGAGCAGCGAGATCAAGCGGCTCATCTTCAAGATCGGCTTTGAGAAGACGGAGTCGCTGAGCAGTCTCAGCGCCGACGAGTTGCTTGACCGTCTCGAATGGAAGCTGATCGTTGTAGTACTTTGTTGCGACAAGCTCTTGGAAGGTCTCGCTATCGGTGGTATCCTCGATGTACTCGCGGATCGCCTCGACGAGGAGATCCGTTCGGTCCGTGTCGAAGAGTTCCGCAATCGCATCCAGTCGGTCAACAAGATACTCTGGCGACTGAAAATGAACCCGTCGAGGGTCATCACTTGCACTCATCCTATGTGCACAGTCTACACATAGACTCATAATCGTTCCGCCGTCTGCACAGACCTTGCACATCAACGTTATTTTCTTGTCTGAAATCCCCGCAAGAGTCAGAGCCTTCGCTACTGTGCGGCCGGATCGTCAGCCACCGCTCCAACAAGCCGGTCAACCACGCCAGCCGTGTTTACGACGATCGCAATCATCCCGACCTTGGCGGTCACATCGAGGTAGGTGATGATCACCGCCGTGGTCACGATGTCGGTCAGACCGAGCGCAGCTGGACTGACCGCCCAGACGATCGGATACACGAACCACAACACACCGATCAGATTCCGCAGCTTCGCGAACAGCGCGTACTGCTCGCGCGTCCGGGCCTTTGCAGAGTCCGTCAGTGGCCCGAAGAGGTAGTATACGAGCCCGAGGTACGCGGCCGTCGACAACACAAAGCCGACCCACACGAGGATACCCGTCACCAGAAGCGCTCCAAAGCCGATCAGGATCATCAGCAGATCCGCAATGATCGCGCCGGCGACCTCCCGCTGGGACGCCCCGCCAGCATACGCGATGAAGCCGATGATCAACGGTGTCGACAGCGCCCAGTCAAGATACCGGATTGACTCGACATAGGTGCCGTTCTGAACGAAGTCACCGATACCAAGTGTCATCACGAGGTATGCAACAGCGGCGACACCGACGAGTCCCGCAAGCATTCCGTAACCACGGGCGTCGAACGGCGCGTTATCGCCGCGGCCGAACCGCCATCCGACGAGTGTTGTCACCAGTCCGAGCGTCATCAGTACCGTTCCGAGTCCGTACACCAGCGGTCGCGTTAGCGTGAGTCCAAGGATGCTCATATCTGAGTACCTCTAGTCGTCGTCTGTTGTCGCAACCTGTTGGTCTGTGAGGGCGTGTGCATCGCTCGCCCGCACAGTGTCCGCGCCGCTCACGGAGAACTGGGCGAGCGACTCTTGAAGCGTCTCCGCTTCATCGCGAAGCTGTCGCGCACGATCCGTGACGGACGCAACAGCTTCGGACTGTTGGACAGTCGCGGACGTGACACTCTCGGCTTCTTCGGCAGTCGCCTCTCCGAGCGTTCGTACCTCATCGACGGTTGCAGATGCTGTCTGTGTCGACTGTGCCTGATCCTCAGTCGCGCTGCTGATTTCCGTCACGCTTTGATCAGTCTGCTCGATGCGATCGGCGATTGTCTCGAGTTCCGAGAGCGTGTCCTCAACGGTCGCAGACGCCGCCGTCACCTCGTCTTGGGCATCAAGGACCTCTGCGACTGCCGTGTCGGTCTGTGCCTGTACAGCGTTGATCTGTGCCTCGATGTCGTCGGCAGACTGCTTCGTCTCTTCAGCGAGGTCTTTCACCTCGTCCGCAACGACAGCAAAGCCCTGTCCAGCGTCACCGGCGCCGTCATTACCGTTCGCCCGGGCAGCCTCGATCGAGGCGTTGAGTGCCAACAGGTTCGTCTCGTCCGCGATGTCCCCGATCAGGTCCGCCACTTCCCCGATTTCCTCCATATCCTCGTCAAGCTGTTCGATCGTCTCGGCTGTCTCCGAGATCACCTCAACGACGCGGTCGATCTGCTGGATCGCCTCGCCGGCTGACTCCGCGCCGGCCGCGGCCGCTGACGCTGCCTCCGACGAGGTTGCCGACACGTCGTTACTGGACGCAGCGATCTCTTCGGCCGTCGCAGACAGACTCTCGATTTCCGCGCCGAGGTCTTGGAGTTGTGCCGTTTGCTCGTCGACATCCTCTGAGATTTCCTCGATAGCTGTCGACACGTTCTCGGCGGCCTCAGACGCCTCTGCAGCCTCTGTGGTAACGCTATCGGCACTCTCCGAGACGTTCGCTGCGAACTCTTCGAGCGCTTGGATAGACTCTTCGAATTCGGTGAGGACCTCATTCACCTCCGTCCCGACATCCTGCATCACCTTCCGACGGCCCTCCGTCTCGAGTCGACGAGTCAGGTTGCCTTCACTGACATCGTCAAGAACGATTGCGTATTCGGCAGCTGTCTGTTGGAGGTCTGTCGTCAATTCCTCGGCCTCCTGTTGTGCCTCTTCAGCCTCTGCACGAGCCGTCTCCACCTCGCTGATTCGATCTTGGAGGCTAGTCCGCATCGTATCCAGCGACGCGTACAGGTCGCCAAACTCGTCTGTCCGACGGGTGGAGAGATCCACGTCCAGGTTTCCGCCAGCCATCTCTTCAGCCTGTGCGCGCAACTGGCGGAGTCGGATGACCGTAGAGGAACCCACAGTGCCGCCGACAATCGCGAGGCCTGTCAGGCCAAGCAAGATGCCGCCGAGAATCGTCGCTTGAACGTTCTGTGCGACCCCGAGTGCGGCCGCTCGCGGCTCGTGGACCATCACGGTGTACTCGACACCCGACACCCCAGCGAACGCCATGAACATCTCCTCGCGCTCGCCACTATGGCCCATCTCCATCGTCATCACGCCACCAGATTGCTCACCGGCCGCGACGGCCGGGATCGTACCGCCCATTTTCCCGTGCGTCGAGCCAACACGGTCAGTCATCGACGCACCAACGATCTCCCGTGAGGAGTCAACCAGCACGATGTTCCCGTCGGTTGCACTCCCGGTGAGCTCACTAATGAACGCCGATGGTGCCACGTACGTCACGACCGCAGCGTTTGCTCCTTGAACCGGCGCAACGAGGGCGAGTACGTCCCGCTCTGCGAAGGGAACATTCACGAGTTCTGAGTGGCCAACATCACCAGCCGACGTCGCAGCGGCAGTGTCTCGGATCGCGGGCCCAGCCTCCCCGACGCGGTCGCCAGCGCCGATAGCGGCGACAGAAGTGGGTGTATCAGCCAGTTGGACGTACTGAACAGCGACAACGCCGTCATCAAGTCCGCCAGCCTGCAACTCGCCAAGTCGGCGTTGTACTCGATCCACCTCCCCAGAAGACGCGGCCGTTGAGGCAGCAACACTCCGAGTTTGTGCCTCAACGTTGTTGAACCAGATCTCAAGGGCTTCTCCGGTCTGGCCCGCGTCCGTCTGCAGTGTGTCGGTTGCAGACTCGCGGACAGCATCAGTCGTTTCAGCAGTCGAGATAATGGCGTATCCACTCACCACGCCGATCACGAGTGCGAAGGCAAGCCCGAGCTTTAGCGCATAGCTTTGTCTGAGTGTCTGAATCACGGAGCGAACAACCATACTCTGTACAATATTACGTCAGTCTCACGGATAGGTCTGACGGAGTAGAAACACCATTGTGAAACCCTCACACCACCGTTACCGGGCAGTACGGCGATTCGAATGTCATAAAGGTAGTGTGCTTGTGAACTACAACACACAGGCGTCTGTGGTACCAGGATCACAGGTCAAAATCTCGAATACTCACAACAGGATTTTTGTCGTTGGTGTGGCTGTCGACACGACGGCAACTGTCGTGATGCGGTGCTGGTAGTCGACACCCAAGACGAACAACTGACGTGTTCACAGAGTACACGCAAGGTTGATCAAGTATGCACTGTCCACTACTCGCGTTTACACAATTTCCAAACTAATATACAATATCGAAATAACCTAGTCGACTTCCACTTCCACTTCCAGCGACCGAGCCGTGCCTCTCGGACCACTTACCGAAATTATTCAGGATCCAAGAGATTCTTCACAGAGCAGCTTGTTACTGGGAGTATGGACATCACCGACACACCGGACAACATCCCCGCGTCCGATGAAGACCCCCCTGATTTCAGCGAATGGGATGACCCTGAAGAGGTGCTGAAAGGGGGCTCGACCAGAGAACGGCTACTGGATGTGGTCCTCCAAGTCCGTGAGCCGACAAAGGTAGCCGCTATTGCTGACCGTGCTGACTGCGACACTGAGACGGCTCGTGACTATCTTGAGTGGTTCACTGAGATGGGTATTGTTCGTGAACACGCCGGGCGGCCGGTACGATACGAACGCAACGAATCATTTCTCCAGTGGCGGCGAGTTGAGTCAATCCGGCAGGAGTACACTCAGTCTGAGATAATCGAGCGACTGCAAGAGACAGTCGAGCAAGTCGCCACGTACCGGGAACAGTTCGATGCTGACTCACCAGACGAGGTGTCGCTCGCCGATAGCGACAGTGGTGAAGCCGTCGCCAGTAGGTGGGAGGCCCTTTCACAGTGGTACACCCTCGAACAGCGAGCGAAACTCCTTGATGCGGCACGACGGGACACGACATCCAGCCAGCCAACAAGCCAGGTCGATGCCTGAGAAGGACGTATCCGGGACTGGCAGAATCGATGTTGACGTACTTGATCAAATTGCCCGCAGCCTTCGTGGGAACGTTCGGTTTGAGAACATCGAAGTTCGTCCAACGTACGCTCCAAACTCAGTTCTGACTGACTTCGATACTGGGTACTTCCCCAGAGCCGTTACCCGTGCGTACCTCCGTCTCCGGTGGTATGAGACAAACGACTTCAGCATTCACTATTCCGAGCAATATCAAGACGACAATCATTGGGAGGTGCGTTGGGATCGTCATCCGAACGACCACAATACGAGAGGCCATATCCACCCACCACCAGATGCGAAAACGCCCGGCGAGAATGCGGAGTTTGCCGATGATTGGCGAGACGTACTCTCGACTGTACTATCGCGACTCACAAAGCGGATTCGATCGTTCTGGCAGTGACCAGAGAGCCACCGTAGCTAAGCATAGCTCGGGCAAATTGTTGGATCCTTCGGCACCGCAACCGATAGTGGAGTATTAGTCGCTTCCCTAGCGATATGAGCCACTAAACTGTGTTATCGTCTACTTCATTCTGACTAACCACCAGTCACTCCCGCCGAGACACACCAGCAGACAGCCCGCCATACAACGCGAGCGTTGGCCCGCCGGAAACAACGAGGTCGTCACTCGGTGTGAGCCGATAGCGACTGCAGATCAAGGCGACCGCTGTCCGAAGCACGCGATTGGCCATCCGACGGCCGAGGCAACTCCGTGGACCGGCACCGTACGGCGCGTACGCGACAGCCGGACGATCGGAGTCAGTAAGCCTCCTCTCTGCGCCGCTCTCAGCGTCGTCACGAGCGTCCAGCCACCGCTCCGGGCGGAACGTCTCGGGGTCGTCCCAGAACTCCGCATCGTGGTGATACACCCACGGCGCAACTACGGTCGGCGTACCAGTTGACACTCGATACCCGCCGAGCGATACGTCGGTCACCGGCTCTCGAAACAGGACATACTGCGGTGGGTAGAGCCGAAGACTCTCGCGGAGGACTGCATCCAGCCGTCCACACGCAGACAACGAGGCGTCCGCGACCGACTCGTCGTCGACAGTCTGGAGAAGTGCCTGCACCAGCGATGCCTGCTGATCAGGGTTCGCCGCGAGCAGCCCGAGAGTACACGAGAGAGCAGTCGCGGTCGAGTCGAATCCAGCAAAGAGGAACGCGATCAACTCGTCACGAATCGTTTTCGTTGGGACGCCCGCAGCGACGAGTGTCCCCAGAAGGCCGCCGTCGTCGCCACTGTCAGCGCTATCTGCGCGCTGCTGGTCGACGATCGCGTCAAGCCGATCGTGTAGGGTCGCAACGGCACGCTGGAACCGGCGGTTGGTCGGCGTCGGTACCCACTCCGGGAGGTACGTCGACGGAGAATCGAGTCGGAGGCGAGCGAGAATGTCCGCAGCGGCAGCATGGATCGGCGTGTCTCCGCCCGTGAGATCCAGCCCGAACAACGCCCGTGCGAGCACGGCGAGTGTTAGGTCACGCGCCGTTGCTTGGAGGTCGACTGTCCCGTCGGACGGCCAGTCAGTAAGTACTCGGTCTGTGTGTGCCGCAGTGATGTCGTCGACGGCCGCGACTCGGTCGGTCGTGAACGCCGAGGTGAGCATCTCACGCCGCTCACGCCACGCGTCACCTTCCAGCAGGACGAGACTCCCGCCCTGGAGCGTGCCGAGCCGATCACGGAGCAACGCCGCTTTCCGATAGTCGTTCGGCGCGTCGACGAGGACCTGCCGGGCGACACGCGGGTCTGTGATGATCACCACCCGTCGCCCGGCGACCGATGCAGATACAATCGGATCGTCAGTGGTGCCCCACCGATCCAGCGTCGACAGCGGAGATCGAAGAAACGGGATGGTGTGTCCGACCACTGGCCAGTAGCCTGGCGCTCGCGGCGGCTGTGACACGGTCGACCTCTCGCGTGCCAGTCAGAAGTACGTGTGGTTACGACCAAGCACAGTCGCTCACGCGAGTGTGGCCGTTACTCCAACTGGTGGTAGTCGAGCTCGTGGCCCTCGTCGAGTGCCGCTTGGACCGCTTCACTCGGCTCACCGACGGCCTCTGTTGTCGTAGTCACGCCGACATCCGCGGCGTGGTAGTGGATATTCTGACGCCATTCCGGGTCACGCTCAGGGAAGTCCGTTCGGTAATGTGCCCCACGGGACTCCTCACGGTCGAGCGCTCCACGTAGCACTGTCTCCGCAACCGTCAGTGAGAACCCAACATCGATCGCGAACTCGAACGACCGACTCCCCAGCGGGCCGACAGCCATGTCATCGGCGGCATTGCGGACAGCCTCGAGTTGCTCCAGTCCTGCACGGAGCTGGTCGCCATCTCGGAGGAGTCCCGCGTGCTCCCACATCAGTGTCTGGAGGTCTGAGAGCACCTCACGTGGCGTGTAGTCGCCACTACTGTTGGCCAGCGTCGAGAGCCCGGTGATGTGTGGCTCAACGAGCGAGTCACGCAGTGTCGACGGCACGGTCCCCGGTTCAGGATCACGAGCAGCGATTTGCTCGCCTGCGACGGCACCGAACGCGAGCGTCTCCGCGAGACTGTTACCGCCCAGACGGTTGGCGCCATGGACGCCTGCCATCGTCTCACCGATCGCGAACAGGCCATCAACATCCGTCTCACCGTGGTCGTCGACGGCAACCCCACCCATCCCGTAGTGGGCTGTCGGCGCTACCTCGACGGGCTCCTCTGAGAGGTCGACACCCAGCTCCTGGAATCGCTCGTACATCCGCGGCAGTCGTTCACGGACAAACGACCGCTCGCGGTGTGAGATATCCAGGTAGACGCCACCGTTCTCCGTGCCACGTCCCTCTCGAACCTCCTGTGCAATGGCACGTGCAACGACATCGCGAGCGTCCAACTCCATCTGATCCGGCGAGTACCGCTCCATGAACCGCTCACCCTCGGCGTTGTACAGTCGACCGCCCTCACCGCGAACGGCCTCCGTGACGAGTCGGCCACGCCACGGCTCCCACTCAGGGTCTGATTCGTCGACAGCCATCCCAGTCGGGTGGAACTGGACGAACTCCGTGTCCATCAGCGACGCGCCGGCATCGAGTGCCAGCGCCGGACCATCGCCGTTGTTCTCGTCGTCACGCGATGTATGACGGTCGTAGATTGCGGCATAGCCACCGGCCGCGAGCACCACCTGTGAGGCTTCAATTAGCGTCGGCTGTCCGGTGTCGAGATCAACCGCGACGGCGCCATACACCTCATCGCCGTCAGCGACGAGCTTCGTTACCATCAGGTTCTCACGATATGGCACCGACAGTGACTGTGCTCTGGCAACGAGTGTGTCGAGTAACGACTCACCAGTATGGTCACCGGCGAAAGCGGTTCGACGGAATGATTGCGCACCGAAGTACCGCTGATCAATCTCGCCGTCGTCTGTTCGCGAGAAGTCCATGCCCCAGTCATCTAGTTCACGGAGATGCTCGGGCATCGCTCGCGTGACCGTCTCCACTTTCCCGGGATCGTTAACGAAGTGGCCTTCCTGAAGCGTATCCGCAGCATGGATCGCCCAGTCGTCGTCTGGGTCGTGTGTCCCGAGTGCGCCGTTGATACCACCGCGAGCCCATGTCGTGTGGGCGTCGCCGTGGCCGCGTTTCCCGAGCACAAGTTGATCCGTGACACCACGCTCCGCGAGTTCAATCGCTGCTCGAGCGCCTGCCGCGCCAGCCCCGATCACGAGGACACCAACTGACTCTGTCTCGTAGTCACTCGCATCTGCTGTGTCGTCTGATGTGCTCACACGTATTGTTGGTGTCCAAGCGGGATATATTGGGGTCGCGCGTGCGCGTGCACGCACACGCGACCCCGACCAGCGAGCAAGCTGTTCAACTCACCCGGGTCGGCACCGACTACCAACGCAGCAATCCACTGTCGGCACGTGCGTTTTGTCGCTGGAGCGCTTCCTGTAGATAGTGGTCGAAACCAGAGACGGCGACGAAATTGATCTGCTTGATTCGTCCATCCGGACAGGCGGGGGTGCGATCGTCTCGACGACTCTGTACGTCCTGACGGGTGTGGTCTACGCTGCGGTGACGAGCCCCGCTGCGACTGGAACGTATTTTTTTGCAGCTATCGGGATTGCACTGCTGCTCCGCCCAGTTCGTGGACTCAGCCAGACACTCCACAAAATCGGTAGTGAACCCGGCGAAGATGCGGCAGCATATCTTGGTGTGACCGTTCTGTTCACGGTTGCGTATCTCAGTATCGGCGGGCTTGTCACCGGGCTAGCGCTTGACGCACTCACAGCGCGGACGGTCCTCGAACCTGGGCTGCTCGTCCCGGCGGCACTCCTGGCCGTGTCGACCGCTGTCTCGGTCGTCACAGACAGCCTCTTTGGCGCGGTCGGGTACCCGAGCTACCAGACCTGGTTGAATGCTGGGCAGTCTGCCCTCCGTCTTGGAGTCCTACTCGCACTGAATCCATTTGTCTCGACTGCCGGCGACATCATGCTCGTCGTCGCAGCGGCTCGTGGCGTGACGCTCCTCCCTGTGTTAATACTGCTTGGTGTCCGCCCGCGTCTGCCGACGCGTCACCACATCCGACGAGCCTGGGACTTCGCGAAGTGGAGTGTCCCAGACCAGATTCTCGATCGGTTCTCGTACAATATGCCGACGTTGGTGCTGGGCATCGTGGCAACACCGGCAGCTGTCGGTGTGTATGAAGCAGCAGATCGCTTCGCCGATCTCGGAGCGACGATCTCGTGGCGTCTTTCTGCGCCACTGTTGAGCAAAGTGAGCGGTGATGCCGCCAGTGGCGAGTCAACATTTGCGTATCTTGACGGTGCGATCACCGGTGGGACCGGGGTCACCGTCATCGTGTTCGGCTACCTCCTCGGTGCGCACAATGTGGTCGCGCAGATTGCGTTCGCAGACGTGCCTACAGTGTTTTCGACGACAGTGCTCTTAGTTGGTGGCGTGAACGTTTTGCGTGGCTTCTGGACGCTGTTGTCACACGCAATTGAGGGCGCTAACCGGCCAGATCTGAGTTTCCTAACGAAAGTAGTGGGACTCGCTATCGCCACACCGATCCCGGCGGTGTTTGGTGCAAAGTATGGAGCGGTCGCCGGTGCAGCAGGGTACGTGGTGATGAACCTCGCCATCTTCGTGGTGGTCGCATACTACAGTCGGACGACATTCGGCCGAGTACCTCGTGATACACAACTCGTGGTGCGTCTTACGCTGACTTTCGTAGCGGCCGCGCTTGCGACTGTGGCGACGACACAGTTCCTCTCTCGTGTCGGCGTTGGACTGACATCCATTGCTATCAGTGCTGCGCTCGTCTGTCTGATCGTGTTTGTCGGGGTCCTCACAGCACTCTCACCCCAGACACGCCGAACGGTACAACGTGCCTATGGGTTAGGGACGCAGTGGGTCAAAGCCACACTCGAACCGTGAGCGGTCTTGCAGTTTTCTGGTTCCGACGGCGATGTTCGAGAATTACTCGATACCAACTCTTTCGTCACTTTTCGGCGAGCGCCCGCTGGACTGCAGTCTCAACGGACGTCTGTTTGATAGGCACGACTGACTGCAGGTCTCGTTCAGGATCAACAGTGACTGGGTGGCGCATACTTTCAGCCAGTGGCCGTGCAATAGCGTACTGCACATCCGTCGTGAGCCGGAGCCAGTGTGATGAGAGCCCGGGAGACATCACCGGCACCGGCACGATAAGCACACGCTTCCCCTTCTGCTCGGCGGTGACGCGCAATAGCGACTCGTATGACCACACGTCGGGTGCGCCGATGTCGTAGATGCTACCGCGAGTCTCGTCAACATCAAGGACGCCGACGAGGTAGGCGATCGCGTCGTCGATACCGATCGGCTGACACGGCGTCCGGACCCATTTCGGGACCGTCATCACTGGCAGTCGGTCGGTCAGATCGTCAACGATCCGGAAACTCGCGCTCCCAGGCCCGACGATGATCGCTGCCCGGAGTACGGTCAGATCGAACGTACCCGCTTCAAGCACCGACTCAACCTCGCGGCGAGATGCAAGATGTGGCGACAGGTCGCGTTCATCGCCACTAATCCCGCTCAGATAGACGACCCGATCAACACCAGCGGCTGAGGCCAGTTCGCGAAATCGACGCGCATAGGTCCGATCCAGGTCAGCGAAGTTCTCCGCTGTCAGCGAGTGGATCAGGTAGTACGCAACGTCAACTCCGTCACACAGGCCGTCCAGCGTGGCCGGGTCCTCAAGATCTCCTTCGAAGATTTCGATATCCTCAGCGAATGTCGATTGGCTTACACTTCGAGAGAACGCGACGACATCGTGGCCGGCGGAGTTGAGCGTCTTAACGAGTCTTCGACCAACGAATCCAGTGGCACCGACAACGAGAATACGCATTATCACTCATATGCACCGTGGTGGGAAGGGTGTTCGGCTCACAGCGTTTCACGATATGCTGATCAAGTATTCTCACAGCCCCACAGCGTGGAAGTGATGGTAGTACCCTGATTTACCTGGCGTTTTATAATCTGTTCAGTCAATAGAATAGTTTATAAATAAAATAATATGTTCAATTAGAGATGTTTATTAAGTGCAGAAGATCGGAGGAGTGCTATCAGATATCCGCGAGCTTCTCTTCAGCGACATCCGCAAATGCCTCGATATCTGCATCAGTCAGATCGGCATCATCGAGCAACAGCCGAAGGCGTGGTCGTCCCACATCGATCGGTACCTTCTCGGTGTCGAGAAGATCAATATCCTCAATGTTGGTCTTTGTTCGCGAGAAGGTTGCTTTTGAGGCGACGCCCGTATCCTCACCCCACTTCGATATATCGTAGAGAAGTGCTTGGTTCCGGGCGGCGACCAGAATCGCGAGTGACACCACATCAACGGTATCGTCGCTCACCTCAGTCACACTCTCAAGGATTGCCTCAAAGTCCTCTTTCGTCCCTGTTCCAACGTCCGTCTCCAACCGATCCAGTGCACGAGCTCGCCCTGGCATCCGAAGGTCAAACTGCTCTGCACTCTCGAATAGGTCGTTGTACGCGCCGAAGACATCCCCAATGACGGACGCATCGTCAGCAGGAATTGCAACCGGCTCCAGTGCGGCGTTGTTGACTATCGTATAGAGTGTGTCTGCAGTCACAACGAGTGGTGTTTCACCAGCGCCAGCCAGCACTCGCAAGCTGAGCCGGTCCGCTTCAACATGGTCCGCAAGGCTTGATGCGGTGAGGAAGTCATCTCGTGCATCCTTGAGCGGCTCCTCTTGAACAAGTGCATGAACCGTCTCCGGTAACACGTCGGTATCGAGACTTGCAAGTCCGTCTAACAGAGCAGGTGACGGGTCAACGAGGAGTGTTTCACCCTCTAGCTCTGTGAAGAGGTTTGTAAGTAGGTCCGTCGGCGTCTCAGCGGTCACATGTTCCGACATGATACCTCTGACTTGTTGGGTGGTGTATTTAGCATTATCGTTGCAGCTTTGCTGGTGTAAGCCACTACTGTCCATACATCTACGCTCTGAGAACACAGGCATGCTATCTATGATCCTAACTCAACAGCAACAGCTATCTAGTTGAATCCTCAGTTCGGTATCACCCGCCTGGTTACAAAGTCACCGTTTCGTGAACCGGGCGTGTACTGGATCCGCTGGTTGAGTCGTCATTTTTGGTGATACGACAAGATCATCCGGTGCGGTGACGCGATACTGGTTGCAAAGCGTCGCGAGCGTCGCTTTTGCCTCTAGTTGCGCAAAGTGGCGGCCAATACAGATTCGTGGCCCGCCACCGAACGGGATAAACGCATATCCGCGATCCCGTGGATCAGTATCGGCCCACCGGCTTGGATCGAACTGAAGCGGCTTGTCCCAGAAGCGTGGATCACGATGCAGACTCCACACACTACACAAGACCGGAATCTCTGCCGGCAGTGTGTAATCTCCGACATCAACCCGTTCAGTCGTCATGCGAGGAATCGCATGAATCGGTGGGTGAACTACAACGGGCGCGGTGGCCCGTGGTTTCCCGTGGATTAGTCTAACACACCCGCGACACCATCGGCTTGGTGGCCTGTAGCGGTGTCGTGGGTCACGGTCGGCTGGTTCACACAGCCCGATGCCTGCCGTCGCATCTTCCGCACGTTGGGAAGCGTCTTGAGAGCAGGCACATCTCGATTCAGTTTTTCCAAGCCTTTCTTGGCGACGTTGATGGCCGCATTCCGGTCGGCGTGGTCTTGTCGCCCACACTTCACGCACTTGAATCGCTTCTTGTTCCGGTTTGCACGAGTTGTATGCTTACACTCGGTGAGCGAACACGACTGACTCGTATATTCAGGGTTGATTTCGTCGGACGGGATACCTTGGAATGCAGCTTTGTACGTGATGAACTCCCGAAGTTTACGGAACGGGAGCGAGTGAAGGCGACGGTTCATCCGGGTGCCATAGTCGATACTCTCCCGCATCTCTTTGAGGTCTTCAAAGACGATGACAGGCTTCTCGAACCGTGACACCCACTCCACGACTTGCCGAGAGACTTTGTGGAGTTGGTCGTGGACGAATCGTTCTTCTTGGTGCCCGAACGCTCGGTCAAACGATGACTTCCCGTTGTTCTGCATCCGTTTCCGCATCGTGAAGTACCGATGCCGTTTTTCCTTTATTTCTGGGTAGTCGATGACCACCGAGTCAACGATGTCGTCTTCGTGAAGTACAGCGAGTGCAACGCAGTCTTCGTTGATGTCCACCCCAACAACTGTGCGTGAGTCCTGTTTGTCTCGAACTTCAGCCTCGGTGTGAGTGATGTTAATGTGGAGTTCGTAGTTGCCGTTCCGTTTCATCGCTTCCGCCGTCCCAACTCGCCACGTCTCGGACTCGATGGACGTTCGGAGTTGTTCGAGGGCGGCTACCGACCCCTGAAGCGTGCCCTTCACTGGGTTGTACGGTTTCGCGCTGATGCGGTAGCGGATTGAGTCGTCTTCGAGGAACAGGTTGTAGCCTTCCTCGTAGTTTGAGCGAAGCGGATACGCGCCGTCTTTGGTGTGGCTGGGTTGGTTGTAGTCGTCGTACTCATAGTAGTTCTCCATCGCTTCAAGCGATTTCTTCACGACGAGTTGCGCGGTATTGTTTACGAGGTCGGCGTCGGATTCCAAGTCTTGCCGAATCTCGTCCCAGTTGTCACCGTTCTTCGCCCGGCGAATGGTTTTGTTGTACACCACACGGGATTCGAGGAAGGCGTCGTCCAGAAGTTGCTGACCAGACTCGTCGGGGGCAAGTTGGAAGACGAGTGTTTTGGTCAGCGACTTCTTCATAAGTAAATTATGGTACTGCGGTCCTGTAAAGGTATTGACTGCGGTTAGTAGGTTGGCGAAGTGTCGGGCTTCACCCCCGACCACGGTGAGTCGGGGTACTCGCCCTTGTTCTTCTAGTATAGAGTCGAAAAGTCTCGTTGAGAACCTGATCCAGGTACTCGAGCTGTCGGAGATCAGCAGGTGTTGGTTGCCCGTCAATTACGGCGTCGAGTTCAGCGTACACCCGCTCTGCAACAGTCGGATGTGAGCCGATCTGATGAAGCGCATACGCCATAGTGAGCGCGGTTGTCTCGTGGCCGGCAAACACCATCCCGACAACTTGATCGAGCACCTCCGACTCGGTGAATTCTGAGTCTGGCGCATCACGCAGTGCTGCGAGTCGGGCAAGCAGACTCTCGTCGGCATCTTTTGTCTCCCCATCGGACAGCAAGGTCTGTGCGATGCTGCGGAACTCTGCGGACCCACGCTGAAACCGTCGCCGTGCCGGGGTTGGGAGCCATTCAGGAAGAGCCCACGAGGATGGCTTGAACCAGAGGTTGAGTGTGTTTGCTGTCTCGACGAGTTCAGTGAGTTGTGGCTCGGACACTGAATGACCGAGAACCACCTCAAAGAGATTCTCAAGTGCGATTGCCTGCATCAGCTGATCGATTTGGATGTGTTCCTCATTCCCCCAGTCGGCGATCCGCGCAGCAGCGACACTCGTCATCGTCTCTGCATGCTCGGCGATTCGAGCCGGCGAGAAGAATTCCTCCATCGCGTGACGCTGACGCTGCCACTGGTCACCATGGACTGAGAGTAGTGCGTCTCCAAAGGCGATTTTGAAATCATCCAGCTTGACAAACGTATCTCGATCCAACAGCGCGGTTTCGACATACTCTGGGTGGGCCAAAATATACACATCCTTCCCGAGCAGCTGCATGCGAAATACATCGCCAGTGTCCGCGACAGACTCGCGGACGAACCCCAACGGATCACGAACGAAGTCAATCGTATTTCCAAGAAGCGGTAGTCCACGTGGTGTCGGCGGTCGTTGATTCGTCTGTGACATTTACCAATCAACTAGCGGCCTACTCACAAATATATTGGTTCCGTGGCACAGCTTCGTTGCCGGGTCACGACACACACAGTGGCTAAGTGACTCACTCAATGCCGGTCCTCCATGGAAAAGTCAGTGTGCAGGTCTGTGCTGATACCGTATATGCTCACCTCGACCAGTCGGATATACTCCGACGTGTTCACCGGCGATACGAGGCAGATGCCCCGACCCTTGAGGTCGGGGAGGAAGCCAACACTCGATGACACAACCCACGCATAACATAGCGTATTAAACAGTACCTAAGTGTACTGAATGAAGAATCGCAGGCTAAAACATCAGGCATAGTCTAATGTTGGCTGTTACAGTCAACAATATTACAATACATAGATGTCTCGCTATTCCCTTGGTGTATTGAATGCCAGAAACGGTTGACGGTCAAAGCATCTGTGAATCATACTCACAATACAAAGAGGATGAGTTCCAGTCTAATATTCCAGTTGGAATCTCTCCGAACTTGAGCGACACAGACAGAAGTAGTGATGAACAGCCACAGCGTCCCTACGGCCACATTGATCTGTATCAATCTCAGCCAGAATCTGAGGCTCTGATAGCTTGTAGTGAGCGTCTAAACTATTCGTTGTTTGGACAACTGTACACGTCTGCACGTCTGTTTGACCACGACCGAGAGTTTCTCCGACAACAATTCGAAGCAGGTAGCGACCTGGCAGCAGACGGTACTACTATTGATTCGGTTCACCGGTCAAGCGTGGATCAGCGACAGATCAAAAAACCGGTTGAAGACTTCAACCTGCGTGTTGCGGTGACGGCACTGCACGATGAAGCAGGACCACTCGTCCGCGCATCTGAATATCTAGATGTGACTGTTGAGCTCCTTGACGACAAGTGGAACGAAGTCACATCTGACCAGCCAGCTTGGACCCTCAACTCTGCCCCTGACCACGCAGTGGATCCTACCGAACGGGACTTGACAACGTCCATAGCGAATCGATCACAGGTGCTCCAGTCAGATGAGAAGCGATCAATGTTGCTCGGACTTTCACTCGATCACAGTCAAACCTCTATTTATCCCAGCGTGAGGGTTTCTCGTGACAGCATGGGAGGTTCATCCACTACCCCCATCCGAGCTGATGCAGTTGCAGTCGCCAGTGATGCGTCTGAGGTGTATGTGATAGAATTCCGAAAGCACGGTACCTCTCCTGACGCAGCATACGCTCATGGGGTTGGGCACGCTCTCGCAAAAGCCGGGCTGTTTGAGCTTGAGTTCGGTGTCTCAGCCACTCCTATCGTCGTCTTCGACTCAGTACCACGGATTGGCCAGTACTTACAGCAGGGGTTACCTGCCGCAATCGAATGGGATTCTCTCTGGCCAGCAGTGATCAGCGTCAACAGACGGGGTAATAGTTTCATTAGTACCGTAAGACGGTCTTTCGAGAACTAACACGCCCCTGTCATAATATAAGGTAGTCCGAGAATCTGACGAGTACATAATATTGATACCAACCCAATTGACATATACGGTTCGTGAGGATCACGTGGAATACAGATGAGTTTCAGGTTCACGATGCAGCGAAGAGGGTCCTACAGGTTATCACAGATGGATGGAGCGACTGTACCGATCCACCGTCGGTTGCAGCAGCACTTGCGAACCTGACAACTGGACCGTCGGATCCGACACTGACAATTTCTGGAACCACGAGCGGCTTGACAGTCCCTACTGTTCGCCTCACCGCAATTCCACTCGATGGGGGAAGTCGGACGGAATTCAACTATGATGGATTTATCGAGTTGGACTCATCGGCGTACGTGATCCGAGTCGATGCGAACATCCGGATGTTCATTCGCGTCGACGGCCCCGTCCGATTCCACGATACAGAGCCAGACCAGACGCGAATTGAGTTTGGGCGTGAGCGACCGATCGAGCTCGCGTTTGAGAGCCGGATCGATGACGGTGATGAGAGTATTCAGCTTGAAAAGACACCTGCGGCAGTTGCGAGGGGACTCACCACACTGGCTGCCGGGGCTGAAACAACGACACCTGACCGGACGTGGCCCACGATGCGGACTGCCCCTCCGCAGATCACGTTCGGTGCGGAGACGCGAATTCCGTCGGCCGTTGCTGATGAGACACCAGAGACAGGCATCGAGTTGACGGTCCCACCGGATCTTGCGTACCTACTCCCGAGTGCATCGCTTGTGTACTATCTCGGTGCCGACGTGCACACACAGACAGGTTGTGATCCCCACCTCACGGTTGCAGATCGGCGCGTTCAGCTCGGGACTGGACAGGCGTACGAGACAGCGATTGCGAAGCTGCTCAAGCGGGTGTTCTATCTCGATTGTGTGGCACGGACCGCAGGCCCACACGAAGACCACTTATCCGTTCTCACGGAGGTAGACGTACTCAACCTTGATATTGAGCAGCTATACGAGGCACCGCTTGCGACACGCGTCAAACAGTATCTCGACAGCCAGTTCGAATCGGTTGCAGATGTTTTTCCACCGTGGCATCTGACGATGCACTTACCGGCAGACTACCAGACGCTGGAAACCATTCCCCACTTCGTCGCGAACGTGCCATTTTTTGTCACACCGCGATCGACGACCCTGACGGAAGCAGCCTGGCTCGAACGTGCGTCGGCGCCAGAGTACCCCACACAGTCAACAGTCTGGCGCCCAGAGTCAGGATTTGAACCGCGATCTACAGGGCCCGAGTCGTCATTGACGCCAGAGCAGTCGCCGACCCCGTCCGATGTAACGACGGAGGCTGACGTGCAGCTGAGACAGACGAGCAGTGACATCTCGACGGTCGATCTTGTCGAGCCCGAGTATGAGAGCGGACGGACACACGGATGGCTTGGTGATGGTGTTCCGCTTGGCGCATTCACAGCACTGCCTGAAGCGTATCGAAATCGCAGCAAGTACATCGAAGAACCGGATGCAGAACTGGCAGTCACTGTCGTTGCAAACACAACACCGCCAGATGACGCCGGTAGAGGGAGTGGTGTATTCGAGCGTGAAACGACTGCGATCACCAGTCAGTACGAATCCGAAGCTGCCGGGTTGGACGTGAACCTGACGCTCAAACAGAGCCTTTCTGTGTCAGAGCTCGCCCGCACGTTCAAGACCAAGACCGATTTGGTGCACTTCATCGGACACCACAGTGACGACGGTCTCGTCTGTCGTGACGGCGCGTTTCGTGGCGACTCGATCAGTACGTCGAATGCCCAGACGTTCGTCTTGAACGCCTGTGGGTCGTTTCCGGTCGGCCGAACACTCGTCGAACGAGGGAGTGTCGGCGGTGTGGTCACATTTCGTGATATCCTCAACGAGGATGCCGTCCGGGTTGGAGCCGCATTTGCGCACCTAATCATGAACGGCTTCTGTATCCAGCGGGCGTTAGCATACGCTCGCGGCCAGGCAATGATGCCGAAGGACTACGCTGTCGTCGGTGATGGGACACACGTCCTGACACAGAACAACTCGATCGTCCCCATTGGGATATTTCTCTCAGAGAACGGTGATGGAACGGTCACGATGACGGTCGAGCAGAGCGCACCGTGGATCTGCGGCGGAAATATCTATGATCCCAACGAAACCCGTGACGATCTCTCGCACTTGTTCGGGACCACACGCGAGTACACGCTCGATACCGCCGCACTCCCAGAGTATATGGACGGGCACCACGGTCCAGTGATATACGAGGGGACCCTTCATTGGGCAGAAGGCATCATCGCTCACTTCAGCGACGACTGACAGGGTGTTACACCACGATATTGGAGTCCAGTGAGGCGGCCTCGATCGCCTACAGTTTTTCTCGAGCCACGGTCGCGAAGTCAGCAATATCAGTACTCGCTAATTCATCATCGGCCAAGAGGAGTCGAAGCCGGGGGCGGCCGACATCGATTGGCACCTTCTCTGTTGTGACAAGACCGGTATCCTCGATGTTCGTTTTCGTCCGGGAGAAAGTCGCTTTCGAGGCAACACCCGTATCCTCGCCCCACTTCGAGATATTGTAGAGTTGGGCCTCGTTGCGAGCTGCGACGAGCAGTGAGAGCGTCACAGCATCAATCGTGTCGTCGCTCACCTCCTCAAGCGTGGCGAGTACGGCCTCGAAGTCGTCGCGGACGGCCTCACTCACATCAGCACCGAGCCGTTCCATTGCTCGTGTGCGCCCCGGCGTGCGAAGACTGAATGACTCAGCCTCGTCGAACCGGTCCTGGTAAGTTGCGTAGACATCGGCGATGACGGTGTCGTCGCCTGCGGGGATTGCGATGGGCCGGAGCTGTTCGGTATCGAGGATGGCAGAGAGTGTCGTTTCAGTCGCAAACACTGTCGTCTCTCTGGTCCCCGTGAGAACACGCAGGTCAACACGACCAGCTTCAACGTGGTCTGCGAGGTCTGAGGCAGCGAGGAAATCATCGCGGACTGTCTTTAGTACGTCCTCCCACGCGAGGATGTTCAGCGTCTCTGGGAGTGCGTCCGTCTCGAGGTGTCCGAGTGCCGCCAACAGCGAGGCTGGTGGATCGACAAGTAGTGCGTCGCCGTCAGAGTCGGCAAACAGTGTTGTGAGTAGGTCTGCTCGCGTCTCAGCATTAGTGTGGCCTGACATGTCAACTACTAGTTAGAAGCTGCGACATTTACTATTATCGATGGTAGTGTGATGGTGTAGCACAATTAGCTTGCTGTAATTATCCGACTAGCACGTATGAGTACGTTGGGTATAGTATGATTGTTCAGCCTGTTGAAGCGCTCACTCTGTATCTCGAGTCACTACACGGTATATCGATTCTCCGCCTACGAATGGCACGGGCCGGTCAATATATCATAGAGGGCCTCGAGACTGCATCCATGTCGTCTCGCGCGATTCCAGTGTCGACAGTTCGTAATTGCCTCGAACGATTAGATGACGTCTCTGTCGGGGACCACGAGACAGCGGGATTCACACATACTGGCTCAACACTCAATCTTAATGCCGTCGCGATCGGCCTCGGACTCGAGAGCGTCCGATACCAGCCAGATACATTCCCCGGACTCGTGTACACACTGGATGAGCCAGAGCTGACTGTTGTCGTCTTCGGGTCGGGTGTGCTAGCGACCGTCGACGCCCCCCAAGCCAAGGCGGCGGTGGCTGCCTTCGAGACAGTGAGAGAGCGAATTGATGCTCTCGGACTCGGTGGTGATTGGACAGACGACGGCGCCGTTGTGCCGGCCGAGGAAATACCCGTCCCAGAACCGGACTGGACAGAAACCGTGACGGACAGCACGCAGATTGATCACCCGCTGCAAGAAGGGACCGACGGCACATGTTCGGCGTGTGGTGACTCTCTCACCGGCGGAGAAAACTACTGTCCAGCATGTGGAGCCCCCGTTGAGGATGGCCCGTCCTCGGGAGACGATGGTGGATCAAACACACAGGTATACAACCCGTCTGAGTGACACGTACCGGTTGGCACGATAGTTCCTAGTCGCAACTGGACCCTCTTCGAACCAGCGATCCAGCAAATCGAGGGTGGGCACATACCTTTTAGTATGTGCGATATGTCCACGCAGACGTTATGTCCTCGACCCCAGACACCGTCGAGTGTCAGATTTGCGAGGAGTCATTCGATCCAACTGCCTCCGCTGGGTACTGCACGAACCCAGAGTGTGGCGAGTGGAAATGGGAGCCGGAGGAGAGTGGTTCCGAGGAGGCTTCGGAGGACGACGATATCGGCGAGGCCGAGGAAATCGAGTGTCCACACTGCGGGACGACAGTTCCAGACAAGGATTTCTGCCTGGACTGTGGGGAATCACTCGACGAAGAAGAGACCGACGACGAAGAGTCAGAGGCAGCGGACGACGATCCGACGTGTCCGAATTGTGATTCAGATGTCGAGTCCGATTGGGCAGCGTGTCCCTACTGTGGGGAGAGCCTGGAGAGTGACTCCGAGACCGACGAGACGGACACCGGAGCCGACGACACAACGAGTGACACCGACGGCCCAGACGACACCACGACGCACGTTCCGCCGGAGCGGGTGATCGTTGAGGTCGGTGACGTCGAGATCACAGCAGAGGATGGGGACTCGATCGGCCGGAAGGTCCGCTCTGCGTACGTTCGTGACGGTGCAGACGAAGAGGAGGCCCAGTACATTCACCGCGAACACGTCACCTTCGAACGGGATGGCGGCGAGTTCTACATGGTGAACGAGGGTCGCAACGGAACGAAGCTCAACGGAGAGGATCTAGCACTCGACGAGCGTCGGCGTATCACGGAGGGGGATACGATCGAGTTCTCTGACCGTGCTACCGGCGAGATCAGCTTGGAGTAGATCGTTCGCTAACCACTACTACCCAACACAATCGTAATCATGAACATCTCAACAGACGTCGACCGACCATTCCTGCCACCACAAGACAGCGCTCTCACCGGTGAAGTCGCGATCGATCCTGGCCGGCAACAGGGAGCGACCACACGACAGATCGCGATCGTCGTCGACACGAGTGGCTCGATGAGTGGCGAGAAGATCGACCGTGCGATCGAGGGTGCGAAGTACGTCCTCGGCTATTTGGAGGACGACGACTACCTCACGCTGGTTGGATTCGACGCAACGGCGACGACCGTGATCGACGCCGAACAGTACGGATCGATGACACGTGACTCGGTCGTCGACCAGATCGAAGCGTTGTCGACAGGTGGCGGGACAGACATCTACGCGGCGCTCGAGCAGGCCAAGGAGCAACTCGACTCGCTCCCGGGCGGTCCCGACACAGCCAAGCGGATCCTGCTGTTGTCCGACGGGAAAGACAATCGTCGTGGTCCTGAGGACTTCGACGAGCAGGCCCGACGGATCGACGAGAGTGGTATTCGAATTCGCGCGGGTGGGATCGGCTCCGACTACAACATGGAGACGATCCGGACGCTCGGCACTGTAGCCCGTGGCGAGTGGGAACACATTGAGCAGGCGAGCGAGATTCAACAGTTCCTCGGCCGCGGTGTCGAAGAGGCGGCGACGGTCGTCGGAACCGACGCCGAACTGCGGATGGACATCGCAGAGGGAGTCGAGTTCACGGAGGTGTACCGGGCACGCCCGCAGGTACAGGAGGTAGACGTAGAGTACGAGGGAGACAACCTCGCCGTCGTCAAGCTCCCCGACCTCAAAGATCGCGAGGATCAAGAGGTCCGGATGAAGATCAGAGCCCCGGGTCACGATCCCGGGGAGGAGGTGACGTTGGCCGACGTGACGCTGAACGCAGCTGGCGAGACTGCGGAAGACGACATCACGGTGGAGTACACCGAGGACAACGACAAGCTGGGTGTTCGCCGTGAGGACGTGAGTATCGGGCTCGACGAGGTACGGACGCGGATCGAGGCCGGTCGAGGGAACGTCGAAGAGGCACAGACGCAGGTCGAGAACATGCGAACCAAGTACGGTGATGACGCCGCGAACTTGGACGACCTCGAAGACACGGTGACGGAAGTCGCCGAGGGTGGTCGAGCGGAACAGTCGGGGGCGACCAAGATCGACGACGGCGACCGGCTGTAACGTCCCCGAGTGGACACTCGCGAACACGGACACATGTCAGACAACAACTGGGAACCCACACCCGGCGACGTGATCGATAACCGGTACGAGGTCAGAAGTCACCTCGGAGAGGGTGGAATCGCGAAGGTCTGGGAGGGGTACGACCAACGGACTAACGAGGGGGTCGCGATCAAACACCTCCGGTTCGACTCGGACAACTACCGGCGGGCCAAGCAGACGATGGAGCAGATGTTTCGCCGCGAGATCGAGGCACTCCGCGGCGTGCAAGACGCTGGCGGCCACCCGCACATCATCGAGTTAGAGACGGCGACCTCGGTACAGGGGACACAGTTGGCTGTTGTGGAACTCGTTGAGGGTGACGAGTTGGATGACGAGAATCTGTCCGTGTCTGTTACGGAGGCCCGTGAAATCGCTCGTGACCTCGCCGACGCGATGGCGTTCCTCCACCGGAACGAGATCATCCTCCGAGACCTCAAGCCCGACAACGCGATGATCCAGTCGAACGGGGAACCGAAGCTGATTGACTTCAACACCGCGAAGGAGTTCGACACAACAGTCACGGGAACGCCGACGTGTCCCAACTGTGGGCGTCAACTCGGGACCAGCGACTACGTCTGTCCAGGTTGTAACGAGGACCTGACCGGCGGCATGGACACGGTCGTCGGGAGCGGTGCACGCGACACCTACAAACCACCCGAGTCGACAGAGGATATGGCCCATCTACGTCAAGGTCCGTGGTCAGACGTTTACTCACTCGGGAAAATCCTCCACTACCTGTTGGCCGACGACAGTGCGATCCCACCGAAAGACGGGGCGAACCCGGAGGATTTCAACGTGTCTCTGCGCTCGTCGAACGAGTACCTGGGTGAGATCGTCGAACGAGCGACCGCCGAGGATTACGAGCGTCGCTACAGCAATGCGAACGTGTTCGCGACCGTCATTGAGAACGAGACGCCGGAGCCACCACAGCAAGCACGGCTGGTCCACGACCAGACGGGCCGAACGTACGACATCAGCCCGGGTGACACGATCGGTCGACAGGGAGCCGAGGGTCCCGCCGCGACGATCACGATCGACGATCCAGGTGATAAGAACTTCATCTCCGCCGTGCAGGTACAGCTCGACACGACGGGGCGTGATCAGTGGTTGCTCCGCGACCGGAGCCTCAACGGCACCTACGTGCAGAACGGGAACGGGTGGCAACGGGTGCTCTGTGAACAGGGTCGCCGCCGACTCCAGAACAAAGGCCATGATCCGACCGACCGACACGGGAACGTCCCACCCGAGTCGCTGGAAATCAATGACGGTGCGGTCATCAAGTTGGTCGACACGACGTACGATGTCACGTTCAAATTCGAGGAGGTAGCCTAACGATGCACTACGTTACGACCTACGACGTTGGAGACAGGAAGCGGTCGCAAGACGGGATCAACGAAGACAGCGTCGCGGTCACGACGCTTGAAGGCGGGCACAGAGAGGGGTTCAGTCCTCCCGGAACCGACGTGTCCCCGACGTACGACACTGCTGCAGCGTCACCGACCGTCCACGGTCCTCGTGACACTCCCGACGACACAACCGAGACGGCCGAGACGAGTGGCGACGAGCCCACAGCCGAAGACCAGTCGCGGGTCGAGAACGAGGCGACAGATGTCTTCACGGTGGGTGACGAGCGCCAGACTCGGCCACGAAACAGGGACGCGGGAATCTTCGTGCTGGCAGACGGCGCGGGCGGTGAACAGGCCGGGGATATCGCCTCGTACATCGCGACGACGGTCGTCACCGAAGAACTGAGTGGCCCCGTTCACCGCGCCTGTCGGAGACGAACCGACGGGTTCGGCTTGGACGTCGACGAGGGTGCGTTCGGTGACCCACCAGATGCGGCGGCACTCGAGACTGCGATCACGGAGGCGGCCGTCGCAGCGAACGAGGCGATCGTCGAGTACGCCCGCAAGGCGAATCTGGGTGGGCTGTACACCACGCTCGTCGTCGGTGTCAAAATCGGGCGACAACTCCACTACGGCTGGATCGGCGACAGTCGCCTGTACGTGGTCAACGGCAGTCACGAGGAGATCGCGGCGCTGACGAAAGACCACGCGAAGGTGACACGGTGGGAAGACGAGGGACGGATCGACGCGGTTGAGGCGCACGTGCACCCCGAGGGCAACGAGATCTCCAGTGCACTGGGTGGGGGCGCGGACACGACGATCGACGAGGCGGCAGCACGTGCCGAACGCGACGTAGAGACGAATACCGTCCCTCTGTACCGCGAGGATCAGATCCTGCTGACCAGCGACGGGTTGATCGACGCACAGACCGACGCGATGGAACTCTACAGACGCTACGTCGGCTCCGATCACGACCCAGAAGTCGCCGAGGAGGTCCTCGATGCTGTCGTCACCGACGAGCTCATCCGCGACGTGGTTCTCGAGGCTGACACACTCCGTGACGCAGCCGACCGATTCGTCACGCTCTCGAACGAGAAAGGTGGGAAAGACAACATCTCGATCGTCTTGGTCTCCGACGACAAACTCCCAGCCGCACCAGACCCCGACGAGAGCGGACTCCCGACACGTGCCGTCGACCCTACAACGCCGTTGGAGGATCGTGATACGGTCGTGCGGTGACGTGTGTTGGTGACGACAGCGGCGTGACTACCGATGGATCGGACACGACTCGAGCGCCGTGTTCACGCGGCGGTCAACGAGACACGCGAACGACACGGGCGTCGTGGTGTCGCGTACGACCCAGACCTCCGTCCAGTCGCACGGTATCACAGTCGACGGATGGTCGCCAAGGGAGAACTGTTCCACGAGGCACCCGACGGCGAAGACCTCTCGGAACGACTCGACATGTTTGACTACGACTTGATTGCGAAGGGGACCGGTCAGCGATTCTGCCACGATTGTAGTAGTGATCTCCGTCGCTTCGCAGCCCCAGCGTACTGTCCAGCCTGCGGGACAGCAACGCTCGATTCCACGCTGGAATCTACACGGGCTGGTGAGAACTTGGCTGTCAAACGGTATGTTCCCCGTCCCGTCGGTACAGACGAAGAGACGGCAGCAACAGCCGTCGTCGACGGGTGGCTTGAGTCACCGGGGCACCGTGACAACCTACTCGAACCGTCGTTCGAGCGAGAAGCGATCGGCGTGGTCGTCACGGACGAACGTCAACGAGTCTGCGTGTACGTCACGCAAGTCCTCTCGTAACGGCACGCCGCGGACACGAAGTATCCACAAGCGAGGGGTCAAGGGTCGAACTGGAACTGGATCGAGTACGACGGGTCGACCGGGGTGAGGACCCGTCGGCTACGGAGCCTGGCAGCCGTGTACGGCTGCTCGTCTGGAACGTCGACACTGGCTTCGGACTGGAGACGCCGGTAGCCGTCTTCGCTGAGGAGCCGTTCCCAGTCTGACCCAGTGTCGAGGTACGTCCCGTTGAGACTCTGGTCTTCGACGATCCAGTCGTCTTCGTGACGGAGTTCGAACTGAACGGGCGAGACGTACCGCTGTGGATCTGCAACTGCGACAGTCGGGAGTGCATCGTCTTCTGCGACACGACCGACAGTGTCTCCGGCTCGGACTGGACAGGCGACGCCGTTCCGCCCGTCGGTGAGTGTCGCGACGGAGCCGTCACGTCCGAGTTCCTCGTACAGTGTTGTCGCGAGTCGTGTCGCAGTCTGTGGACGTGCCGCGGGAGCGGCACTCGTCGCCGCAGCGATGATGTCTGCCAGACCAGCAGGGACCGTTTGATCGTGGCGTCGCACCTCGATGCCGTCGGCTGGCGTCTCGGCCGTCTTTACCGTTTGACCAGTCGTCAGATACACCAAGAGCTTCCCGAGTCCGTACACGTCCGTCCACGGCCCAGACGGACCGTCGCGACGACCGTCGGGGAGTTGCTCCGGTGCCTTGTACGCATCCTCGTGGAACAGCGTCTCCGTCTCCGTGGCAGACTCGGCCGTGTTGAAGTCGATCAAAACGGGCCGGTCGTGGGTCGTTCGGACCAGCACGTTCTCGGGTTTCAGGTCCAGATAGAGGTAGCCGTTCTCGTGGAGGAAACTCACGGCTCTCACGATCGGGAGCCCGTACCGTTCGAGCAGCCGCGTGCCGGGAGTCGTCGTGGCCGACGAGAGGTCGGTCCCGTCGACGAACTCGGTCACGAGGTACATCGGATCGCGGCGTCGTCCGTCGACGAAGTGGACGAGTGAGGTCGGGTGCACCCCGTCTCCGAAGCTCTCGAGTGTCCGGTACGCGCGCTCGAATCGGTCCTCGACGATGCTCCGGTCGTTCGACCCGTCGTACCGTGGGAACTTGACCGCCACGTCGGGACCACCCTCCTCGTCCGTCGCACGCCAGACGTTTGCGAACCCGCCGCTCCCGGCCCACTCTGTGATACGAAACCGGTCACCGACACGTCGCCGCCGTGGTGTGTGTTCGGACATGTGTGTTTGTTCGGAATCGACTCGTTGTGGTCGTCACGTCCCGGGTCGCCGTCGACCGCCTCCACGCGGACGGGGGAGTTCGTCCGGGGACCCGTCCGTCGCGTTCGGCTGATCGGTCGGCTCAGTCGTACTGGACGACGAACTTCACGCGACTGTCGGCGAGCGTGACACGGTCGGCCTGTTCGAGAGTGTGTCTCTCCCCGTCTCGGAGGTCCGTTCCGTCGACTGCCGTGCCGTTGGCACTGTCCGCGTCCCGCAGGGAGATAGTTCCAGCGGGTGTGTCACGTTCGTTCGAGAGTTCGACGTGTTCACGAGAGACGTACGGGAGGTGATCGTCGTCGACGACCGACTCGAACGCACTCCTGCCGAGGGTCGCAGTCGCCCCCGGTGGCAGGTCCCGAGTGACTGTCCCTCGGCCACCACGCTGTGCGGTCAGATAGATCGTCGTCGCCGTCTCGTGCGTGTGAACCTGCGTCTCGGTGTGATCTCCGGTCTGTCCGTACACCTCCGTCATCGTCTCCGTCTCTGGGTCGACGAGTCGTGTGTCGTCGTCCGCGGTCGTCTCGTCGACGTCCGCGACAACCGTGGTGTAGGTGTCGGTGACCGTCGTTCCGGCCGACTCTGCGATGGGCACCATCAGCAGTACTTGGAGGAGTGCGTCCTCGAGGGCAGACGACTGTGAGTGGTTGTGGAAGGTCGTGTACACCACTGTCCCGTCACCGTGTGAACACTTGTACGCGATCACGGAGTCACGGTCTCGTGCCCGTAAGAGCGGCTCGGCACCGTCCGGGAGCCGTGTCGGCTCTTTGATCGCCGTGTCGAAGTCGAGTGTGAGTTGCTCTCGGCCCAGCAGATCCGCCAGTTCGGCGTCGACGACCTCCGCTCGCACCTCGTCGCCCCAGTTACCGCTCCCGAACTCGGCACTCGTGAAGTGTGACACCGCTCGAGCCGTGAGGTCGGAGGCCATCAACGTGTTTCCGCGTTCGACGAACTCCGCGAGGGCGTCTCTGTCGATCTCGTCGTCCCACGAGAACGAACAGTTGAGCATGACGACGCCGCGGTCCTGTTCCGACAGATCGACCGGGTCGACCGGTGAGTGTTCGACACCGAGTCGGTCGAGTATCGCACCCATGTCGTCGTAGTTCGGACTACTCACGAAGATCGGTGGAACGTCACTCGTATCGAGGCCGTCGGTGCTCACGGGTACGCCGGTCGTACCGCTGCACAAAGTTCCTTGCGACGTGTCCCTCCTCGCGACGGCAGATCGACACAGTCGCGGGGGATCCGACGCCGGGCGTGGATTTATCCGCCACTACTCCGTGGGGAGACGCGTGCCAATCTCTCTCGACTGGCAGTACGAGACTGACGGCCGTATTCGCTCCGCTCCGACCGTGTCCGACGGGACGGTGTACGTCGGAAGCGACGACCACGCGATCCACGCGATCGACGCCACCACCGGTCGGTTGGAGTGGCAGTACGACACGCACAACGTCGTACGACCCGCGCCGACCGTGATCGACGGAACGGTGTACGCGGGGAGTGACGACCAGAAACTGTACGCGATCGACGCCGACACCGGGACACTCGAGTGGACGTTCGGTGCCGACCGTCGCATCTACTCGTCGCCCGTCGTCGTCGACGACACGGTGTTTCTCGGAAGTACGGACGGGTACACCTACGCGATCGACGCTTCGGACGGGACCGAACAGTGGGCGTTCGAGGCGCGGGGACGGGTCCGGTCGTCGCCGACAGTACTCGGTGACACGGTGTACGTCTCGGCTGGAGACCACCGAGTGTACGCGGTCGATCGTCCCGAGACGACACCGGCACCGACCGCCGAGACCACCAGTGGTGGCTCGAACACCAAGATCTTCGCCCCGGGCTCCGACTACTGCCCCGACTGTAGCGAGAATCTCACCGGGTACGGCGATCCGTCGTACTGCCCAGAGTGTGGAACCGACCTAGACTGACTTCACAGCGAATTCCCGAGACTGGGTGGCTTTATCGGCTCGGGTGTGTAGGTGTTACTATGGACTCCCTCTGGACTACGACCCTCGACGCACGGGTCGTGCGGATCGAACCGTACGACGAGGCGGGCGTGGTCGTGGTGACGACCGACGACGATTGGTTGCACTGTCTCGACGCGACGAGTGGGCACCGGCGCTGGACGACGGAGGCGACGCGGGTCGGGGACGTCGACGAAACGGCAGTCTATCTCTACTCGGACGGGATCGTACTGGCACTCGACGCACAGACGGGCGACAGACTGTGGCGGTACGTCGACGCGCAGGACGTTACGGATGTCGTGACCACGGGTGAGGTCGTCGGCGTTCGAACCTACGAGTCTGGCACCGACCTCGACGGCGATCACTTCACCGTTCTCGACGCAGAGAGTGGATCGGAACTCGCGTCGACCGTCGACGACTGTCGGTCCTCCTTCGAAGCGGACGGTGAACTGTATCTCGTGACGTACGACGAGGTGCAGCGGTACGAGCCGACTCGTGGACTGGTGACGCTGTCGGTCCCCGGTGACTCGGGAACTGTCGGTCCGATAGAGACGGACGTGTCGAACCTGTACTTGGGGTACGCAGCCGTACAGACGGGGACCGTGGCGATCGACAAGCAGACCGGTGTCCAACGGTTCCAGACGGGTGGGTACACGAACGACATCTGTCTGGCCGACACGACGCTGTTCACTGCGATGGGGACTGGCGACGAGAGTGCCGCAGTCGACGTCGAGACCGGGAACGAACTGTGGACACTCGACGACGGGGAAGACTTCACACACCACGTCGACACCGACGACGACACCGCGTACTTCGAAACCGACATCTCCGGGGAGTCCACGGCCCGCATCACCGCTGTCTCGAGAGAGTGGGGGACACGACAGTGGACGTGGGAGACCGACGCTGCGAGTGGTGTGACTGTGGCAGACGGGACCGTCCTCGTCGAGACGGACGGCGTCGTGGCGTTGGACGCGGAGTCCGGCGATCAACGCTGGCACTCGGAGACGATGGGGCGACTCGAAGTCGTGCACGACGAGGTGTACGTACTGGACAACCAGCGACTCCACCGACTCGACCCCGGGTCCGGTGGCGCAGGGTGGGCGGTCCCCGCCGACAAGTGGGCCGCCGACACGCACGTGTACACGGTCAGTGACGATTCTGTCACCGCGTACACCGACACCGAGACCGCTCCGCAGTCGACCGAGACGGCGGTCTTCGACGCTACCGACGACGGTAGCTCGGCGGGTGGTGGCGACACGGAGGTGTTCGAGACGGGCGAGACGACGGGTCCAGAGATCGCCTACTGTCCGGCGTGTGGAGCCGACCTCGACGGCTTCCCGAACGCCCAGTTCTGCCCGCAGTGTGGAACCGACATCGACGGGTGAGAGCAGACTGGACCCGTCTCACAGCTCCGTCCCACACTCGGGACAGAACGACACCGACCCGTACTCTCGGAGGTCCACACCACAGGCAGGACAGCGATTCTCGTCCGAAGCGTCCTCGCCGCCCCCGGTGAACACTCTCGTCTCTCGAGGCGCGTCCGCGTCCGTCGCCGTCTCGGCTCCGGTCGTGTCGTCTCCGGTGAACACGTCCGTTCCACTGTCCGCCGTCGGGTCAGTCTCTGTCGTGGTGGTATTGGCCTCTGTCGCGGTGGAGTCGGCCGTACCGGTCTCTATCGAGGTGGAGCCGGTCGTGTCGGTCGATCGACGGCTGGAGCTGGACCCCTCGTCTCGTGTGGGATCGTCGTCGGTGGTGTGTCGGCTGCTCGGCGAGCGTTCGGACGACGACTCGTCGACTGCAGTCGTCAGTCCGTCGACGATCGAGTCGACATCCACGTCGGCGTCGGAAGGCCCGTCCACTTGCACGTCGACGTTCGAGTCGGCGTCGGTGCGAACGTCCACCGAGACGGATCGACTGGTGCTGGTCTGGTGACCCGAGACGGTCGCCCCGGAGACTGGCATCCGGAGCACTTCGGTGTTGACCCCCGACTCGCTCACCGCCGCGTCGATCTGTGGCGCGACGACGGCCGTGTTGTTCGCACCGGTCAACTCGAGTGTGAGAGAGCCCTCGCCGTCGACGAACAGCGCCGCGTTCGTGCCACTCACCGTGATCGTGACCGACTGCAGTGTGGGAATCTCACACGTCACCGACGTGTTCGCACCGGACACCTCGACGTCCTGCTCGACGACGCCCAAGTCTCGTTCGACGTTGAGACCGTCGACTGTGATCATTCGTCGTAACTGGTCAACCGACCCAGATAAAGGTGTGGCGCTGCCGGACGACGACGTTCACTGACACAGGTGTCTCCTCCAAATCGTAGAGAGACTGAAACTACGAGGAACTGTATCTCTCCTGAGGGTCCGCTCGTGTCTGCTCTACTCGGTCGGATAGCCCCGTCTACAAGTGAACGTGAAGTGACAAGAGTGACGACTCTGACTGACAACGACGGACGAACGGCGTATGAGATCGGAAATATCTGGGGGTAGAGGTGTGGCCGATGGGATTATACCACGTATGAGTGTAGCGTGTGGTATGTCAGAACGGTCGCACGAAGCCAGAGGCACCGTCGACTTCTTCAACGACACCGGTGGGTACGGGTTCATCGAGAGTGATCAGGTCGACGAGGATGTGTTCTTCCACATGGAAGACATCGAAGGCCCAGATCTCGAGGAGGGACAGTCTGTCGCATTCGACATCGAGAGGGCAGCGAAGGGACCACGAGTGAGTAGTCTACGCCGAATCGACGAGAGTGGACACAGTGGTGACGAGGTAGAGGGCAACTCGTCCGATACCGACACGAAGGTGTTCGCGTCGACGAGTGGGGCGGGTGACGATCAGTCGGAGCCGCCGAACTTCTGCCCCGATTGTGGCGAACGGATCGCCGCGCAACCGGGAGACAGCTTCTGCAGCTACTGCGGACACGAGCTGTAATTCGACTCGAGAGGTAGTCTCACGACCCGTGTGTCACCGTGTCACGGGAGAGGTGCATTTAGGCGTCGGTCGTCAGTGCGTGCCGGTGTGGCTCGATACGTCGTCTCCGACCACCACTTCGGTCACGCGAACATCGTCGAGTACTGCGACCGACCGTTCAATTCCGTCGGGGAGATGGACCGGACGCTGGTCGAGCGACACTTCGAGGTCGTCGATCCGGGGGACACGGTCGTCCACTTGGGAGACATCGCGATGGACATGCGCGACGGGCACGAGGTCGTCGACCGGATGGAGGCACTCGGTGTCGATCTCCTCGTGCAGGGGAACCACGACATCGGGCTCTCCGACGGACAGGCGCCGAGCCCGGTCGTCGACCACTGCCTGCTCTCGCACGACGACTACCAGTTCCTCTGTGTTCACCGACCGGCGGACACGCCGGACTCGTGGGACGGGTGGGTGATCCACGGCCACCACCACAACAACGACCTCGCCACCTACCCACTGATCGACGCCGCCGCTCGGCGTGTGAACGTCGGTGTCGACGTGACCGGCTTCCAGCCGCTCGCTCTCGACGCCCTGACGGACGTACTCGAGGAGTGTTCCGACGAGGCGCACGTCGAGACGCTCTCGGAGCTCGACTCGTGAGCCCCGGCGTGTCCCCTCGGCCGGGGTCGCTCCGAGACGGCGAGAGGTGGTGTCGCGAGGGGCGGACACTTATAACAGTCGCCACCACACCAGTAGGTATCACTCTGACTCGCTCGTCGTCCTCGTACTGTCAGTCGTCGAGGCGGCGTCCGTCGTCACTGTCCCGTCGCCCTGCGGGAGCCTCCGTCGATGAGTACCTCCGACAGTCGCGGCACACGTCCGACACGCACCGATGACACGAGACGACACCGACCACACGATCGGCGATCGAACCGTCGCCGGCGACCCGACGGACGAGCAGTTCGGTCGGTTGACCGTGTTGGCCGACAGCGGTCACGAGAAGACTCCCGACCTGGACGCCGACGCGTACTACCACCGACAGGTCACCGGTGACCGAACGGATGTCGAGGTCGTGACGCACGCGCTCGAACTCGGGATGAACGTCCTGTTGAAGGGACCACCGGGTGTCGGGAAGAGTTTCCTCACACGGTACCTCTGCGCGATGACGAACCGGCCACTGTACCGTGTCACGCTCTCGGAGACGACGTACCGAGAGGACTTGGTCGGACACCTCCACCTCGTCAGTTCCGAGAGCGGCGAGACGATCACGGAATGGGTGGACGGACCACTCACCCGTGCGGTTCGAGAGGGTGCGGTGCTCTTGCTCGACGAGATCAACGCGGCCGACGCGAACACGGTCGCCGCACTCAACGCCGTGATGGAACAGCGAGCCACGAGGTCACTGACGATCCCACAGACCGGCGAACAGATCACGCCACACGACCAGTTCCGTGTCGTCGCGACGTCGAACCCAGGGTACCAGGGTACGTACGAACTGAACGACGCATTCGAGGATCGGTTCCGACACGTCGAACTCTCGTACCTCCCGGAGGCGGTCGAAGTCGAACTGCTCTTCGACCGGACGGACCTCGACCGTGGCCGAGAGTCGGACGTCCGGGATCTCGTGTCGTTTGCCGGGCGACTCAGGGAAGCATACGTGGACGGCGAGTTGTCGACGCCGGTCACGACACGGGAGTTGGTCCGGATCGCCCGGTTCGTCGAGGACGACTTCATGACACTCCGTGAAGCCGCCCGGAGTGAACTGGTCGCCCGCGTCGACGAGTTCGACGAGTCGCTGGTCCGAACGCTCGTCGACAAACGGTTGTGACAGTCGTGCACCTGACAGACGACACGACCCACGCCGAACTCACGGCCCTGTCGACACCGTCACGGGGGTCCGAGGAGCGCCGCACCGAACTCGAACGGCTCGCCTCGCTGTGTACCGACCGAGACACGAGTGTGAGTGTCGTGTTCGACGACGACACCGCGCTCGCACGGCCGGCGGACGGGACCGACGGGTACGAGATCGTCGTTCCGACACAGAAGTACGAGCAGCCCGGCTCTGCAGTTCCGCCGGCGCTGTGGGATCGCGCGATCCAAGTGGCGTTTCTCTTCCACGAACTCGGTCACGTCCACTACTCCGCGTTCGAGCAGTTCGGGGAGCGACTGGAGACGGTCGACCCGCGGTGGCGCGAGGTGTTCCGGACGGTGTACAACGCCGCCGAAGACGTCGCCGTCGAGACACAGATCGCGGACGAGTTCGAGGTGGCCGCCGACTTCCGACTCTTGAGCACGGTGCTCTCGACACGTGCCGATCGGCGACACACGGAGTACGTCGATCTGTTCGACCTCACGACCGCCGACGGGCGGCCGCGACGATCGTACACGGTCTTCGAAGCAGTCACCGTCGGCCTCTTCGATCGGGGGTTCGTCGACAGCGGCCGCTTCGCGGAACTCCTCGATCCGGCGGTCGACACGCGGGTCGTCCACGGGGACCGGCGAGACGTGGTCGCATCGCTCGCCCCCGCGATCGATGACTTCGTCGTAGATATGCTCTCCGAGCCGGACGGCACGCGCCGGGTAGAGCGTGCACACGAGTTCTTCCGACGGGTCAGAGACAGCCTCGTGTCACTCCCCCCACGGCAGAGTGGACGAGTACAGACGGCTCCCGTGCGGCCACCGGACGCCCGTGCTGTCTCCGACTGGCGTGCCGCGCCGGCCACCGGTCTCCCGGACGAGGAGTCGGCCCGCCGACACGTCGAGGGCGACTCCGACGGCGGTGGACGGTGGAAGCACACGGGTGACGCCGACGGTGCCGGTGGCGGTGCAGAACGGCCACCGGGGCCACTCGACGACGAGATCGTCCAGCGCGCCACTCGCCGTCGAACGGGGTCGCGGACTGGGCACGCCGACACTGGGACGGACCCACTCGAACGGGAGGCTCGACGACTCCTGACGGTGATCGACGACGACACGACGGATCTCGACGACGTGATCGTCGTCGATCCAGACGAAGACGGTGGTGACGCCGGCCGCTGGCGACGGGCCGTCGGGCGTGCTCGTCGGCTCGAGCGCGAGCTAGCGACACGGCTCCGCCGCGAACGGCGGCCGCGTGACACGAGTGGTCACCGGACGGGACGGCTCGACGGACGCCGTCTCGTGGCGGCGAGTCGCGGGAACCAGCGCGTGTTCACACGCCGAGAGTCGGGGACGCTGACGGACTACTCCTGTCTGCTCGTCCTCGACCGCTCGGGATCGATGGACGGCGCGAAGGTCGAGACGGCCGAGACGGCCACCGCACAACTCGTCAGTGCGCTGTACGGCGCCGGTGTCGACACGTCCGTCCTGTCCGTCTGGCGAGGATTCCCGTGTCTGGAACTCCCGTTCGGCGGCCGCCCCGCCGACCACGTCGACCGACTGGTGACCGGCCGTACCGGCGGCGGCACACCGCTGTCTGCAGCCGTCTCGGTCTGTCGACACCGTGTCGATCGTGGCTCGGGGACGACGCCGTTCGTGGTGGTGATCACCGACGGGGAACCGGACGACCCGGACGCCTACCGGACGGCGCTCGAGAAGTGTACGTTCCCGGTGTTCGGCGTCTACGTCGGGGCGACGCCGGGACGACACACCGAGTACTTCGATCGAATCGTGTACACCGAGACGGACGCTCTCGAACACACACTCCGGCAACTGGTCAGACGGGCGTTCGGGTCGGGGGTGTGATCCGTGTCGCGCCTGCGTCCACCGCACCTCTTGCCGGCCCTCACCGCGGGGCGAGTCGACCCTGCCGACGCGATCGACGCTGGGATCGACGCACTCGACGCGGCGTCCGATCCGATCCGGGAGTGGGCACTCGAGACGCTCGTTGAGGCGACACGCACCGAGCCGGACCGGATCGCAGACGTGGCCGACGCGGTCGAGACGTCGTTCGGCCCCGGACGAAATCTCACGGACAGCGAACTGACGGCGCTCCGTGCTCTGGGAGTCAGGCGTCCACGTGCGTTCGAACCGTCGGTCGAACGTCTCGGAACGGCTCTCGCTACCCCCGACGAGACAGGCCTGGACCTCGCTCTCGTCGCTCGGTTCCTCGGCGACATCGGGGCAGAAGCCCCCGGCGTCGTGAAACCCGTCCTCGGGAGCCTCGTCGACCTCGTCTCGCACCAGGAGCGTGACGTGGCGACGACCGCCGCGTGGGCGGTGGTGAGGGTCGCGGCGGCCGATCCGGCGATGCTCCGTCCGGTCGTCGCCGGTCGTGTCTGGAGTCTCGACGCAGACGATCCGACGACGGTCGCGACTGCCCTCGAGACACTCGGACGAGTGGGGGCGATTCTCCCGCACCGACTCGCCGGTGTCGACCGGATCGTCGCGCTCACCGAACACACCGTCCCTGCCGTCCGTGTCGCCGCGGTCGAGGCACTCGCCGAGACAGCGGGGACGACCGACGACGGGCTCGGTGTTCCGGCTCCAGAACGTGTCTCCGAGTTCCACGACGAGATCACCGCGCTGCTCGACGACCCCGTCTCCGACGTTCGTCATGCGGCGTTGGACGTACTCGAACAGTGTGGCGACTCGGATCCGGCGGTCGTCCACGACCGGATCGACGACGTCGTCGCTCGCACGACGGACTCCGACCCCGCGGTTCGGCGCGCTGCGCTCGACGCCCTGTCGAGTACACTCGACCCCCGTGTGGTCGACGTGCGTCGACTCGTCTCGCTCGCGCTCACGCGACTCACAGACGAGGAGACAGAGGTGGCGGCCGTCGAACTCCTCGTGGCACTCGCCGACGCGTTGCCCGACGACCACCTGGAGACAGTGCTCGTGACCGACGCACTGATCTGGTACGAGTTCCTGTCGAGCCCGCCGTTCGGTGCGCCGGCACCACTCGACGCGGTCGAAGGGGCAGGTGACTCCGTGCCAACTCCGTCACGGTACCTCGACGTGGCGACCTCACTTCGTGACGCCGACACGGAAGAGTACCGACACGGCTCGGTGCAACTCCTCGGCCTCGTAGCGCGGTGTACCCCCCGTCGTCGACTCCGTGCGATCGGGTCGCTGCAGGCCGCGCTCGCGGACGAGACGGCGGCGGTCCGTCGGCGGGTCCTGTCCGAGTTCGAAGCACTGGTCGAGGCCGCTCCGGCCGTCTCTCCGGTGATCGCCCCCATCGCCCAATCGGTTCACGCGTACGATCCCCAGGTGCGGGACGCGGCCGCGTCGGTGTTGGTCGCCTGCGATCGGATCGACGCCGACCGTCTCGAACGCGCGACAGCGGTGCAGTGTGACATCGTCGCCCGGGAGCTACGCTCGGAGACGGAGCCCGACGACGGCGACGGACTCGACAGTCTCGTCGACGAGGCTCTGTCCGGGGAGTCGTCCACTGGGAGTGGCGTCGACACGCTGCAGACACTCGTCAGGGTGGCACCACGGCCAGTCGCGGCTGCGGCACCGTCGCTCCTCGACGCCGCCGATCCCGACAACGAGGCAGTCGAAGCGCTCGCACTGACGCTCGCGAGAGCCACCGCGACAGCAACGGAAGCCGTCCCGCCCCCCACCGACGTGGTCGACGCGATGATCCAGTCGTCCGACGCGTCCCCTCGACTCGTTGCACGACTCTCAACACTGCTCATCGTCGGCAGTCACGACGACGAGACACGCTCGCGAGCTGTCGACCGCCTCCACTCGGTATTCGAACGACGCGGGGGACCCGCGGCGACGGGGTGTCTCGAACTTCTCGCAGCACACGAACCGCGCGTCACCAGTCGCCTCCTCGTGACGCTGCCACCGCTCCAGTCCGTTCGTACTCACGTCACCGAACCGCTGACCGAGTGTGTGACGGGACACCCACGTCTCTCGCTCCAGTGTCGGGATCGAACGGGTCCGTACACACCCCGACAGACACGCCGAGATCGATCGGTCGATCCCGACACTCTCGCCGAGATTGCAGCCGACGCACCACAGACTGTCCCTGCGACCGCCACAGCCCGAGACGGACTCTGCAGCGGTGACGGGGGGGTGACGGCGACGCTCCTCCGCGCGACCGGCTCCCTGCCATCGATCCCGAACACCGACGAGGCCGTGTGGACACGTCACCCGAACGCGGAGACACGACGTGTCGCTCGCGACCGTGTCGACTCACCAAGTGGGTCCTCAACGACACCGCCACAAGCTTCCCCCGAGATACGGCCTCGCTCCGTGGGTGTCGACTCACGAGGGTCAAACTCGGAGCCGGCCGGCGATCCGAAGCACGGTGACAACACTGTAGTCGATCCCACATGTGCGACGCGGACCACCGTCGACGAACTCGCGACACGGGTGGCTGCGCCGCAGCGTGCAGTGTCACAGACGGCAAGTGAGCGACTCGTCACGATCGGGGCTCGACGCCCCGCGCTCCGTCCGTACGTCCGGCAACACCTCCTCGCGAGTGTCGGTGGGCTCGAGGACGTGGTCACCCGTGAGTCCGTCCTCGGTGCACTCGTGACGCTCGCGCCACGAGGACCGTCTGATCTTTCGACGACGGCCGACTCGTCACCGGCGACGCGCGACCGCCAGGACGGAGACACGCTCGGGTCGACACTCGTTCAGTACGCACGGTTCGGGACCCCGGCGACTCGCGACACGGCACTCTGTGCGCTCCAGACGGCTCTCGGCTCTCTCGTCGGCGCCGTCGACACGCGGGTCTTCGTGGAGCGTCTCCGCGACCCGGACGATGTCGTCCGTGCGCGGACGGCTCGAACACTCGCAGACCACGTCGGCGATGGAGTCACGGTCACCGACTCACTGGTGGACGCCCTCGTGGACGCACTTGACGGACCACGTCACGTGGCCATCGCCTGTTGTGTCGCACTCGGTCGTGTCGGAGTCGTTCACCCACCTATCAGGGACCGAGTCGTCGCAGCACTCGAGCGACACCTCACGTCCCGCGCACGTGGTGTCCGACGCGCGGCAGCCACCGCACTGGCACGTCTCGGACGCAGCGACCCAGGTTCGCTCCGTTCCGCGTCCGACACCCTCGTCGGACGGCTCCGGGAAGACGACGCCGTCCAACCCGAAATCGTCCCTGCGGTTGCGACACTCCCGCAGGAGACACTCCCGCGACCCGACTGGTGGGTTCGTCGACTCTTCGACGTGTTGTGCGATACCGAGGACGCGGGCATCGGGAGTGTGGCAGGGCAGACGCTCCGGTCACTCGCCGACACGTCACCGAGCCCCGTCGCGCGGCAGCTCGAGGGTGTCGCGGAGCAGTTACACGAGGAGTACGACGAGGCCATCGTCTCGGGGATCGACGCCACGAGTGCGACCCGATCGACGCTGTACTGGCTCCTCCGTGTGGCGGCGAGGTGTCACCGTCACGCCGTCGAGGGCGTACCACTCTTCGGCTGGGTACTCCCCGACGTTCTCGACGGTGCGACACCCAGCTCGTCGCGGTTCGCCGAGTCCACGTCGATTGCGGGCGGCCGGGTGAGCGCCCACGGACTCGCACGGATCGCGGCGCGTGTCGCTGCACTCGGTGGGGTCGACTGTTACGAGACGGTGCTCGACGAGTGGCCGGGACACCCACGAGTGCCAGACCCGGAGCCGGAGACGGTCGTACGCTACCTACTCGCCGCCGAGACGGGTGTCGAGTCGATCCCCCTCGACACTGTGGTCGACAGTACCTCCCCGCCGTCCTCAGAGTCTGTCGTGGAAGCGCTCTTGGGTACGACACAGCCGACGGCTCGGAGTGAGCGGTTCTACGACGTTCTCCGAGTTCTACTCCCGCACACCGAATCGACCGCGCTCCACCGGCGTGGGGTGTCTCGACTACTCGACACCGTCCGTGACGACAACTGGGCGGCCCGACGCCGTGCAATCGACACACTGGCACGACTCGGAGAGACACACGTCGTCGCGGCCGACGAGGCGCTCGCTCACCTGATCGACGCGACCGACGGTGGACAGCGAGGCCAGAGTCCGGCCGCGTCCGCACTCGTCGACCTCTTGCCCCACGCAGAGGTGGACGCAGACTACGTCTTCGGTGCTGCCGTGACACGCTGTGAGCGGCGTGCCGCGGCGCCGAAGCGAGTCGAAAGTGCCGTCCGCCTCGTCGGACAGCTCGCCTACCGACACGAACGGTTTCGGGAGCGTGCCGCGACGACACTCGTCGACGTACTTGCAGACAGTGACCGGTGGACTCGTGATGCCGCCGCGACGGAAATTGAACGGCTCCACGGAGTCGATTCGGCCGTCTTCGGCCCGTACGAAGATCGACTCGCCCGACTGGACGACTCGTTCGACGCTTGAGGGTGAATACTGACACGAGTCGAGACGGAGCGCCATTCTCGACGCGGTACGTTCAAGTTCCGACCGTCGGACACACGTCCCGTGAACAGCACTGGAACGTTCGGCGAGGCGAGTTCCTGACCATGGCACTCGTATCGAAGTACCACACGAACCCGTGGTTCGCGTCGAGTCGGAGTTCGGCCAACGAACGACTCGTCGACGCCGTGAGCGAAGGCGACGAAGTCACGATCGAACTCGACCGTGTCGTCTACACCAGTGAGTTCGGTTCGACGACGCCGATGGACGGTGAGCGGTTCACGCTTACGTGTCTCGACGCGACGACGGACTACGTCGCGTTCGAACACCTTCCGGATGAGACAGTTCGGCGAATCGAGGCCGGAGGCGACGAGGTCGAGGAACTCCACTGTCGCGTGACCGAAGTGAATCGAAAGGCAGTCGGAGAGCCACTGTGGCTTGAGCCGACTGAGGAGGGTGGAGACACGGAAGTGTTCGGCGCCGAGACGGACTCCGAGACGGAGGTGTTCACCGGAGAGAGTTCGACCCAGAGTTCGGTGTCGTCTTCCGGGAACACGTCGAGTGGCGATACGACTCGAGACTCGTGGGCGACGTTCAATTTCTGTCCGGAGTGCGGTCGTGATCTCACCCCGGTGGCCAGCCCGAAGTTCTGTCCAGAGTGTGGTCGGGAACTCCCGTGAGCGAGCTGACCGAGCCCGTGACGAGGTCGACCGGCGAGCCGATACGTGGACTCGCTCTCGACGTCGGGACAGCACTAATGTGGTCGTACACCGTTTGGGACAGTGACAATGAATAAAGACCGTGTACAGTCGATAGTTGACACGGCCGAGCGCGATCCGTCAGCCGTCGACATCGACGAGGCACGATCAGCACTCGATCACCCCGACGCGCAGATTCGAAACGGGGTCTTGTACAGTCTCAAACAAGTGGCCGACGACGATGTCCAGCGAGTTCGTCGCTACCTCGACGACATCGCTCCGCTGTTGTCCGACAACGAAGAGACGAACCGTAACCTCGCGGCCGCGATCTTCCAAGAAGCCGCGAAGGTAGATCCGAACCGAATTACCGACTACTTCCCGGATCTGGCACCGCTGCTTGACGATCCCAACGAGTACACGCGCCACTACGCTGCCTTCACGTTCAGCGAAGTGTCGAAACGAGACCCACGACAGATTCGACGATACCTCTCGGATCTGGCACCGCTGCTAGACGACCCGAACGAGACGACACGCAACTTCGTCACGTTCGCCCTCAACCAGTTCGCCAAAGAGCGTCCCGCCCGCGTGCTGGATTGGTTAAGCGGCCTCGCACTCAGACTCGACGACACGAACGAGTACACGCGCCACTACGCCATGTCGGCGTTCAAGGAGGTGGCTCGAGATCACCCACGAGAGGTCCGACAGTACCTCACGGCTATCGTGTCCCGAATCGAGGACAGTGTTGAGGAAACTCGGAACTTCGCTGCATTCGTCGTCAAGGAGATCGTCGAGACCGACCCAGAGGCGGTTCTCGATCACCTCGCGACACTGTCTGTGGGCCTCCGCGATCAAAACGAGTACGTCCGTCACTACACAGTGTACACGTTTCACGAAGTGGCGCAGGTGAATCCGGGTCGTGTGGCGACGTTCGTCGACGGGCTCGAACCACTCACCGACGACCCGAACGAGAACACGTGCGACTTCTCCGAAGCAACGCTCGACGAGATCGACGCCGAGACCCGAGTCGATCCCGACCCTGGGTCTGGGTCGCTCGAGACAGAACCGATCGAGAAGTCCGAGACAGTCGTGTGGGACGGGTCTGACGACACCGAGATCGAAGACAGCACGAGCGACACGAAAATCTACGACCCGGAGTGACTGTGGACGCCGACGGACGACACACGAGTCAGGAATCCGACGTGGGATCGAACACTTCGGTGTCGGAGGTCGTGTGATTCGTTCCTGTCCCCGAGGTAGTACCGTACGCCTCCGTCCCGGTGGTCGACGGTCCAGCTAGTGCATACACGTCGTTGCCGCCACCGACGTAGATTGTGTCGTCGACGACTGCGAGTGAGTCTGTCACTGGTCCCGTGTCGAACCGCCACTGTGTTTCCCCGCATTCGACACTCAGTGCGTACAGATGTTCGTTGCTACCGACGTAGACTGTGCCACCTACGACCATCGGTGAAGCGTACAGGGCGTCCCCGATCTCCCGGGACCACTGTTCGGTTCCGATCGTGGCGTCGAGTGCATACACGCTGCCGTCTCCACCCGCGGCGTAGACGGTACCGTCGACGACTGCCGGTGACGAACTCACACCGTCGTCGGTCTCGAACGTCCATCGTTCGGTTCCACTCGCTGCGTCAAGCGCATAGACACTTCCGTCTCCGATGAAGACAGTGTCGTCGACGACCGTCGGTGAAGACATCACGTCGCCCCCCGTCTCGGCGCGCCACCGCTCCTCCCCAGTCTGTCCGTCGAGTGCGTGAACGTAGTCGCTTCCACCCCCAATGTAGATAGTTCCGTTCACCACCGCCGGGGACGACCAGATCTCGTAGGAACTGACACTCGTGGTCCACCGTTCGGCTCCGTCGGCTGCGTTGAGCGCGTAGACGTTCCCGTCGAAACTCCCCACGTAGACGGTGCCGTCAACGACTGCGGGCGACGAGTGCACGCCGTCGTCGGTCTCGAAGCGCCAGTGTTCACTCCCCGTCGCTGCATCGAGTGCAACAACTTCCCCACGCGGGTGCACGCGTCCGAGGTAGACTGTCCCGTCGACGACCGCAGGATTACCGTCCAGTCTTGGACCGACCTCCAAGCGCCACTGTGGATCTCCGTCCAGAGTGAATACGAAGACACTGCCAGCTTCGGTCGTACAATACACCTGCCCGTCCCACACCGCCACGTCCGACAACCGTTGGATCTCGTGTGTCCACCGGACGTTCGGAGAAGCTGTCGGCCCAGTGGCCCCCTCCATATCGAACCTGTGTGTCGAGTTGTACATCCGGACACGCCGCATACGTGGTTCGGCGACTGCCACCCACCTAACTGTATCGCTGGATGCACTGACATCTCAAGCCCCATTCGAAGTCCTCCAGGGCACTCTGGGCTCCACTGTCGGAATCTGATGACTGGCCGAGCGTTGAAGTCGGTGCGCCGAGTGCGGGGCGGTAGTGAACACGTGGACTGCGTACCGAGGCGGCCCGGCACGAACGGGATCACTCGCGGGCGTCGACCCTGCCCGTGATCCCAGTTCCGAGACGGCGTGGACGGTCCAACTCGCAGGGGGAACGGTACTCCCGGATATGATCCGCGTTGCCGCTGAACGTGTCTACGTCGGTCGCAGTGACGGGCTCTCGGTTCTCGATGCAGCGACGGGCCAACAGCGCTGGCGGTACACCGACCACGCTCCGGAGGCTGGGCTCACGATTCTCCCCGACTCGAGCCCGGCAGTCCCCGACGGGGTGTGCGATGGAGCGGACGCGGTCGTCTTCCTCGCCCACAGTGATGGAATCGTACAACTCAGAGACGACGGCGACCGGGGGCAGGTCGTACGGACGACCGACGCTACCGTCGACACGTCGGCCTCGTCCGTGCTCTGTCACCCACCGGACTCCCGATACATTTACGCGGTCGTCGGCAGCGGAAAGACCGACGACCGCCGTGTAAAAGTCCTTCCGATTGGTGATCGGTCTGCCGGCGTGTCCCTGCGCGCACCTCGGATTTCGAACTCGGTGTACTCCCCACTCAGTGCCGGCCGAGTCAACCCGACAGCTGGCGAGAACGGGACACGGGTGTACGTCCCGACTGGGGACGAGTGGTTTCCGAAGAGCGTGTCGATCGTCGAGGCGCACTCTGTCGTCGGGCAACTGACAGAGATGGGTGATCTCGATCCACCGATCGTTCCGAACGAGGAGGTACTGTTCGGTCGGTACAGAGATGCAATCTCAACCCGTCTGTTCGAAGGACAAGACCTGTTTCGGTGCGATCTGTCGCGAGGTCTCGACACACCCGACTGGTCGTCCGGATACTGTGTCGCAGACCACGCCCCAGTCGTTACGACCGACCGACTGGTCTCCACGTGCAGACGCGGGGAGACCCTCACTGCAGTCGATCACGACGGTTCCGACCAGTGGACAGTCGACCTGGATGGGGGACGGACGGATCAACCTGATCCGATCGCCGTCGGGGATGTCGTGTACGTCGTGGCGGGAGATTCGCTGCTCGCCTTCGATCACCGCGGGAACGAACTCTTCGACTACACACCGGACGCGCCGATCACGGCGCTCGCTGGAGCCGATCCCGGCCTGTACGTCGGGACCAAATCGGCGGTACACGCACTCACAGACGTCGACGGAACACGTGTGTTCGCGCCGTCCCACAGCACCTGTCCCGACTGTGAGTCGAACCTCGACGAGTACGATGCTCCGGACTTCTGCCCAGAGTGCGGCCACGCACTGTAGTGGAGTTGCCTCACCCTGGGGGTGTCGTCGACTGGACCGTCCACCGATCCGTTAGCGAATTCCCGTTGTCTGCGACCAACACGTCCGCAGAGATCGAGAGGTTCGACGGATCCACCGCTTCGGCGAACGTCAGTGTGAACAACGACACCGGCTCCGAGCGCCCTTGCACCGACTGTGACAGGTCCGCACCGCGAACGCGGACCCGCTGTGAGCCCGAGCCGCCTTCGACGATCTGGAACTCCTCACCGTCGATCGCTCCGGCGTCGACACTCGTGAGTTCCACACTGTCGTGACTGACGCTGAACGCGAACTTCTGTACCCCGTCTGGTGCGCTCTCGAGTTGTACTTCGACTGCGGGACTCGTCGAGTCCGTCGGTGTCGCCGTGGCACTGTCGGCGGCAGGCGTTCCGTCACCACCGTCGGGACCGAACCCGAGACAGCCACTCACACCGAGTATCGCTCCGACACCTGCCGCGAGCGTCGCCCGCCGCGTTACTGCGGTGGTCTCACCGGAGTGACCTGCCGCAGTAGTCGAGTCGGAACCGTCCGTCGGCGTCTGCTCAGTTCGCCTCTCGTTCGTCTCGACAGGCTGTGCACCGTCTGTTGATCGAGGTGTGTGGTGATCGTGGCTCATTCGAATGCGAGTGCGATGGCGTCGTCGATGTCGAGGTCCCCGTCGCCGTCGAAGTCGAGGGCCGTTACCTGTTCGGCGTTCAGTGTGTCCGGCGAGACGAACGCCAGCGCGATGGCGTCGTCGAAGTCTGTGCCGCCGTCACCGTCGACATCTTCGTACAATCCATCCCCATCGAGGTCGCGTGGCGGAGCACCACTGCCGACGGTCGGCAACGGTGCCGGGAACACACCACCTGTCGACACGGAGAGTGTCATCAGATCTGGTGAGAGTGTCTCCCCGTCATCGTCTTGGAACGAGGGTACACGGAGGCTCACGTTCTCCTCGTCGAGCGCGCCGGTGTACGTGAGTGTGACGAGTGTTTCGGAACTACTCGTTTCCTCAACGGCCCCGGCCAAGTCGACGAACTGGAGACGGGTTGTCCGCGACTCGTTCGCCTGTTCGACGATGCGGGTTTGTCCATCAGAGACCAGTGCAGGACTTACAGTCTGGACCGTTGTGGGACGACTCGTCTCGACAACGACACTCGCCTTCTCGAACCCATCCGGGAGTGCGTCGACAGTCACCACGACAGTCGTTGTAGGTCCCGCATCAACGACACTATTGGTCTCGTCGTCACCCGAGTCCGTGTCGTCCCCATCAGTTCCATCTTCGCTGCCGTCGGACTCGTCTTCACCGTTGTCAGATCCGCCTTCGACGACCGCGAGTCTGGCGGCGGGCGTCGCAGTGACGGTGTAGCTGTTCCCAGCTTCGTCACCCAGCGCGGCGACTGCGACATCGACTGTGGCATCACCTGGTTCGACTCCAGTGACAGTGACATTCGCGACCGTCACTTCGCCGTCGTCGGCCGTGTCCATCAGTGCAGCCTCGATGGACGCACGTTCACCGTCGTCGGATACGGTGACGTTCGACGTGCCAGGGTCACCCGCTACCTCGACCCCGTCGATCTGCGCCTCACTGTCGACAGAGACCGTCGCATCGATCGCACCGACACCGTTCGTAGTGCGGTCCACGACGACCGAGAACGTCGTCTCCGCGCCGACGGCCGTCTCGCCGCTCGTCGGACTCAGTCTGACTGTGGTCTCACCACCGTCTGACGACTCATCCGACTCCTCAACTGGGATCGTGACCGAGTCCTCTGCGAACTGGGTGTCGTCCGTGTCGGCCTTGCTCGCGACGGCTGTCACTGCACCTGCGTCGGTCGTGGCCTCTCGAATCTCGACCTCGGCGACGCCGTCAATCCCCGTCTCGAACGTCTGGTCACCGACCGTCACTGTCGCGGCAACTCGGACATCGGTATCCTCCCGTGTGACAGTGAAGCCGACCGTATCACCGACCGTTACTGCCGATCGGTTCGCCGTGACAGACAACGAGACGGTGTCTGTCGCGTCCAACACCGTGACCGACGACCCGAGCGTCGCGGCGACATCGTAGGGGTCTCCATCCTCGTCACCCAACGCCGACACCGATAGGTCAAGCGTCGCGTTACCAGGCTCACTCGCACTGATCGTCACCTCGGCAACCGTCACCGATCCGTCGTCAGAAGTGTTCATCAGCGCACCACGGAGCGTTGCACTTGACCCGTCGTCGGCGACTGTCACGTCCGAGGTCCCTGGATCGCCAAGGAGCGTCGCCGACTCAATCTCGACCGCGTCACTGTCGGTCGACACCGTTGTCGTCACGGCACCGACTCCACCATCTGCGTCGTCGACAACAATCTCGAGTGTCTGTGTCTCTCCGTCGGTCAGCTCAATGTTAGCAGGCGTAAGCTCGACATTCGTCGAGCCGGCTGCCGTGCTCGCTGCTGCAGAATCATCTGACACGATCGTATGACTCGGTCCCTGTGTCGCGGAGACCAGCGGAACTCCAGCAGTCGAAGCGACGACGAGACCGACCACGACGGCGACAAGCAAACGCTGTCCCGTATGTGATGTAATCGACACCGTCAATCACCCCTCCTCTTGGAGTGACGCGAACAGTGCTTGCACGTCTGTCACGTCCACCTGACCGTCTCCGTTGAAGTCGAACAACTCGGGGTTATCCTGTACGGCCGCCGAGTCGAGGTTCGCGAACAACGCCTGCACGTCGACCACGGAGAACTCACCGTCTCCGTTCACGTCCTCAAAGAGACCGTCACCGTCGGGATCTGTGGCGACGTTCCCGTCACCGGTCACGTCTGGCGCGTCCGGTGTCGTATCGGCCCCTTGGAGTGCGTATACAAGTCCGTCCGTACTCGCAGTGTACACAGTGCCGTCGACCGCCACAGGTGGTGCGACGACGTTGTTCCCCGTCGCGAACGACCATCGTTGCTCTCCCTCCGTGTCGTACGCGTACACATTATTATCAGACGATCCGAAGATCAGTGTGTCCCCGACGAGAATCGGTGAGGTTGGGTTCCCGGAGAGATCGGTCGACCACTTCGCCGTTCCCAGTGCTGGATCGATCCCAACCAATTCGCCGGTCGCAGCCGCGTACACGGTGTCAGCTGTCGCTGTCGGGTACGTGCGGACGTTGCTGATGTCCGTGTATCGCCACTCCACTGATCCACTCGCAGCGTTGAGTGCGACGACACCCTGTGTTTCGCCACCGGCCCACAAGCCGGCGTAGAGGCTCCCATCCACCGCTGTCACGGTCGTGTCGAAGTTTATATCATCATCGGCGTATTCTAATTCGGTTTGCCACTCCCGCTCCGGTGACTCAGCTGTCGGGTCCGCAGTGAACGACGACAGGTAGACATCACCGCCGTAGTCGTCATTGGGATACATCACGTACACGCTCCCGTCAGAGACGGTCACGGCGAGTTCGTCGTTTCGTGCTGCGCTAAGATTGTTTTCAAACGAACCGCCGCTCCACTGTACCTCACCACCCGTTGCGTCGATCGCGTACAGTTTGCCACCGCTGCGGGTGTACAGAGTTCCGTCGGACACTGTCGGCGTTCCGACTTGGCCACCGACATCGACCGCGAACTGACCGTCACCCGTCGCCGCAGAGTACGCGAGGAGTCTACTGCCGGCCGGGACGTAGACGAGTCCACCGGAGACAACGGGCCCAGAGTCTAGTGACTCATCGTGGTTTCGAGACCACTGCTCGGCACCCGTCTGTGCGTCCAGTGCGTACAGCGTCCCACCGGTGGTGCCGACGAAGACTGTTCCATCGACGATGATGGGTTGTGTAGTTACCTTGCTCTCGGTGTCGAACGTCCACTGTGCTTCGACACCCTCAGTAGGCACAGAGCCGCCAGGGACATGGCCCGTGTTCGCCGCGTCGTACCTGAGCATCGAAGCGCCACCAGTAGGTGCGACGCTCGGCTCATCTCTGTTGGTTGTCTTCCCTGTTGGTGACCCACGCTGTTCTGCTGACGCATCAGTCGCTCCGAGACCGACGCCAGCTACCCCTGTGACCCCAATGACACCGAGTGTCTGGAGCCACTGCCGTCGACTCTCGGTGCAGTTTTGTTCAGTATCCGTCACAACGGGACACGATTGTAGGAAACCTGTTAAATCCAGCGAGGTCGCTCACTGCCCTGTGAGTTGTCTGATCGGTGGATATGGAAGCTGCCGGGTGATTAGGATGAAATTATTTTATTTTGCTTACATAAGTTATGTTTGATTATTTCAGCTAAATTTTCTAATCCTACTAACACAGACATGAGTAACCAATTCTGACAGGTCCCTATCTCCTCAGAACACGAGAGCACTTGCAGGGTGGTGTGTCTGAGGCCGGTAACGGATTGCAGGAACACTCGCACGGTGGTGACTGCTTCGTCAGGGGAGCACAACAAGTTCGCTCGCGGCGAGCACGAGCTGTGGATTCACACCTTGGTAGCCGTGACAGCCTTCGGAGGCGTGGTGGACTCCTACGTCGACCAGGGTCGATTTGGAGAGTCGGAGGCCGACTTCGCGCAGGTGGCGGTGTTACTCCACGACGGTTGGAAGCACGGTGACTCGGTCAATCGGTTCGTCGAAGGACTTGAGTCGTTCCCCGAACCCACCCCACCGTGTCCGCTGTTCTCGGTCGGTATGCATCGCTGGAGTACCGCCCATCGGAGATGCACTTCTCGCATCGCCGGTTGGACAGTCATCGGTCCCGTCCACCGAAGCGACGGTCGACAGTTCGGGGTTGACGGGCATCACCAAAGTGGCACTCACCGGGGTCACGTCAATCCGGACACGCCCGGTCGGTCTCGTTGCACGAAGGATCGGCGCTGGCTCCTTCGAGAGAGTTCGGAGGTAGTTCGACACACCCCACTGTGTCCGCTGTTCTGGGCCGGGTCAGAGCGAGAACAGCGGACACGGTGGTGTCGGATGGTTCGAACGGACGATGCTCTACCACGAAGCCGTCGAGTAGCACCTCTCGACCGCAGATTTAGACGAACCAACGGACGGAGCGACTTCACCGACACACCCACCCCACTGTGTCCGCTGTTCTTTCGGACCGGTAGGCCTCTGTCTCCCTCAGCGCTTTTCTAAACACATCTTATTCCAGAATAAACCTCTACGCTGCGTGCTTAGTGAACGATACTCACGCACACATCATAAAAGTACCTATATTCACAAAGCCGTCTCACAGGTCCCTCCCCCGCCCCGTACGTTCTGTAGAGAACAGCGGACACAGTGGGGTGGGTGTGTTCCCACCAATACATATAAAGAACGAGAACAGCGGACACTCCGGACGCGGTGGTTTTATCAGGTAGCCGTCCGACCCCCGGTGTGAGATGGGGATGTTCGAGCGGGACACCGAGATCTACCGGGACCGCGACGCTCTTCGCGAGGACTACCAGCCCGAGACGCTCGTCGGCCGCGAGGCGGAGATCGACACGTACCGTGCCGCCCTCCAACCCGTGATCAACGGCGAGCAGCCGAACAACATCTTCCTCTACGGGAAGACCGGGGTTGGGAAGACCGCGGCCACGCGGTACTTACTCGACCACCTAGAGGACGACGCAGCGGAGTACGAGGATCTTGACCTCTCACTCACGGTCCTCAATTGCGACGGTCTCACCACCTCCTACCAGGTCGCCACTCGACTCGTCAACGAGTTCCGCGACGAGAACAACCAGATCTCGACGACGGGCTACCCACGAGGCTCCGTCTACGAGATGTTGTGGGAGGAACTCGACGCCTGCGGCGGGACCATTCTGGTCGTTCTCGACGAGGTCGATCACGTCGAAGACGACTCCGTCCTCTACCAGCTCCCACGAGCGCGGGCGAACGGCAACCTCTCGGAAGCGAAAATCGGGATTATCGGGATCTCCAACGACTTTTCGTTCCGCGAGGACCTCTCCCCGAAGGTCCGCTCGTCGCTGTGCGAACAGGAGATCCACTTCCCCGCGTACGACGCCACGGATCTCGAGTCGATCCTCTCTCAGCGCGCGGAAGTCGCGTTCCACGAAGGTGTCCTCGACAACGGCGTGATCCCGCTGTGTGCTGCCTACGGAGCGAAAGACGCCGGTGACGCTCGGCAGTCACTCGACCTCCTGATGAAGGCCGGCGACCTCGCCCGCGACGCCTCGACCGAGGTCGTCCAGGAGGACCACGTCGAACGAGGCCGCCGCGAACTCGAACGTGGCCGGATCAAGGAGGGGATCACCGGGTTGACACAGCACGGTCACCTCGTGTTGTACGCACTCCTGACGCTCGAACTTGAGGGTGAGACGCCGATCAGGTCCCGTGATGTCCGCCCGCGGTACACTCGCTTCGCCGAGTTGGCCGGACGCGATCCACTCGTCCCGCGACGGATGCGCGATCACCTCTCCGAACTCACGATGCTCGGGATCGTCGCCGTCACCGAACGCAACGAGGGGCGTCGCGGTGGGACCTTCCGCGAGTACGAACTCGACATGGACGAGAACCTCGTCGTCGAGGCCATGGAAGGAACTGTCGAGGATGTCGGCGTCCACTCGTCCGTCCAAGACCTCCTGATCGAAGACACGGAGCCCGACATGGTCGACGCCTCCGTCAGCGACTTCGGGACGAGTGAGTGATCGGGTGAGTGAGCGGATGAGACGGTCGGGTGGTGGGTGAAGCGTTGCCACCGAGTCGAACGAACTCGGAACGAACCAGACTCGGAACGAGCAGTCGACGACTCCGAACCCACCCCACCGTGTCCGCTGTTCTTCGCCACTCTGGGGAGTCCATCGAGCGGACGAGTCGTCGGCCGAGAGACGAGGCGTTCGGCGAAGATCCCACACCACCGTGTCCGCAGTTCTCGACCGAACAGAGTCCTCACGGCCTCCGGTACACCACGGTGTCCGCTGTTCTACCGATCATTCGACTTCTCCCGACTGGAGAACCGCAGCACTGGTCGCTCTTCCCCGTACGGACCCACCCCACCGTGTCCGCTGTTCTGGGCGACGGCGACCACAGGCGGGTCGGTCTCTCGGGAACCCACTCCACCGTGTCCGCTGTTCTTGACTGGCATGGGTCGCTGCGGAGTAGGCCAGCCGTGGACTGTTCTTCGGGACGGTCGAGTGATCACACCCCACCGTTTCATGTGTTCTGGTGGAGGAGGTCGTCCCTCACCCGATTCAAACTTCGACAACTCCCATCCCACTGTTTCATCTGTTCTTCCCGACGAGCTCGCTGCTCGTCTAATCCACGTGTCGACCCACACCCCACCGTTTCATGTGTTCTGACAGGGAGACTCCCAGTCCCCGAGAAACTCAGGTTCCTGACTGCAGTGCGGAATCTTCGACAGATACGTTGTTAGACCTCGAGAGACGGCGATTCTTGGGGGCTGCATGAGGCAACACTCTTCACCGACGGTGGTGGAAGTGTCGGAGTGCTCCACCTCTCGAGTCCATCCGAACCCCCACCCCACTGTTTCATGTGTTCTGGGCAGACAGACGGAGGGAGGGGGGCAACCACCAACTAGAGAAGCACATTTGACAAGAAAAGACTAAATAGACGCGTCTAGAAGTGTCCCGTACTGCAGTCCCAGTTAGCGGTTGAGGTAGCATCACAGTCGGTTGATCCACCGGCGACGAACCCCACCCATCCCCCTCCAGCGAGAACACTTGAAACAGTGGGGTGGGAGTTCCCGACACTCTCCGACTCTCCACACCTTCGTACTAGCTCCACGACGTTGAACCTGAACGGCTCTCCTAGACACCGCCGTGTAGGTATTTACCACCGGCCCCCGTGAACGTAGAGAATGCGCGACAGTTGGCAGTCCGTCCTCCCACTCGTGGCGATCGTGATCCTCGCGGGGTGTTCGGGGGGCGTGACCGACGGCGGAGTCGCAGGGACCCCGACGCCCGAGCAGACGACCCCGCCGTCGACGACGACTGCCGCCGCCCCCGACGGCTCGGTTGAGATGCACTTCATCAACGTCGGCCAGTCGGCGAGTACCCTGATCGTCGGGCCGACGGGCGAGACGATGCTGATCGACACGGGCGACTTCCGCACCGACGGGAAGTACGTCCTCCAGTACCTCAGAGCACACGACGTCGACCGGATCGACCACCTGGTCGTCACGCACAACGACGCCGACCACATCGGCGGGAACGCACCCCTAATCGAGTACATGGAGACGGAGGCCGACGGGATCGGGGCGATCTACGACCCCGGCATCGCCGCCAACACGCAGACGTACGAGCGGTACCTCGACGCCGTCGAGGAACACGACGTGCCGCTGTACGAACTCCGCGAGGGTGACCAGCTCCCGTTCGAGGGCGTCGACACGCGCGTCCTCGGCCCGCCAGAGCCGTACCTCGACGCCGACACGCGCAACGAGAACGGGATCGTCCTCCACCTCGGCTTCGGACGGACGAGTCTCCTCCACACCGGCGACGCCGAGGAGAAGCAGGAGTCGTACCTCGTCGACACCTACGGTGACTCGCTGGCGGCCACCGTGTTCAAGACCGGGCACCACGGGAGCGACAGCAGTTCCCGTCCGGAACTGCTCGACGCAGTCGACCCAGCCGTCGCGATCGTCTCCAGCGCCTACGACTCACAGTACGGCCACCCGCACGAGGCGGTGTTGCGGCGGCTCGCCGACCGCTCGATCCCCACGTACTGGACCGCCACCCACGGCACGATCGTCCTCGAGAGCGACGGGTCGACGGTGACGGTGCAGACCCAGGCCGCCGCGCCGTCGGACCCCCTCTCGCTCCGCGACGCGGACGAGGTTAAACCGGGAACGTCCGGTGCCGTCGAACCCCGCGCTACCGTCGCTGGCAGTGCCGGCGTGCCAGCGCAGACGGCTACTCGCGGGCAGACCAGCACGCCCGCACAGACGGCCACAGCCAGTCAGAACGAGGCCGTGACCGACGGGGGAGCCGACCGGGACGCGCTCGCACTCGTCGATGTCAACGCGGACGCGGCGGGCTCGGACGGCGAGAATCTGAACGACGAGTACGTCGTCTTCGAGAATACGGGTGACGCGGAGCTGGACCTCTCCGGGTGGACAGTGGCGGACGCCGCCGACCACGTGTACACGGTCCCCGACGGGACGACACTCGCCCCCGGCGAAGAACTCACGCTCCACACGGGGTCCGGCACAGACACGGCGAGTGACCTCTACTGGGGTGCCGATTCGCCGATCTGGAACAACGCCGGCGACACCGTGATCGTCCGCACGCCAGATGGCGAGGTCGTGATCGAGGAGGCGTACGATGGGTGACGATACGCTCCCAGAGGGGACACACTCGGCGGTCGTCGACCGTTTCGAGGGCGACACGGCAGTCCTCGAGGTGACCGTCGGCGAGGAGCGACGACAGTCGACTGGCGGCGACGACCTCCGCCAGTGGACCGTCGCCCGCGAGACGCTCCCGACGGCGGCGCGCCACCAGGACGCGGTCGTGACACTAGCCGTCGACGGGACTGGACAGGTAGAGATCGCGTACGACGAGACGACGACCACGGAGCGCACCGAGGCAATGCAGGACCGGTTCGACCGACTCTCTCGTCGTCTGGACGAGGACGACGGGTAGGCGACCTGACGGTCACGGCGACTGTACAAGTCGTTGTCCCGTTCCCACCGCATCGATCACCAGCGCGACGATATCGCCGTCGGCTGTCACGAGAACGTGCCCGGTCCGGAACTCTCCCGGAGCGAAGTGTACCATCTCACCCGCAGCAATACGCACCCTCTCACGGTCTCTGCCAACGGTGAACACGATCGTCTCGGAGAAGACTCAGAAGACATCCCATTGATCGTGGTGGATGTGAAACCCCGACGAGTCGTTCTCACTGGGGTCAGCTCGAGGTGATTCATCGCAACGCTATCAGTGTCGAGCACACCGGAGACCGGACGACGGGATCGGTGGTTCACACGGCTTCTAGTAATGCTGCCAGAGAGATGTCTGACGAGTGATCCCGTCGGTTCGCGCTTGCACGGACCCGGCTTGTTCGAACATCCCCCACGCTAATGCACAACTGCCAGTAAAACTGTGATATGAGCGATTCAGAGCAACTGGAGGAGCCTGTGACGACACGTGTATCGCAGAAGGGGCAGACGACGATTCCGAAAGAGATCCGCGACAGACTTGGAATCGAACCTGGCGATCGGGTGGAGTGGACCGACGACGGCGGTGAGATCACCATCAACAAGCAGATTCCAGAGTCCTCCCGCGGCGCGCTTCGACCGGAGGACATGACCGACGAAGAGGCCGAGGAGTGGGCCCAGCAGATGGAGGACTACGTCAGAGAGAAACGCCGGACAGAGTGGAACGGCGACGCGACACCGTCGGAGGAGCAGTGAGATGGCTACGTACATGGCCGACGCGGTTGCGATGTTGCGGCATCTCGTCGGGCGAGACCCCGAGCGCGTCGCGGACATCTTCGATCGGGCGAACGAGGGCATCGACCTGATCGAAGCACCTCCGACACAGATCGCAGAGGTCGTCGACACGATCGAGAGCGGGCAAGCGGAGGCAGGGGTCGACCCTGCTGGATCGGGTCGAGAAGCCGTACGAACGTTGCTCGATGGACCAGTCGAGGTAGCGAACCTCGACAGAAGCGTGTTCTTCCGTCTCGACAACCTCTACGACGTCTACACGATGCACGACGCGATTCTCGTCGCCGCTCACAAGAGCCGTCAGACAGACGGGATTCTCACGAACGACGAACAGATCCGGACGTACGACGGTGACGCAACTGTCTGGGGGTGATGTCGCGCCACCTCAACGGACTGGAATCCCTGACGGCAGGACGGAACAGAACCTCGACTCCACTGCGGACCTCTGGATATGGCTGGACCCCGATCGTCTCGTGATGACGGTCCGAACCCTGGCGTCTCGATTCCTGTTACCAACTACTCCAGTTCGGTCCTCGTCTCAGAGAACCGTCTCTCGGGTGCACCACCCCACACCATATTTCCGGAGTCGTGTCGGACCGAGAGACTAGAATGTGGTTCCATCCCTCTCCTACCCACCCACACTGGATTTCCGGAGTCTTCCTGGGTCTCAGTCGAGAGCACTCTACTACCCTACACCACGTTTCCGGAGTCGAATTGAGATGGAGGACCGAACACCAGTGTTGGACCCGCGCGACTCGACCACCCCACACCGGATTTCCGGAGTCCGACGCGGACCACGCCGCACCAGGAACACCACCCCACACCACATTTCCGGAGTTTCCTCACCCCACACCGAAGTCACTCCACCACCCACTGGACACACTCAACGAGCACGTCGAACGAAATCCTGCCCACTCCGCCTCATCGGGAGGTCGAGGGTGCCAGTACAGGACACCACAGAGACCCTCCAGTAACGTCTGACAGACACACCACATTTCCGGAGTTGAAGGCCGGTAGAGGGTCTGGTATCACGGTAATTGCTGGATGCGAGTCAAACGTAGCCAGTGACGGACTCGTGGGTGCCGAGCGCTTCGATGGTATCGTCGAGCGCGGTCACCATCACGTCGACTGGGTGTGCGAGTTCGACCTGGATGTACTGGCCACCGACCTGGCCTTGGTTCTGCTCGTCGATGTGTACGGCACCGAGCATCTCCAACTCCCGGAGGAAGTCACGGACACGCCGGAGTGTGAGCCCGTCGACGGCCGCGAGATCACAAATCACCTCGTACCGCTCGTGGATCGGCCGCGTTCTGACCGGTGTCTCCTCTTCGGCGGCCAGCGTCGCGAGTGCGTACAGCGTGTAGCGACTGTGCTCGTGGAGCGACCGGATCCCCTCGATGATGTTCTCTCGTTCGACACGCGACTGGCCCGTCTCGACATCCGCTTCGGTCACCGTCTCGCGGTCGTCGTTCCGGGCGATGTCGCCAGCCGCACGGAGGAGGTCGAGCGCCTCGCGAGCGTCACCGCTCTGCTTCCGGCCGTAGGCGGCACACAGCGGAATGACTCCCTGTTCGAGGGCCCCGTCTTTGAACGCCACCTCGGCTCGCTGCTGGAGGACGGCCCGGAGTTCGTCGGCGTCGTACGTCTCGAAGAAGATCTTCTTCTGACACAGCGAACTGTTGACCTTCGGGCTCAGCTGGTCGCTGAACGTGAGGTCGTTCGAGATTCCGATGACGCCGATCCGCGTCTGGTGGAGGTTCTCGTTCTCCTCGGCCCGAGAGAGCTGGTACAGGATCGAGTCTTCGCCCACCTCCGTGTGGTCGACCTCGTCGAGAACGAGCAGGACGATCGGCGTCTGGGTGGGTGGAGTCCCCTCGGCGATCTGGTCGAGTTCCCGCCACATCATGTCGTACACCTCGCTGGTGCTGTACCCACTCTCACTGATCCGGTCGTGCGGGTCGCGAATCGCGTTCACGATCGCGACCGCGACACGGTACGACGTCGAGAGTCCGTCACAGTTCACGTGGATCGACTCGACGTGTGTGTCGTCGTACTCGGCCACGTCCTCCTCCAGCGCCGAGACGAGGTACTTCGTCGCGGCCGTCTTCCCGACACCCGTCTTCCCGTAGAGGAAGATGTTGTTCGGGTCTTCGCCCCACACGGCCGGTTCGAGGTACTCCTTGTACTGGGCGAGTTCCTCGTCTCGCCCGACCAGCTCTCTCGGCGTGTAGTGATCCGAGAGAGCGTCGCGATTGGAGAACGGCGTGCTACCGCGAGAGAATACACGGTCGCTCATCACCTCACGGATGTGACGGGGAGTATATAAAACCACCCGGACCGGCGTTTCCGGAGTTTCCGGAGTCCCCGCACACACACACCAGATTTCCGGAGTCCATTTCGGACGGGGTGGGAGACCGAGAGTTGACCACAGCAAGCTATAAGCCATCGCTAGCATATAGCAACCGCACGTCGTACATCTACGAGCGATTAACAGGACAGAGACTGTTATTTGAAGATACGTAGCCATTCCGTCTGTGCCCCCCACCCGCAGGTGTGGTCGGAACTCCGGAAATCTGGTGTGTGTGTCTGCGCTCGACTACCGGTCAGGTCTGGAACGTCGCCCTGGCTCGTCGGCACGGAACCCGCGCCGCCGGCCGTAACGGACGCGGCCGCGTAGCGTCTCCAGTTGCGTTCGGCTGGCTCGATACGACGGTCGCGACGCACGGACTACCCGTGTGGCGTACGGCAACGCTCGGTAGATGGTGTGCACGCTCGATGTCCTCGCCGACCTTCGCGTCCCTGAAGATGACTTTCCGAGTCGAAGAGCCCACGAGTAATCGACGTGGTAGACAGTTCGTTGACACTGAGCGGTCGAGGGCCTCCGGTCGAAAACCAATTAGGCGGATGCACACAACCGTATACACGTGTCGAAGCGCATCTACCTCTCGGAGAAGGCCTACGACCGCCTCGCTGCCCACAAGGCGGACGACGAGACGTTCTCGGACATCGTCCTCCGACTGGCTGGCGAGCGGTCGCTCCTCGACCTCGCCGGGATTCTCGACGACGAGGAGGCGGACGCGGTTCGTGACGCCGTCGCCGAGCGTCGCGAGCGACGGAGTGGGGACCTCGAGGCGACGGCCGACCAGTTGGAGAACGCATAGCGTGCTCTCGACACCGCGGCTCTCGTCACTCCGATGAACAGACTACTGTCGCGTGGACCCGCATTGGCCGATTAGTATAACTTCTCGTCGTCCGAGACACCGATAGTGCGTGGAGACGACGGTCGAGTGATCACCGCCGGTGTCGGTGGATTGGGACTCGTCGACATCGCGCTGCGACTCGTTCCCGAAGCCCTCGGTGTCGGGGACGGAATCGTCCTCCCGGCCGCACTCAAACTGATCACCGAGGAGACGATCACCTCGTCGGAGCTCGGCATCGCGACTGGTCTGGTCATGCTGGTCGTTCCGGTGCTGTATCTCACGCCCCGACTGTTCCCGCGCGAGTTCTTCACCTCGCGACACAACATCGTTCTGCGGACTGTTGTCGGCGTGAGCGTGTTGGCTGTAACACTGTACACGAGAGAGGCGATTCTGGTTCTCGTCGTCGGTGAGTCGACGTGGGTGCCGGTGACACCATCTGTTCGGTCAGCTGTGCAGTTGTTGGTCGGCATCATCGTCGGCCTGATCGGCATCCTGTACCTCCCTTGGGAGCGGGTCGGCTCTGCACCCCGTGTGAGCGGGCCGTCGACGGGGGCCGCCTCTGGCGGGTGGTCCGACGTGGGCGACGGTGGAGCGTGGCCATCGGTCGCCGACCTTGACGCACCGATGGGGCCGCTCGCGACGGCGACGTTGCTGGTTGTCGGGGTCGGCGTCGTCTTGGCGACGGTGTCGCTTCTGTATCCGATTCCGGAACTGCTCGCAGTCGGTGTCGGACTCGTGGTTCCCGTGGCGGGGGTGACGACGCGTACTGTCGGCCTTGAGGTTCCGTGGATACAGTCTGGAGATCAGCTGACCGACATCGCCGAACCACTGGTGCTCGCCGTCCGTTCCGTCTGGGACGGTGTCGGTGGCGCAGCGGTCTTCGTCTACACCGTCGTCATCCTCTACAGCCTCTCACTGGCTGGCGCACAAGATGTGGTCTCACAGTTCCAGCAGCACGGCCCGTTCGTCTGGGTGTTGTACGGCGGCACGGTACTCGTGCCAGTCATCTACGCCGTCAGGTACGTCGAACGAGCGTATCGCCACCTGCTCACTGGTGGTGTCGTCCACGTCCCCTACGGCATTATGCTCCCAGCAGGTATCCTCTCGGGACTGGCTGCTGGGGTGAGCCGAGCGGGATTCGAGCGACCTTCAGAAGTAGTGAGTGCGTGGACGACGCCGATGCTGTGGCTTACTGTCGGTGGTGGGGTCGTGGCGCTGGCACTGGCGTTTCTCCCTCGGTGGCGTCGGCGAACTGCGAAAGCGACCGGTGGCCCTGAGGTTGGTCTCTCGGCACCCGAACGTTCGATTCCAGTTGGGCTCGCCGGGCTCGCTGGGTCACAGGACATTACCGCGAGTCTCGTCACGTACCACTTGACGAGTCGAACGACCGTAGCCGGAACGATGCAGGCACTCGGGGAAGCAGCGGTGACCGGGGGGCTCGTCGCGGTCGTGATCGTCGTCGTCCCGTGGGTCGGCGTGTACCTGTTCGTGCGAATCGTACGGACGCTCGTCCGAGCCGTTCCGGTTCTCGGCCGTTAGTGGCAGTGTCTCAGACCAGTCGGTCGAGTCCGACACGTCGGTCTCGAATATCGGCCGATTCGATCCGAGTCGCACGTTGTGATGGCTTTCCAACCAGACGACCAGCGACTCCCCATGCTCAAAACCCCGTCACGGCTCCGTATAGTCGAGTAGATCTCCGAGACGTGCGACGGCCTCGTCGGGCCACTCCGATCGAGCCGTCGTCGCACAGTGCAACCGACGGCACCGAGCAGGCGAGTCGAAACTGTCGAGTGTGATCACCGGTGCCGTTCGGCGCTCGCACGCGGCTCGCCACGGGTCGGACGACTCACACCTGAGGTAGGTCACACCCTCGACGCCGTCGAGTTCCGAACGTCGACGCCGATGACGGCCGGCTGTACTCTTCGCGGCGACGAGGAAGAAGGGGTCCGCGACTTCGGTCTCCGCGACGACGGCGTCGACAAACTGCTCCATACTGTCGGCCGTCCACGCGCAACTCACGTGGTTCGAGACGCGCTCGACGTACACCGTCGGTTCGACGGGGAGCGGGACGCCCATACACGTCGATCACTCGCGACCCGATTCACGCTGTCGGTCCCGTGAGTGGGTTCGCGGTGACGAGCGCCTACGCGTCCGGCCAGTGGCCGTACGCGATGTCACGCTGGACGGCGTTCGGGCCTTCGTAGACGCTGGGGTACTTCGCGTCCCGGAACACGCGGTTCACGCGGGTCTCGGTGCGGAGTCCCTCGCCACCGTGGAGCTGTGTCGCCTCGCGAGCGACGCGCTCTGCCGTCCGGGTCGCTCTCGCCTTCGCGAGACTCGCCCAGAACGCCGGATTCTCTCCGGCGGCGACGTGTTCACAGGCCGTCCACGTGAGCGCCCGCGCCGCCTCGAACTGTTCACGCATCTCGACGAGTCTGTGTTGGACGGTCTGGTTGTCGGCGACCGCCGCGTCGTACAACTCGCGGTCGTGGACGTACGCCCACGCCTCCTCGATCGCCGCGGCGGCGAGTCCGATGCCGTGGCCCGCGACGGCGATCCGGCCGTAGTTGAAGAACCGCGCCAAGTTGTAGAACCCCTGTCCCTCCTCGCCGAGGCGGTTCGCGACCGGTACACGGACTCCGTCGAGTTCGACACGAGCCTGCTGGCTGCCACGCAGTCCCATCTTCTCCGTGATCGGCTCGGCGTCGTACCCCGGATCGTCGGTCGGTACGACGAACAGCGAGTAGCCGTCGTGGCCCGACTCCTCACCCGTCCGGGCGTAGACGACGATCCAGTCGGCCACGACGCCGTTGCTCGTCCAGTACTTCTCGCCGTCGAGAACGTACTCGTCGCCCTCGCGACGCGCAGTCGTCTCCATCCGCGCGAGGTCCGACCCGCCACGTGGCTCCGTCGCCGCCAACCCGGTGATCGTCTCGCCAGCCGCGACGGGTGGGAGCAGTCGCTCTTTCTGGTCGTCGGTGCCGTACATCGTCACCACTTTCGCACCGAAGTCGACGAGCTGAAGCGCGAGTCCGATCCCCCCGTCAGCACGGAAGAACTCCTCGACGACCGCCAACCGCTCGGCCAGGGACCAGTCCTCACCGCCGTACGCGGCGGGGACGTACTGGCCCGCTAGGTCGGCTTCCTGTGCGGCCCCGACGACATCGGACGGGTACTCGCCGCTGGTGTCGTACTCGGCAGCCACGGGGAGGATCGTCTCGTCGGCGAACGCTCTCGCCCGACGCTTCGTCTCGTGGGCTTCCTCCGGGACCAGACTCCGTGAGAGTAGATCCATCGTGCCGTATCACGGCCGTGTGCCGGTTAGCGCTTTCGTCGCTTTCGTCGGTGTCGTTCGGGTCGTGGCTGGACCCGCTGCGAACTCCCCGACAGTACCGGAGCGAGTCGGTCGCAGGCTGGTGTCACCGTGCTCGCTTTCCGCGGTGGACGACGACCTTCTACCCCGCGTCGTGCGGATCCGCTCGCCCGTCTCCGAGGACGACCTCGTAGCTCGGCGGGAACTCCGTGTCGACGAGGAGCCGTGCCCAGTGGGTCGTGATCTCGAAGAAGACGCTCTCGTCGTTGTTGAGGTACTCGCTGGGTCCGTACTTGTCGGTGTACTCGCGAGCGACGATTGCTGCGTCCTCACCGACCAGCTCGGTCGCGGTGCCCTCCAACTGGAGGTTGTACTCGCCGTCGACGACGACGGCGACACGTGGATTCTCCGTCAGGTTCGCGTACTTCTGGTACGGTCGCTCCGTCGTGATGTAGATATTCAACTTGTCGGTTGCGACGAATCGGACGGTCGCTGCCTCCGGCACGGCGTCCGCCGAGGCGGTCGCGAGCGTGCATGTCCGCTCCGTCTCGAGGATCCCCCGTGCCGTCGCACGAGGGTCGGTTGGCGTCCCGTCGCTCATACACCCCCACGACGGTCGTCGAACAGATGAGTGTTGACCACGGCGTGTGGAGACGAGCTGGTGCCAATGACGGTGCTTATAAAGGTGAGAGAAAGGCCCGACCTGTCTCATGGATCACTTCTCGCTCTCGGTCGAATAGGCAGGCGCGCAACCTCTCGTATGTACACAGATCACACGTTTCAGCGCCGTCTCGCACTCGCAGTGTGGACCACACTGCTCGTCGTGACAGTTGTTATCCTGGAACTGGAAAGTGGTGAGTTCTATCCGGCTCTCGGTACACTCTATCTGCCACTGTGCTCGGTATCGTCGTTGCCGTAGGGTTCTCCGGCACACTGCTCTTCGATGAATTCGCTCAACCTTCGCCGACGATGTACCACCACCACACTGCCTGACTGGGACCCGACGCGGAGAGCCTGCTATCCCTGTGGTCGACGGTGACGATTTGATCGGCCACCCATCTGCTCGTCAGCGTTGGTGAAGTGTCGAGGGGAGGAAACGCCACGACGCCGCCAGGGTGATCACCCAAAAGACGGTCCAAACGTTCACAAGGAGTGGTGAGCCGAGTAGTCCCTCACTGTCCAAGACACCCCGAGCGAGCAGTGGGTTGGCGATACCCTGGATACCGACTTCGAACAGAACGTACGGGAACAGAAACAGTGCGACGAAGATCACTCCACGTCGCCGGTTGGACAGCGTGGTGAACGCCCGGTACAGAGGGGGACCGACGAGCAGCAGTACGAGGACGAGGCCAACTGCAGTCAACAGTGACGTATCAACGCTCGGAAAGGCTCCGGTGAGAATAACCATCTCGTCGCCACCACCCAGCACGCCGACAGTGTACACCCGGCCCAGTGGCAGTGCTCCGAACACGAGGCAGAATCCAATCGACCGCCTCTCAGACGGATTGTCGGGAGCGAGGAGCAAGTACCCCACCCACATCAATCCGTACGAAAACACGAGTCCGGCGAGTGGTGCTAACACGATCTCTGGTATCGGAGAACAGGCAGTTTGCCAGCTGTTGAAGTTGCGTGGCCCCCACTCTCCACAGATCATCCGCCCTACCGCCGTATGTGCGATCTCGTGAAGTTCGATATGGACGAACACGAGCGCAACGAACGCTACGATCCAACCCGGTCCGATATCGAAATTCAAAGGACTTCTCTGTGATAAATCTGGGAGCTGTACCATACGCGTACAGGTGTAATCGGTGAAGTTGTTAATGATTGCCAGGAGTTTCGAGGGGAGAAACTGTACCCGAGGAGCGGTTGTATCACGACGACGGTGGTCGCGCAGACGACGAGTAGTCGCTGCTCGAAAATTTGTTGAGGAAGATTGGATTCGGGATACCGACGCCTTCGCCACCGACGACGAATGTAACGACCGTCTCACCCGAGACTCTCTGACCGAGGAGTATATGTCGGCCGACCGGTCACCTGACGACTAACCGACTGGGTGGACAGCGTTCACCTACGAGCGACGACGACGGACTCACGGGTCGGTTGGATCCGGAGGTGGCTGACGCGGTCGGAGCGTATGCTGAGGAACGCGAGCTCCCGGAGCCCGAAGTGGTCCACCACGCCGCCGACAACCACCTCCGCCGACCGACGCGGGACAGTGGCGATGTCCTCAAGCCGTTGAGCTGTACCGCCGACCAGCTCGACCGGATTGACGCTCGCCAGCGTCGTACGGAGCAACTGCAGTTGCAGTACCGCGTCGCACTCGTCGGCTTGCTGGCGCCCCTGAGGGGTTCGTTCTGTTCGACCTCCCGACCGTCTCCGTGGTCCTCGCCGGCGCCGCACTCTCGATCTATGTCTTCGAGGCGATTCCCTCGCAGGTACTCGCCGACCTGCGGTAGCTCCGGCGGGCGACCTGCCCGACCACGACGCTGATAGGCCAGCGCCACGAGTCCTGACCCGTGCCGACGAACTTCCTCGTCACCGGTCCTCCGCGGAGTGGGAAGACGACCGTCCTCCAGCGAGTCCGAGAGCGGGTGACCGCCACGGCGGGTGGTGTCCTCGCACCGGAACGGCGTGTCGACGGCGAGCGAACGGGGTTCGATCTCGTCGACGTGTACACGGAGGACAGCGTCCAGATGGCGCACGTCGACCGGGAGAGTGGGCCCGGTGTCGGGAAGTACCGCGTCGACGTGCCCGCGGTCGACCGGATCGCGAGTCGAGCCTTCTCACACGCCGGCGTGGACTACTACCTGATCGACGAGATCGCACCGATGGAGATCCACAGCGACACGTTCGTCCGGCGCGTGCGCGAGGTGCTCGACGGTGACGTTCCCGTGGTCGCCGCCGTCCACTACCGGGCGGACACCGGGTTTCCGGCAGAAGTCCGGAACAAATCAGATGCGACCCTGTTCGATCTGACAGACGAGTCCGTCGCGGCGGTGACAAAAGACGTGGTGGACTCGATCGCGACGGCAGACTCCGGTGGTCACGAGTGAGCCCCGTACGGACTCTCTGAACGGACCTATCCTCGGTTGTCGATACCGATCTCTGCCGGTGGCTTCCCTTCCGGATCGATCACCGACTCGGTCCGTGCCTGTGTCTCGTCCAACAACGCTACGAGGAAGTCGTTCGACGCGGAGATACTCTCTACGTTGCTCGTCACGTCGTTGGACAACTCTGCCGCCGTGGTCATCTCGCCTCTCACGCGATCAGTGACGGTCGCCTGTTCGTCGGTGGCGGTGGCTACCTCAGTGATACCATCCGATGCTTGATCAGCACTTTCGGAGATATCGTCGAGTATCGCGGCCGTCTCTTCTACGTCGGAGACACCCGCCTTGATCTCCGAACTCGCTTGGTCGAGACTGTCGCGTGTCTCTTCGACTCGATTCGCAATCTCTTCGGTGAGTCCCGTTATTTCACTTGCCTCGTCACTCACACGCTCGGCGAGTGCTTTGACCTCGTCGGCGACGACTTCGAACCCGTCCGACGACCCGTCACCCGCGCGGGCCGCCTCGATCGACGCGTTCAGCGCGAGCATGTTGGTCTGGTCTGCGATCTCGTCGATGACGCCGGCAGCGTCGTTGATCTCCTCGACGGTGGTCTCCAGCCGATCGAACTGGGCTTCGACGTCTGACCGGGCGTCGTCGATGACGTTGATCCGTTCACGAACCGTCGACGCAGCCTCCCCGCCCTCCTGTGCCAGTGAGGCCGTCTCGGAACTGATCTCGTCGACTTCGGCTGCCGTCGTCGCGATCTCTTCGGTCTTCTCGGAGAGCGTGTCGATCTCTTCTGCGACGGACGCGAAGAGCTTCGACTGCTCTCGGGCGTCCTCGATGACTTCGTCTGTCGTCTCACTGACCTCCGTCACGGCACGCCGGAGGTCGTCTAACTCCGGGAGAACGTACTCGCGGAGTTGCTCGACCGTGCCGTCGCCGTCCGCGAGTACCGTCTGCCGCGTACCCGTACCCGTCACCTGTCCACCGCCGCGTGACGACTGTGAGAGTTCGGAGACGGAGTCTCGATGGACGCTTGGGCTGGAGTACATACCCCTGACCGTATCAACAATCGATAGTCGCGCTCTGAGACGTGCGACTCGTTCGGCCAGCGTACTCCGAGTGTCTAGGGTATTCAAAATGTTAGCCACTCGCTCGACGAGCTCTGTCTCCAGCACCGTCGCCTCGAGTCCGATCAGAGCAGGGTGACGGGGCCCTCCACCGCTCCCACCGCTCCGTGCTGGTGTCAGATTACCGTGACACCACTCGGGTACTCGTCGTCCGGTCCGCCTCGTGTCTCGGAATGTGTTCAGGCTGAAAGTCTGCATCCGGATCACCCGTGAACGGGTTGGTCGGCAGCTATCTCGTCTTTCACTGTGCGTGTGTCCATCACGGCACTCACCACGAAATGTCGTAGATACACTCGTCGCCTCCGTCGCGGCGACACTGTGCACTCTGTTCTTCGAACGTGATGTACGCGGTCGGTGGTGTGAATCGCTCCCCGACTCCTCTGATGATCCCTCTGTCGAACACGCACGGGTACGGATTGCGACACGAGAGGCGTAGTGATCGTTCCCCGAGTTGTTCGACCTCGTAGTACCCGACGTCTCCGCGGTGGACGTTGGAGTACGCACCACTGATCGAGTTCATGCCGTCGACGACCGTCCGGACTTCGTCCGGCCAGTCGGTCAGTTCCGGCATCTCTTTCGCGATGAAGTGAACTGCATCGGACCCGACGTGTCGGTCGATGTACTGGATCGCGTCGAGATAGTGTTGGAGTGGGTACCACTGATCGGGGTCAATGTCGCCGAGGTCGTGTTCCGCCAAGATCGCCTCGGCACGTTCACCGAAGACTGTCGAGAGGCTCCGTGCCGCTTGGCTGATCGACGTGATCTCCACCCCCTTGACCGTCGCTTCGTCGTCAAACGTCTGGTACTCCATCTGTTAGCACACCAACAGGATGCGTCCACTGGAATAAATATATGGTGGCACTCTGATACCGGATTTACACGACTCGCCTCCGCGTCACGGTTCGTCAGTCGTGTGGTCGACCGTCGAGTGGATCGGGTCGTTTTCCGTGACCCCGACCGCCCGTACCGGTGCGCCGTCACCGGTGAGTGCGAGCGGAGACGCGAGAAGCGTCAGCCGCCGTGGCGTGGCAGCGAGGTTCGTGAGGTTCTCGACGATGAGTAGATCATCCCCGAGTAGAATGTCGTGCACCGGAAATCCGTCCGGCTCGTCGGTGGTTGCGGCCGGTGTCGGTGTCGGGTCCGGATTGAGGGTGTCGGACGCCACCGCGAATCCACGATCCCGACACACCCTCGCCGCTTCCGGGGACAGATACGGATGATCGAGGTACTCGTCCGTTCCCCAGTGTCGGTCCCACCCAGTGTGGAGAATCACGCAGTCACAGTCCACCCGTGGGATCTGCTCTGGACCGACCGCGTCTCGTGACGTGTAGTCTCGGCAGTCGACCCGGACGGCGTCGAACACGAACCGGTCCACGTCGTACTCGTCGATCGTCTGCCCGTCCGCGAACACGTGTGCCGGCGCGTCGACGTGTGTCCCGGTGTGGCTGCCGAGTTCCACCGCCTCGACGCCGTACCCGTCGTCGTTGACCGACGCCGCTTGCGTGACCTCGACCGGAGGGTCGTCTGGAAACGTCTGCATCCCTGTCTCGATCGGGTGCGTGAGATCGATCACGACAGCCGGTTACTCGCCCAAACGTTTATTATCGTTACTTGTTAACACGGTTCTCAAGGTGGCACACGATTACCACCTCGTGCATCAGTGTCACGGAGGCTAACCAATGGTCGGACAACTCGGCGGATACGGCTTACTCGCGGGATGGGGTATCGGCATGCTGGCGCTCAGCTACTTCGTGTTCAAACGGCAGGGAGTGACCGACACGTCGGAGTTCATCACCGCCGGAGGACGCGCACAACTGGGGCTCACGACCGCCTCGTTCGCCGTGACGTGGATGTGGGCCGGAGACATTCTGGGCGTCCCACAGTACGTCGGGATCACGGGAGTCGCCGGCGTCTGGATGTACGCGGGGCCAGCGGTGTTGTCGTCGTTCGTCGTCATCCCGTTCGCGTTGCGGATGCGCGAACTGTTCCCACAGGGACTGACGTACTCGGAGTACTTCATCGAGCGCTTCGGCGACTACGCACACCTCGCGGTCATCACTGTCATCCTATACACGATGGTACTGGGCGGTGTGATCCAGTTGTTCGTCGGTGGAACGGTGATCGGCGGACTGGCAGGAATCGATCCGAACATCGTCATGGCGATCCTGATGGGTGTGATCGGCGTGTACATCCTCGTCGGCGGCCTCTGGAGTTCCATGACGACGGACTTCGTCCAGTTCGTGAGTGCGATCATCCTCACCCTGGTGTTCGTGCCGCTGCTGATGTTCGAGGTCGGCGGACCGGGTGTCGTCTACGACAACATGGTGGCGAACCTGGGCGACCAGTCCAGTTCGTTCCTCTCGATGGCCAACACGAACTTCATTGAGGCGTTGTTCCTCCCCTACGCCCTCGGGCTGGGTGTCTGGGGAGTCGTCTCGCTGGCGACGTGGCAGCGGGTCTTCGCCGTCCGGCGGGACAAGACGTCACGGTTCCTCACTATCGGTGGGATCGGCGTGTTCACCACCATCGCGATGTACTCCGTCATCGGGTTCGTGGGGCTCTCGCAGTTCACCGACGTGGCGCCCGGCGACCTCTCGGTCGAGGCGCTCGGCCTGCTGCCGAACTGGGCCGCGTTCGTCTTCCTCGGTGTGGCGCTGATGGTGTTGGGCTCCTCGGTGGATTCGTACCTCACGGCCATCGCTAGCCTCACGTCTCGTGACATCTACTACCGTCACGTCAACCAGGACGCTTCCGACGACCAGCAGTTGCGGGTGGCCCGTGGTGCGTCGCTCTTCTTCGCGGCTGTGATCTTCGGTGCGACCGTGTTCGCACTCGGGACGGTCAGCTTCGTCCAGTTGCTGTTGATCGGTGGGATCGGCGCGACGGCACTCGTCGGCCCGTTCGCACTCTCGCTGTTCTGGCCGAAGACGTCGGAACAGGGCTTCGTCAGTGGCGTGGTCGTCTCACAGCTGGTCACGGCGTATCTCCTGATGGCGAATTACGGCGTCGTGTTCTCTACCCCCTCGCTGAAGCTCTGGGAGATCATGGCGATCGGGCACCTCGTCTCGACGACGGTCACCGCCGTCCTCTCCGGCGTCTCGCCGGACGAGTTCGAGTTCGACACGATCGCACAGGAACCGGCAGCAGCTGACGGCGGTGTCCGGACTGACGGCGGCGACGCGGCGACCTCCGATGGCCCAGATGCGGCGGAACAGCCCGAAACCGGGGGTGACGAGCGATGATGGGGAAGGGGATGTTCACCGGAATGGTGGTCCTCTTCTGGCTCGCCGAGGCGATCTTCGGGACCCTCGTCGTCTACTGGTTCGTCACGCAGGGGTTCGACGACGAGGGTACCAGCGTCGGCGAACTCAAACCACTCGAGGACTCGTCGTACACGATCAAATCCCTTGGTATGTGGGGGATCTTCTTCGCCGTCATCATCCTCGGGATCGTGGTCGGAGCGTGAGCACGTAATCGCTCACCTGGTCCACTCCGCTGTAGCCCGACTCGGGGGTTGGAGATCGCCACGCGGAACGGTTCCGTGTAGTGTCGTCCACTCGACTGGAAGTCCACGCTCGGCGAGAAGTGCCGTCCCGACCTCACTGGCCCCAACCGACGTGATCGAACAGAACTCCCAGTCTGGGCCACCGAACGGGAGTGGCGCTCCGTCGCGCGGCCGGTGCAGTTCGAAGTCACCACCGAGTCGCCGGTGGATCTCATCGGCGAGATCGCGTCCCTCCTCTAGTCGTGTGATCGGGAACTCGCGGTAGTCCGCGATGACCTGCCCCGTCTTCGAGTCGAGGACGCCCGTGACGTCGGTGTAACCGGCCTCGATCAGGAGTCGCACGACGTCGATAGACGAGCCGTCACCGCTGATCACGTCGACGTACTCACCGAACCCCGTCTCCGAGGGTGGCTGGACAGGATCCGGGGCCGCCGCCTGCGTCGCCTCCGTGTCCGGTCCCTCAGACTGTTCTCGACGCCCCCCGTCGGACGTCGGCTCGGGGGTTCCACTCGTCGGCTGTCCCGACGCGCTCGTCGCCTGCTCGTCCGTCTCGTCGGGCTCGTTCGTCGGCAGCTCGTGGTACGTGACAGTCCCGGCAGTCAGGAGTTCGGCGTCGATGCCTGCGGCGAGTAGTACGCCGTCGAGGGTGATACTCGACGGGAGCAAGAGCCGTACGTCACTTGGCTCGTCTGGTTGGGTCGTCTCGACCGTCACCAGACAAGGGCCGAACGATGTCTCGCCCAACTGTCGTAGCTGTTCGAGCGCTGCGGCGACGTCGTCGTCGGCTAGATACACCGCCCCCGTGCACACCTCACCGGTGTCGTCGACGGGGTCGTACGTCACCTGACTCGTCAACTCCGCGATCCGCGTCCGGATGTGCGTCACCCGCCGGTTCACCTGTCCCGTCTGGAGTGTCGTCCGACCAGCAGACGTGAGACGGCGGCCACGGCCCGGCACTTTCTCTGTCAGGCCGTCCTCGTCGAGTGTGGACAGTTCGAGTCGCACCGTCCGATCCTTGATGTCGTAGCCGCGACGTTCGAGGAGTCGAACGAGTTGGATCGATCCGACGGGCTCGTGGCGGCGAATGAGACGGAGAATATCGTGTCGCCGCTGGTCGTCACGTGGCACGATTTTCTATTCTACACCGCGTCACTCGTACGTTTCGATTACCGCACCCGGTTTCGTGTCCAGGGTTGCGGAGGAACGTTAATATGGGACGCGGTCACATGCCTGAGTGGTGGCAAGCTGTTACCAGCCTCGGTGATCATATGTCACAGCAAACATCTCGGAATCAGGAAATCATCGATGGGTACGACGAGTACGTCATGCCCATCTGGAAGGAGTTGAACGTACCAGTCAAACGGGCCTCTGGGTGTACCGTCGAGGACTTCGACGGGAACGAGTACTTGGACGTCTTCTCGGGAATCTCCGTCACGAACGTCGGCCACAACAACGAGCGGGTCGTCGAGGCGGCGAAAGACCAACTCGACGAGTTCGTCCACGGGTGTTCGTACGTCCACCCGAACGGGCCGGTGGCGGAACTGGGACAGCGACTGGCAGAGATCACACCTGGCGACCTCCAGAAGTCGTTCTTCTGTAACTCCGGCACGGAGGCCGTCGAGGGGGCGATCAAGCTGGCTCGCAAACACACCGGGAACAAGGAGGTACTCGCCCTCGAGATGGCGTTCCACGGCCGGACACTGGGATCGCTCGCGCTCACGGGGAACAAGTCGTACAAGAGCGAGATGGCCCCGACGATCAACGACGTCGCGCACGTCGCCCCACCGTACGCCTACCGGTGTCAGATGTGTGACGGTGGCCCGTGTTCGTGTGCCTGTGCAGACGATGTCGAACGCGTGATCGGAACGCACACCGCAGGTGATCTGGCCGCGGTCGTCGTCGAGCCGGTGATGGGAGAGGGCGGCATCATCGTGCCGCCCAAGGAGTGGCTGCAACGGGTAAAAGAGATCACTCACGACCACGGTGGACTGCTCATCGTCGACGAGGTGCAGGCCGGCTACGGTCGAACGGGCGAGATGTTCGCGACAGAACACTTCGACGTCGTTCCAGACATCATGCCCCAGGCGAAGGGAATCGCCAACGGCCTCCCGTTGGGTGCGTTCACTGCCTCGGCAGAGGTGGCCGACTCGTTCGAGGCCGGGGATCACCTCTCGACGTTCGGCGGGAATCCCGTCGCGTGTGCCGCGGCGCTCGCGACCATCGACGAACTCGAAGACGGCCTCGTTGAGCACGTCCGCGAGGAGGGTGAGTGGTTGTCGGACCGACTCGCCGAGATCGAGGCCGACTTCGACGTGGTCGGAGACACGCGCGGCCTCGGTCTGATGCAGGGTGTGGAGATGGTCCACCCGGACGGCGACACGGGCCCGATGGACGTGGCACCAGAACCGAACGCGAAGCTGGCGAAACACATCGCTCACCACCTCCGCGACAACGGTGTCATCATGGGCGTGGGCGGGTACCACGGCAACGTGATGCGGTTCCAGCCACCGTTGACCATCGAACGAGACCAGCTGGAGACCGCCGTCGAGGGCCTCCGAGACGCACTCACTGCTCACACATGACCGGGGATGCGAGCAGATTCGACCCGGGCGTCGAGCTCCCGTACGCCGGCGTCGAGACGTTTCTCGATGCCCCACTCCGCGACTTCTACGACCGCGCGTCGACGGGTGACACGGACCGGACGGAGGACGGACTCGACGCGTTCGACGCCGCCGTGACGGGAATCCCGTACGACGGGGCCGTGAGTAACCGCCCTGGCGCGCGGTACGGCCCGCGGGCAATCAGGCGGGCGAGTGGGTGGATCGCCTACCTCTCCGGGTACAAAGGCGGTGTCACGAACATTCGGACGCGAGAGCAGGTCGACTTCGCCGACCTGTCGCTCGTCGACTGTGGTGACGTTCCCGTGTTCCCGATGGATCACGACCGAACTGGCGAGAGTATCGCCGCCCACGTCGGCGCGCTCGCCGCCGAGACGTTCCCCGTCGTCTTGGGCGGTGACCACTCCTGTACGGCGCCGTCGTTCCACGGGTTCGCCGAGGGTGCCGGACACGACACTGTAGGGCTCGTCCAGATCGACGCCCACTCGGACACGAGTACCGAGAGCCCAATCTTCGGCGAGTCCTTCCACGGGTCGAGTACCGCGGAAGTGGCCACGGGACCGTACAGCGACTACAGCCACGTCAGCCAGGTCGGAATCAGGGGCTACGAGGCACCCGAGTTCTTCGAGTTCGCGGACGACACTGGTCTCAACGTCCACCCGATCACCGAAGTCGAGGATCGCGGGATCACCTCCGTCGTCGAAGAGGCGATCTCCGAGGCCGCCGCCGAGACGGACGCCGTGTACGTCACCTTCGATGTCGACGCCGTCGACCCGAGTGTCGCGCCGGGGACGGGCACACCGGAACCGGGTGGCCTTGACGCACACCAAGCGCTCGCGACGATGGAACTCCTCGGGGCGCACGACGCCGTCGGTGCCGTCGATCTGATGGAGGTCGCACCGACGAGTGATCCGACCAGTGGGACCGCGAACCTCGCGGCAGCGCTCTTAGTGACACTCCTAGAACGTCAGTTCGCGACTACCGATGTTTGAGACACACAATCCGGCGACAGCTGAGGCACTGGAGACGTACACCACCCACGACGCCGAGGCCGTCGAGACTCGTCTCGCCGCGGCAGCCGACGCGTTCGACGACTGGCGCGATGTCAGTATCGAAGAGCGGACGGAGGCTGCCGCGGAGTTGGCGACGGGGCTCCGCGAGCGCACCGACGAGTTCGCGCGGCTCATGACCCGAGAGATGGGGAAGCCGATCACACAGGCGCGCTCGGAAGTCGAGAAGTGTGCGTGGCTGTGCGAGTACTACGCCGAGCGAGCCCCCGAACACCTGCAGGACGACCGCATCGGCACGGAACCCGGCGTCAAGTCGTTCGTGACCTACGAACCACTCGGCCCGGTGCTCGCGATCATGCCGTGGAACTACCCGTTCTGGCAGGTGTTCCGGTTCGCCGTCCCGGCACTCACGGCCGGTAACGTCGCCCTGCTGAAACACTCGCCGACGACACTCGGCTGCGGCGAGGCGATCGCCGACCTGTTCGAAGACGCTGGGTACCCGTCCGCGTGTCTCCAGACACTCCGTGTCGACACCGACCGCGTGTCGACCGTCATCGAAGACGCGCGCGTCGCCGCCGTGACACTGACTGGCTCGACACGCGCGGGTCGTGCCGTCGCCCGACAGGCCGGCGAGCAACTCAAGAAGACAGTTCTGGAACTCGGCGGCAGCGATCCGTACATCGTACTCGACGACGCCGACGTGTCGGCCGCCGCAGAGACGGGTGTCCTCGCGCGAACACAGAACTCGGGACAGTCCTGTATCGCCGCGAAGCGGCTCTTCGTCCACACGGACGTGTACGACCAGTTCCGCGAGGCGTTCCTCGACGGGATGGCAGACCTCACCGTCGGCGACCCGACAGACGAGGCCACCGACGTGGGACCACAGGCCCGTGGCGACCTCCTGGAGGAGCTGCACGAGCAGGTGACGGCCTCCGTCGAGGCCGGAGCGACGGTCGCACTGGGCGGCGAGCCACTGGACCGACCGGGACACTTCTACCAGCCGACGGTGCTCACGGACGTCCCTCGTGACTGTCCTGCGACGACCGAGGAACTGTTCGGCCCCGTCGCGACGCTCGTCGAAGTCGACTCCGAAGCAGAAGCCATCCGCCGAGCGAACGACACCACGTACGGCCTGAGCGCGTCGATCTGGACGACCGATCGAGAGCGTGGCGAACGCGTCGCCAGAGAGATCGACGCCGGGGCGGCGTACGTAAATGAGTTGTCGAAGTCCGATCCACGCCTCCCATTCGGGGGGATCGGCGACTCCGGGTACGGGACCGAACTGTCAGAACACGGTATCAAAGAGTTCACGAACGAAAAGACGATTTGGATCCAATGACACGAGACACGATCGACCGACACGAGGCGGCGATCCGAGAGGCGACCGACGGGTTCGAGGTCACCGCTTGGATCGACGGGACTGCTCACAGTGCCGAGAGTGGCGAGACCTTCCCGACGATCGACCCGGCGGTCGGCCTGCAGATCACGTCGGTCCCCCGTTGTGGGGCCGCCGAGGTCGACGCCGCCGTCCGGGCAGCGAGCGACGCCCAGTCGGCGTGGGCGGCGCTGGCTCCCGACGAGCGGGCCGACAGAGTGACCGCGTTCGCCGACGCACTCCGCGACGAGGCTGACCACCTCGCCCGTCTGGAGGCTCTCGATACTGGCAAACCGGAGGCGTTCGCGGACGCCGAGATCCGGGAGGGACTGGAGTACTTGGACTACTACGCGGATCTCGTCGCCAGTGAGGCACACGAGCATACGCCCGTCGACGGCGAGACCCATGCGTACACCAGACACGAACCGTACGGGGTGGCCGGATTGATCGTCCCGTGGAACTACCCCGTGTTGTTGACCTGCTGGAAACTCGGACCCGCTCTCGCCGCGGGGAACTCAGTCGTGTTGAAACCCGCCGAGGGCACACCGCTGACGGCGACTCGGATGGCCCAAGTCGCCTCGGAGGTCCTTCCGGACGGCGTCGTGAACGTCGTCCACGGGTACGGTACCGAAGCCGGCGCTGCGCTGACGACGCACGAGGGGGTCGACAAACTGTCGTTCACCGGCGAAGACACGACCGGCGAAGAGATCATGTCGGCTGCCGCGTCGAACATCACCCCCGTCACGCTCGAACTCGGCGGCAAGTCCCCACTGATCGTCTTCCCGGACGCGGACTTGGAACGGGCAGCGGCGACGGCGGCAGAGGGCATCTTCTATAACGCCGGCCAGTCGTGTGACGCACTGTCCCGGACACTGGTCCACGAGGACGTCCACGACGAGTTCCTCGGGCTGTTCCAGGAGGCACGCGAGGACTGGGTGATCGGCGACCCGCTCGAAGAGGGGACAACTGTCGGCTCACTCGCGTCCGCCGATCAGTTCGAGAAGGTCTCGACGTATGCCGAGTTGGGAACCGACATCGCCGAGCTGGTCGCCGGTGGCGGCCCACCCGACTCGCCCCCGTCGGACGACGGCTGGTACTTCGAACCGACCATCTTCGACGGTGTGTCCAACGACAGCCGTCTCGCACAAGAGGAGATCTTCGGCCCCGTTGCGTCGGTCGTGACGTTCGCGGACTACGAAGAGGCGATCACGTTGGCGAACGACGTTCCCTACGGTCTCGCGTCGTCGGTCGCGACACAGGACCTCTCGCTCGCGCATCGAGCCGCCGCGGACATCGAGGCCGGGACTGTCTGGGTGAACGATTACGCCCGGTTCTCGCCGGGACTCTCCTTCGGGGGCTACAAGCGGTCCGGTATCGGACGGGAGTGTGGTCCCGAAGCACTGGAGGAGTACCGCCAGAGCAAGACCATCTCGATGGCGATCGGCACGACGGATTTCGACAGTCTGTCGTAGTCCACTCTCGTTCTCAGCGGTGTGCTGTCTCGACGTGATCGAGCGCGGCGGTCGGTGTCTCGACGTGCTCGATCCCGTAGACGCCATCGACGCGGTGTGTGTCGAGTCCGGCGACCGGCTTGCCGAAGGTGAGCGCGTGGCCGATCTCGGAGAGGGTACCCGGGCCACCGTCGACGGCGACGACGCCGTCTCCGTTCATCACGACGACCGGGTTCCGAGCGTCGTTGATCCCAGTCGCGATCGCGGTGTCGACGTACTCGTTCGCCTCGTGGCGATCCTTCCCGGGCACGATACCGATCGTGTGGCCGCCCGTCGCCTGCGCCCCCTTACAGACGGCCTCCATCACGCCACCCATCCCACCGCACACGACCTCGTAACCGCGCTCGCCGATCTCCTCGCCGAGCCGTACGGCCGTGGCGTACTCTGCGTCCGTGACGGAACTCCCGCCGATCACACTGATTCGCACGTCTGCATCACGGTGAGGCGACACTTCGGAGTTGTCGTGCGCTCAACTAGTCGACTGTGTCCCAGCCTGCCGTGTCGGGTTGGTGGAATCGATACACCCAATATCGATATACGAATTATTCCTGGATGCCGATAATCCGACCGTCCTACTCGAAGTCGTACCCGTACTCGCGGAGTACTTTGACTGCGAGTTGCGGGTTCCGGAATGCCGCTTCGAGGGCTGCTTCCCGTGCGTCGGCGACGTACACGTCTTCGCCGAGTTCCTCCTCCAGCGTCGCGACGAACGCTTCCTCGCGGTCACGCGTGTCGTCACGGAGGTAGAACGTCACACCGGATCGCTCGTCCTGCACCCGGTCCCGACGATAGATGTACGGCAGTCCGTCGGACACTGACGCTCCACTGTCGGTGTCTGTGCCCGTATCGGTCTCTTCGTTACTCGTCGTCTCGCTCTCGATCGGCTCGACCGTCTCACTCCCCGTGGTCTCCTCTGATCTGGAGCGACTGGGATCGTTGGCTCTCGCGTCTACGTCGCTCTCCTCTCGGCTCTCGGGCGTGGGGTCGTCCGTCTCCTCGGACGCTTCGTCGTCGCTCTCGTCGGCGAACGGATCGTCACCACTACCGGGCCGCATCGTGCACCTCCTCGTCGGTGTACCGGCGGAGGAACGTCGCCAGTTGCTCCAGTTTCTGGAGTGTGTCCTGCTCGTAGTCACGAACGCGGTCGCGATGGTGTTCGACGTACTCGAAGGCGGAACACTGTGCGTCCCAACACGACTCGAACAACGCTCCGCGTTGGCGAATCGTCACAGGGTGCGGGAGATCCATCTCGCCGAGCGCCGACAACGCCTCCTGTTGACTCGTCGTGTCACGGAATCCCATCGGCACCACGGCGAGCACACCGACCGAGATGTCCAGTGAGTCTTCCATACCCGTCACGAGATCCTCGAGGCCGTGGATGGACTCCGTTCCCTTCCCCGACGGCTCGAACGGGACGACGAGGTTCCGCGTCGCGTGGACGGCGTTGTACAGTTTCACGTCGGCCGTCGCCGGCGGATCGACGATGAGCGTGTCGTATCGCTCGTGGACGTCCGCCTCTCGGAGGACACGGAGCAACTGCACGTTCTGGTTCCACGATTCGCCGAGATCCTCGGCCTCTTGACGCCGCCGTGAGAGCAAGTCACCGATCCGTTCGAGCACCGAGTGGGCTGGCACGATGTCGACCCCCTCGCTCGTTCGGACGAGGTCGTCGAACGGACCACGTGGCCGGTCGATCAGGTGTCGTACCAGATGATCGGCGTCGGTATCGTCTCGGTCCTCGTCGACGCCGAGGAGTCGAGAGAGGTTCGCGCGCTGTGGATCGAGATCGACTACCAAGACCTCACGATCCGCTCGCGCCTCGGCGACCGCGAGGTTGGCGGTAAGTGTGGTCTTGCCGATCCCGCCGGCTTCGGCGTGGACGGTGTACGAGAGCACATCCCGAGTGGACACCACGTCTGGACATAAATCCTCGTCAGACATTTTGTCCAGTGTTGTCTGCCAGGATTGCTGGCAACCATTGATGGGCATCATTGCTGAGCATCATTGATGCTCATCAATGACGTCTGTCGCTGGTGGGGACCATTGAGTGTGAGTGGTGCTGATCTCGGCAGCACGGCTACTCGAATCGAGAAAGAGCTGTGGAGGACTACGACTACCGTTTTCCGGCGCGGCCGTAGTCGAAGATCCGCCACTGCCCGCGTTCCGTCCGGAGTTCGTACTCGAGTGTCACCGACTGGTCCGGGAACCGCTGGTCGAAGCGGAGGACGACACGGCGGTCGGTGTCGACGATCCGCTCGAACGAGGAGAGCCCGCGGTGGCGGTCCCGCAGCATCGCCGCGTCGCGGTCGGAGAACCGGTCCGCGTACCCTTCGGAGTGGAACCGACCGTGGGCTCTTCGGCGGTCACCGTCGAGCAGGTCGTCGAAGAACCCCATCACGACGTTCTCGGGCGACGGCCGGTTCTCGCCGTCCTCGTCGTCGTCCCGGTATCGTTTCGCCCACTCGTCCGTCTCGACCGTCTCCGTCACCGTCTGGACGCCCACGTTGTCGGCCTTCGACCCGTTTCGCCGGTCGTTCCCCGTGGCTCGCTCGTCACTTGTCGCCCGATCGTTCCTCGTCGCTCCGTCCGACGGAACGGCACTGCTCTCGTCCGCCTGGTCTCGACTCGCGGACGGCTCTCCACCGAGTTTCCGAGTGACCGATTCGCGCGTCGCCGCCTCGTCGACTGATTCGTCGTCCCGACGGCCGCCGGGACCGTCGCCTCTGTCCGCCTCGCCCGGCGGCTCGGAGTCGCTGGTACTCCGGAGGTAGCGACTGTACTCGCCGAAGTCGGGCGGGTTGAACAGCTTCCCGATCTTGTTCAGTTCGCGCTCGGTGGCACGGACGACGTGTTTCATCCGGACGACGCCGTCGTCGTCCGCGGCGAGGACGGCAGCGGTCTGGGCGACGTTGCGGATGTTGCCACCGGGCATGTCGAACTGCGAGAGGAGATCGTAGTCGATCCCCTCTGTCGGCGTGTCGTCGGGGAACATCACCCGCCAGATCCGTTGTCGTTCCCGTTCTTGCGGGCGCTCGAACTGCACCGTCTGGTGAATCCGCCGGACGAACGCGTCGTACATGTGCGACTCGTTGTTGGTGGTGAGCAGCACTACGCCGTCGTAGCTCTCGATCCGTTGCAGGAGGTAGTTCACCTCCACGTTTGCGTAGCGATCGGTGGCATCACTCACGCCGGCGCGTTGGCCGAAGACGGCGTCCGCCTCGTCGAACAGTAAGATCGCGTTCGAGTCACGCGCCGCGTCGAATATCCGCTCGAGGTTCTCTTCGGTCTCGCCGATGTACTTGCTGACGACGCTGGAGAGGTCGATCTTGTACAGGTCCATCCCGGCGTCGCCCGCGATCACCTCCGCCGAGAGTGTCTTCCCAGTCCCCGACGGTCCCGCGAACAGCGCGACGACGCCCGTCCCGCGAGAGAAGCGTTCCTCGAAGCCCCACTGTTCGTAGACGGTGCCGCGGTGACGAACTCTCGCGGCGACTTCGCGCAGTTCCTCTTCGGTGTCACGGGTGAGGACGACTTCGTCCCAGTTGGCGTCCGGCTCGATCTTCTCTGCGAGGTCTTCCAACCCTTCCGCGGACTGTGCGGTACAGCCCTCTCGGATCGTCTCCAACGAGAGGGGTTCGTCCGGCTCGTCGGCGAGCGCCTGTGCGGTGGTGACTGCGTCGTCGATCTGGCCCTGGGTCAGTTCGAACGTGCTCGCGAGTGTCGTCGGGTCCACGTCGGCCGCCAGGTCGTCGCGGTACCCCTCCCAGATGTCGCGGCGGATCTCGAACGACGGATCGGAGAACTCGACGAGGGTGTACGCAGTGTCGCGGCGCCCCGATGTGGGCGTCCACGCTTCCTCACCCGTGAGGTACACGTCGCGTTCCAGCGCCGCGAGCGTGTCGAGTACGTCCTCGCCGGTCGGGCGTTCCTCGGGGTCCGGTACGTCGGCGGGTGTCGCGTCGCCCGGGTCTGACGTGGCTTCGGAGACGTTCTGGAGGTGGACGGGACAGTCCTGTAACAACGCCTCACGACGGAACCGCTCTAGGAGTCCCTCGTCGAGTAGCCGGTCGAGGTCGCCACGGAGAAGCTCACCGTCGACGAGTGCCTCCACTGCACGCCGCTTTTCCGAACCGTCTGATCCGTGGAAGTAGTGGACACTGCCACCAGTCTCACCCGCGCTGCTTCGCTCTCCATCTTCACGCTCTTCCGACGGGTCGGCGGCGAGTGCGTCGACTCTCTCACGGGTCTGGATGTCGAGCCGGAGGTCGTCCAGTGTCGTCGCTGGTTCGGTGAGGCTCGCGGCGTTGGTGAGTGCCTCGTCGAAGCCACCGGTGCCTCGGAGGTACTCCCGAACCCGTGGTGTCGGTTCGATCACACGCTTCGGGGCGTCTCCGGGTTCTTCTGTGAGTCGTGAGACTTCGAGCAGGTCGTGACGCCGCAGCGGTGACTGCGTGTCGATCAGCCCGAACGTCGTAAGTCGCTCTCGGGCACTCGTTCCGAAGAGCGATTCGAGCAACTCGACGGTCGGGACGGACACGCCCGTCGTGTCGTACATCTCTGCGTAGCGCTCGCCGAACGAGTCGTCGAGTTCTGGCGCTGCAGCGAGCAACAGCACGTCGAGGTGTGCACGTGTGAGGTCGAACCGATCCGCGAGGACCCGGAGACGGAGTGTCACCGTCGAGGGTGTCTCTTCGCACTCGCGATCGATGTCTTCGGCCCACGCTCGGAGTTCCGCCCGTTCGGCCTCGGGAACGGCGAGGGGGAGTCGTGTCGGGTCTCGGACGGGTTCCGAGTCGTCGCGATTGTGTCGTGTCCCGGACGCGCGGCTGTCGTGGTGTTTCAGGAGTGATTCGAGGCGGTTGAGTTCGTCGAGAAGGTGATCGTGACTCGTCTCGTAGGGCATTCGCTCGATCGAGTGCAAGTACCCGCTCTGCTTCCGTATCCTTTTCGCTCAACTATACCCGTCACATGTAGGGAGAACAGTTATACGGGGAGAAGAAGATGGACGAGACAAGGATACCGATGGGTCGACGCTCACGGCGGTCTCGGGGTCGCACACCTGAGGCGGACGGTGAACAGTCGAGTGAGACGGAGGGCGATGACGATGTCCAACGCTGGCCGTCGGACTCGGCAGTCGGTCCGAACACTGCCGGCCCGGCCACGAAGGAGGAAGTCGAAGCCTACTACGGGTGTGAAGTCTCCAGCGCGAAAGAGTACAAGGAGCTCCAGCGGTTGGAGAAGGCCTACGGCGGGCAGGTACTCCGATGGGCCGACGAGGGCATCCCCCTCGACGCGATGGGTGACCAGTCGAAGATCCAACGCTTCAGAGAGCGCCGTGACTCCGAGATCCCCTACGACATCGAGGAGTTCAACAAGGATTCGCTGGACGAGAACACCGGCCGTGTCGCTCGGCGGGTACGTGAGAGCCCCGACGGAAAGACCGATGTCCCCGACTCCGTCCGTGAGGTGATCTCCTCACCCGGCCGACCGTTGGACACCTCGATCCAGCGGGCGGTCGAAGAGCGGATGGGTGACTCGCTCGGTGACGTACGGATTCATACGGGACCGAAAGCTGCTGCGGCGGCCGATCAGATCAACGCCCGCGCGTTCACCGTCGGTAACCACGTCGCGTTCGGCGCTGGTGAGTACGACCCCGAGTCCGCGGAGGGTCAACACGTCTTGGCCCACGAGTTGGCACACGTCCGCCAGCAGACGGGTGGCGACCTCTCGATGCTCCCCGAAGAGGACGTGCAACTGGAGATCGACCCAGATCCCGAGTTGGAACGAGAGGCCGAGGAGACCGCCCAGCGCGTGATGAGTGGCGGAAAGCTCGGCATCCAGAAACTCTCGGACTCCGAGGTGCACGTTCAGCGCGCACTCGATCGGTTCAACCCGCTGAGTGGTTCTTCGGAGAGCGAGAGCTCCGACTCCACTTCTGTCGACGAGCTGGCCCGTCGGTTGGAGGTCGTCGAGCAGAACCAGGCCGCGCTGTTCGAGTCGATGGCGGGCGACGGCGCGGAGAGTGGCGACGTGAATCTCGAAGCCCTCGTGGAGGGCGATCAGAAAGGTGCACTCGAGAAGGTCGGCGAGGCTGGCACGTACGGCGCTCTCGGCGAACTCGTGAAGGCTGGTGGAACAGAGGCGCTCAAACAGGGCGCCGTGGTGGGCGGACTGGCGACTGCCGGGTCAGTCGGGCTTCCGGTCGCACTCGCAGCGGGTGTCGTCGCCGCGACGGCCGCCGGTGGAACCGTGGCAGCAACGAAGAACCGCGGTTCGATAGCAGACTGGATCAAGAGTCTTGTCGAGTCTGATGACGAGAGGAACCCGACCGGCAACCAGTTGGGGAGCGGTTCGCAAGGTGTCGGTGGAAGCAGAGGTGACCGATGATGGACGGTCTAATCACCGGGGAAAATGACGAGCGAGTTGGAATTAGTGTTATTGACAACAACGAGTTTGAGCACGTCATCGAGATGGAGTTCGACGGGGAAATAAAGTACTGGCAAGCAGAGGACTACCCCGAGAAAGAGTCTGACCGAACCTGGATAGAGGACGAACACTGCGCACAGACACACAAGTTCGCTCGCTACCACGTGTACAGAGAGACGGACCACGACCCACTGGAGGGACACTGGAACCCCGACCGAGTCGCCGCGACGCTGATGGCACTCTGGCAGCTCTCGCCCGACCGGGTCGTCGACATCTTTGGATCGTTCTACCAGCAGTGCCGGAGTCACCACGAGGATGTCACTCGACCACTGGAACTCCCGCGAGCCGTCGACGACGGTCAGACGGTCATCTACGAACAGGAAGTATATCTCGACGCCGACCTCGACACGATCCGTGGAGCGGTCGACGCCTTCGGCGACGGTGTGGCTGCCAGCAGTGCCGACGCACTCACCGAACTCTCGACGGGGTCGCTCCTGAGCGACGGTCTCGACGCGCTCTTCGACGCGGTCCAGGCTCACGCCGTCGACGCAGAGTTCGACTTCCCGACGTTCGAGATCGCCGACACCTCCGAGTTGGGTGTGATGTACTACGACGACCGCGGACGCTCGCACAGACACGGCGGTGGCGGTGGCCCCTCGGACGAGAAGTGCGACGCCCGTCTCGAACTCCCACAGGTCGATCCGGGCTCACCCGAGGAGTTCAGATCACTCTTACTCCGACACCTCGTGTGTCAGGTACGAGACTTCTACATCGTGATGGGCGAGGATCCCCCGCCGGCGTTCCGAGTGCTCGGGCTCGGGAAGCACGCGCCGACGCAAGGCTACCGGACTGGTGATCTCTACCCAGACTACTACGACTTCGACGCCGATATTCCGGGCTACCGGGCGTAGTGTCCGCGCTTAGGATCACGCTTCTTGTCGTAGTCACGAACGGCACTACGCAGGTGCTGGAGCGCGTCGGAGTACCGGACCGACGTATCGGACGAACACGCCGGTGTCGGCGAGGTACCCCGTCGTTATACGGCGGTTTCGGTGTGCTCGGTGACGACGGGATCCAGTGCCTGGAGGATGATCTCGGCTTCGAGCGGAGAGAGGTCGAGTTCGCGGGCCGCGAGACGGTAATTGACCGTGCCGTCGACGTACTCGGCGGCGTACTCGAGCGCGACGGCGAGACCGTCGATGCTGTGCCGGTCGACGTAGACGTCGATGTCGTTGTCTTCCTCGCGTCGAGCGACCACCGCGATGAGCGCAGGTGTGATGGTCTGGGTTTCGTCGTCCGTCGAGAGTGTGAGTGCGATCGACTCGGCGTCGTACTCGACGGGTGTGCTTTCGCGCCGTCGCCGTCGCTATTCTATCCTCCCGATGACGTCACGGCACGGCATTTATAAATCATAATATATTGTAATAATAGTAGAAAATCACCTAAACGGCCATCTCGATCCACGGCTTGAACGCTTTTCGTCGTCATCTGTATCCGACTCAGTCTCTGTGGTATCCCTCTGCTCTATCTGTTCTTCTAAGTGGTCCACCCGAGTACGCAGCTTCTCAAGCTCCGCAGGCTGATTACTCTCTTCTACCCGTTCCAGCCTATCCTGCAGGTCCTCTAGCAGTCGATGTGTCCTGTCAATCTTCCCAGCGAGGCTATCAACCTCTGACAGGTGTTTATTCACCTTCGATTTGACTTCTCTGTTTATTTGAACCTTCGATTGGGTCTTGGTCAACATACTCGACTCCAACTCGTCCATTTTGTTGGAGTACGACGAGATTGCTCCTTGTATCCCTGAGAGTTCAGCTCTGAGCCCGTCTATCTGCTCGTCCATTGATGTCATCCGCTCGCGGTGTGAGTCGAGTTCCGACCAGAGCCGCTCATTCTCCCGGGCTAGATCGCTGAGCGTGGAGGCTTTGTTTAGTTCTTCATATCCGCCACTATCTAACCAAGACTCGGCTTCCTCTGTGAGACCGTAGATAATCCGACTTTGCTCACCAATATCCACCTGAGTGATGAGATTGGCTGGCTCCAAGTGTTTGGAGACTCGGTAATGCACGCTACGTTTAGTGTTGACTCTTGGAGACTCATCAGTAACCTCACGTGCTGTAACGCCGTTCCTTCGATCTGCGAGAATTATGAGTTGTTTACTTATCTCGTCTATTTTGTATCCATCGTAATCTATATGAGACATACAGGTGTGTCTGTCACAGTACAGATTATATATCTATCCTTTCGCAGATCGTATTAACTGCAACTCTGAGCAACCCAGTGTGTCACACCCTGTGACGCCCTGTGAACATAGTATGTCACACCCCGTGACGCCCCGTGACGCACCGTGATGCACCGTGATATGGGGGGTTTCACACCCTGTGAACACGGGGGGTGTCACGCCCTGTGACCAACACAACATTACGCACATATTTCCCGGAATCCACCGAGAACGACAACCCTATGTGGACTAACCCCCCTGGGTGTGACTGGGCATCAGCACATCAGTGAGGCTGTGAAGGAAGGTATGAGTTGAGACTGTTGAAGCGGGTGTCGATGTAACGCGACCCAATACCTGTACTTATCAGAGTGTGTGTATAAGCGTGGGTTAGGACCAGCTCAAGGACACTCTGGCTAACGAATGTCCTGTGCCGGAGTATGTAGCTAATAGCATCTGATTCACTTTGAGTGAGGGGTGTGTCTGGAGGGAGGTTAGATTTCACTTTGAGCGAGGGGTGTGTCTCCCCAAGAGAGTTGCATTTCACTTTGAGTGAGGGGTGTGCCTACCTGAACAGGTCACGCTCACCCTGTCAGCCTCCGAATTGACCGTGTAGCACTTGTGTGTTATAAATGTACGATTCCCCGAGTAGACCAATTATACTTAGATTGCGACTTCAGTTCGGTCTGATGTGCTGGCTGCAGGGCTAGACTCCTCGTAATCGGTGTGCCTAGTTCAGATTGCAGTTCTAATAACTGTGAAACAACTCCAGAGCAGGCACCCTATGTTCGATATATCAATAAACGGTTTACTGTTGTCTTCTGGTGGACTTTTCTCTTCTTTCGTATGTACCTGACCCCTGTCGGCACAGTGCGCTGATGGCCGCTAGTCGTGTGAACCGTTCAGGGGAGTGGCAGATTCTATGGTAAAGACTGCCACTCGTCACCACTAAGACCCCTGCACCCCACCGTTCGTTTATACCTGATGTCCGACTCGTCACCTGCTGACACAAAGACTGCCACTCAGCCGCAAGCAAAGACGTGGCTTCGACCAAGCGATGTTGAGCAGCTTCGAGACGCGTGTCTCTCGAGTGAGGTGCCGACCTATTTGCAGGATCGTAATGAGGCCTTGATCGCGTTGCTCTATGATACCGGGTTGCGTCGAGAGGAAGCGTCCCTCTTGGATGTCGACTACCTCGATCTCGAGGAGGGCGTGCTTCGCCTGCCGTCGGAGATTCAAAAAGGAGCGAATCCACCAGCAGCAACGCTCAAACTCGGAAAGTTCGGAGCCGACTCGACGCGCACTCTGAAACGCTACCTTCGGGACCGATGGAAAGACAGTGATGCCCTCTTTCCTTCACGACAGTCTGACCGCCTGTCACCACGAGCGATCACTCGCACGGTCAAACAACTGGCGGAAATCGGCGACGTGCGCCCACTCGTCGTCGACGGGGGCCGTGGTGACCCGACCGAGACAACGCCGCACACGCTGCGTCACTCTGTTGCCTACCGCGTGATCCGCGAAGAAGGTGGTCGTCTTGAGGACGTCCAGCTCAGACTCCGACACCAGAATCTCGAGACGACTGACCGTGTGTACTCACATCTCCGCACTCGGTAAGTACCCCCTGAGTGATGACAAGCGGCTAAGCATCCGGCGGTAGCAATTCTGTGTCACTCCTTTTGACCGGTTCTCCCGCCGTTCCCACTGGCAGGGCAACAGGACTGCCGTTGACCTGCTGGTGATTGGCTAACTAACACGCTCTAAGATGAGCGTGGAAGTGTTGGTTAGCCTGCAGCCTCCGACACGATCCGGTTTCACTACGAGTTGCACGACGGTCTATCAAAAACTGAGCAAATAACGCGATCTGTGTCTCTCATCTACTAACCACCATTATGATCGTAGAGGGACCATCGGTTCTCATGACTCTTCCACCCGAACTAGCTGCTGTTGAGGGCGAGGTTATTGAACAGTCCGACGAACCGCTCTCGTCTGACGACATTGATCAACACCATGCAGTCGAGATTCGATACAATCGACGGTACCCAAACCGCCTCAGTGATGGAATAGATTCAATCGTTGTCGCTGAGTGGGACGATGACCAGTATCTCATCAACTACGTTGGGTATGACCGTGGGCGTCTCATCGCCACTGATGACGGGATAGCTCGTCTTGGATCCGAACTGCTGGGTGATCGAGATCAGGTTCCAAAGTGGGTGATAGAACGGCGGGGGATCGGTGGGAAGCTCCCGTGGTGGGTGCCGGATGGGTACGAAGACGGGCGCGAAGTTGCCTGTCAAACCTGCGATGAGCTGACACCGGTTGGTGAGCTGCTCACACCGAGTGCCATCGGAGAGCAACCGATCTGTGAAGACTGCTGGGAGAACTCTCGATACACGCGCTGACGAGACTCATTCGCTACTGTGGTTGTGAGGATGTAGATGATCCTGGGAGGCGTCAGTCCAACTGCTCGGGTTGCCTCGTCGCTCGTGGTGCAGGGTCCCGGTAGTGACTTGACGGAGCGTGTTGACGAGTTTCGCTTCGGTCTTGTACGTCTCGACACGGAGATCCCACCGGGCCGTTGGCATCTCGGGTCATCATACTCGTCACCTCGTCCTCGTGGATGAACAATTTCTATTTTAATCAGCTGACCGAATGAGCCGACACTACTGTGTTATTGCGCTGCTTTGCCTGATGTTTCCAATAAGTTCTTTACTCTTCGAAGTTGTAGACATCAGCTCGTGAGAGGTACCCCTGCTGCGTGAAGAACTCGCGAATCTGTTCAGGGTCGAGTTCTCCCTGTTGCATTCGTACCATCGCGGCGGCGAACGCTGGAGCATCCATCAAGAGGACGCTGGTTTCAAGAGCGGCATCCGTTGTTTCGTCGGTAAATTCGGGTGCGCCCACCGTGACGAGGGCGTCACTACTATCACGCGCCTTTTTAACGACTTCTGTTGCATCATCCGTCCCAACTGCCCCGTCTAATTCGACTTTAGATTTGCACTCGAGAGCAATTTCAAATGGTTCTCCAGAGTAGGTCTGGACGTAGCTGCCATCGCTCGTATAGATGTAACAGTACGCTTCGGGGTCGTATCCGGGGCCGCTTTCGTCCACCTCATTAACCTCGATACTGGAGATCCGTTCCAGTTCATTGATCACGCAATTCTGGAATTCAAGCTCCCAAGTCGAGAGGAGTTGTCGGAATGTTTCTGCGTTGAGCCCCTGTTCGTAGACATCTAGAAGCACTGCATGGCGATCTTGTTCGACTCCATCTAGAAGCCTATTGACAGCGCTGCGCTTATAACGAAGGGCTCGGCGCCTTTTCATTGAAGTAACTATCTCTTGGACCGGAGTGTCAAGGAGTTCGTCCGGTGAGTCGATCCCGACCCGAGTCCGGAGATCGATGACGCGTCGGCGATTGCGTTCAATATCATAAGTGGCGAACGGGATCCCCTCTTTGCTGAGTCCGTAGTCGATGCGCTGGGCAAGCTGGGTTAGGTTTTCACCGTATTCGAGGTGGAAATCTGGCCGTGCCTCTTCGAGCACTTCTACCACGGAGGTGAGGATACGAACGAAAATAGGAGCGATTCGTTCGCGCACATCGGCGGTCCCCCAGTAATCGTCGTCGACCGCCCGCTCGTTATAAATTGTGGGCAGTTCCTGTTCGTTAATCCAGTCGTATATCACGAGCGCCGTCGTTATGACCTTATCGAACTCGTCGAGCTCGATGTGGGTGAGCCCGAGCGTTTCCCTGATCTCATCTCGCTGTTCCCAGTATCGGTTGCCATTCATAAACAGGCGATATCCGAGATCGAATTCCGGGGCTGTCGCAATGGTTACCAGCAGGTCCTGAATATCGATTTTGTCGGCGGTCTGGAGATAATCGATTACGAGATGAATAGACTGTGGGCTGACGAGTTGCTTGGAGGTGGCTGTGCCAAGCTGAGACAAGCGGAATTCCCCCGATTCCAAGTCCAACATATTCCAGCGACTGAGATCGCTGACGGCCTCGCCGACGCTGTCACCGATGTCAGCGTGAGTTACTGACTGTTCGTGACCGAAATAGGTCCGGTTCAGAAATTCAAGCAGATCTGGCATCGACGAATACTTGCGGACCAAATTCAGCAGTACACCATAGTGTTCCTCGAAATCGATTTGGGACTGGAGCGGGTCTATCCTCCCCTGAATGTAGTTAGAGACGATAGGGATAGACTGGTTCTCGTTCTGAGCAAACAGGACAGCTTCACCCGGTTCATCCAAGCGGGGGCGGCCAGCGCGTCCAGCCAGGTTCTTGTACTGGCTGACGAGCATCTCTGATCGTCCGAGCTTCGGCTCGAGGACGAACACGCGTTTGATGGGGAGATTGACGCCGGCAGCGAGTGTACTTGTAGCGACGACAGCCTTGATATGTCCATCGTCGAACCCCTCTTCTAGCACGGATTTAGCATGACGTGAGAGGCCAGCGTGATGGAATCCGATGCCGCTGTTGAGGCAGTTCTTGAGCTCGCCTTCCGTCTTTCCACCATCCGGTCCTGCCTCAATGCGTTCTTTGAGCGTCTTCAGTGCTTCTCTGTCCAGTCCAAAATCGTGGGATCGTTTGCGAGAGTCGATGAAATTAGCCAGGCTGGTTGCAGTCTGCTTCGTGTCGTTTCTGGTCGGAGCGAAGACGAGGGCTTGCCCCATTTCTTCGCGATCAGTTTCGCTAACAAGGAAGTCGTAAATGGCATTTGTCTTGGCATTCCCATCGAAATGGTTTCCAACGGCTTCTGTTCGGATCTGCGAGTCGTCGTTGTAAAATCGAATTTCCTGTTCCTGCGCGAGAGAAATTCCCTCGTGAAGGTCGTTATGCCGCCAGTCGGGAGAGTAGCTGAAGGACCCGCCAAGCCAATCACTGACCTCTTCTGGGTTGGGCGTGGTTGCACTGAGTCCGACGATGCGTACACTGGGATGATTTGCCATCAAGTCGGTGATAGAAACCTCGAGATTGGGACCACGAGTCTCGTCGGAGATCATATGGAACTCGTCGACGACGGCACAGCTAATATCGCCGACGTAGTCAGGGTAGTTGCGGAGGTAATAGTCGAATTTCTCGTAGGTCATGACGATAACCTGTGACTCGAACAGATCTTTGGGATTCGGATATTCAGTCTCCGTGGCTTTCTCGATCTCAAGTCCCATCATCCCGCCGAGGTTCTGATCGAACTCATCGTACTTTTCTTCGGCAATAGCCACATATGGAACCAAGTAAACCACGGGATCACCAGATGAAACCCATTCGTTGACTGAGATAAGCTCTGCAACCAGTGTCTTCCCAGTTCCTGGCGGAGAAACCATCAAGAAATTTGAATCGCCATTGGCTCCATCCTCGAACGATTTGACTTGAGGCGGCCACAAATCCGTGATACCACGATCATCCTGCAGGTGCTGAATGTGCTCACCCCATAAACTGTACGAGTCCGCAATGTCATCGAGATTCCTTGTCTCAGTCATATCTCAACAAATACACTGGATTTAGAAATAGGTTGGTGTTGAACTCAGGGGTTCAGCAGGAAGCCAGTCGAAAATTCTTCTTTTCTTCCGAATACCATCTCCGTATTACAAGGTTCTGTGGAAATCAACAGCAGAATGCGTCGATGGTCTGTTGGGCCGACCGAGAGCCACCTCCGGTGACTGCACTACTCAGATACAACCGTAACCTGTGTGATCTCGAACCGAGCACCACCATCGGAACTATCGACAACCTGGACATCCCACCCATGCGCGTCAGCGATCACCTCGACGATCGCTAGTCCAAACCCCGTTCCGTCTTCCGACGTCGAGTACCCACGATCGAAGATGTCCGAGCGGTCCGCTTCGGGAATTCCAGGACCGTCGTCACACACGTAAAAACCACCGTCGACTGAACCGACGGTGACCGTCACATCGGCCCCGACGTGTTCGATCGCGTTCCGGAAGAGATTCGCCAGCAGTTGCCGCGTCCGGTCCCGGTCGGCCCTGATGACTTGGTCGGTCTCGATCTCGAGTGTCGCCTCCGGCGTCTTGACTGTCTGCCAGCCTGTCCGTGCGACGGTCGACAACTCGACGGCAGTCGTCTCCTCGACCGCAGTGCCCGACCGTGCGAAGGTCAGCAGGTCGTCGATCAGGGCTGCCATCTGCTCGTGTGCGTCCGCTGCAGCCTCGAGATGATCGTTGTCCACTTCTTTTTGAGCGAGCGTGACCCGCCCCTGTGCGACGTTCAACGGGTTCCGTAGATCGTGTGAGACTGTGCTGGCGAACTGATCGAGGCGTTCGTTCTGTCGTTCGAGTTCCTGCTCTCGATGCTTTTGCGCGGTGATCTCTCGAAGGACGATCAGCTGCCCTTGTGTCGTCCCTCGGCCATTGCCGATCGGTGCGATATCGGGTGTGAAGTACCGCTCTGTCTCGCCGTCTACGATGCTGATCGTGTGAGTATCGGTCTCACCGGTAACGACGCGGCGAGCGTCGTCGGGGAGTGGTGCGAAGAACGCCTCTGCAGGGGTCCCGTGCCAGTCGGGGGGAGCGCCCACGATCGCTCGTGCCGCTGGGTTACAGTCGACGACCGTCTCGTCGTCGTCGAGCATGATAACTGGGTCGGGCATCTCTCTGACGAGTTGCTGCCGTCCGACCGGCGCGATCTCGAAGAGTCGGTACCGGAACGTCGCCACGGCGAACGCCACGGCTGTGATACCGTACGATACACCTGTCACACTCAACTCCGGTGGAACGATCCCGCTGATCAGTGATGCGCCTGCCACCAGCGGTGCCCCTGCTCCGATAGCGATTGCGACAGCGTGACCCGACTCGACGTCTCCGCGACGCCGGAGAAGGTACCGACCGAGCACGCCAGTTGCGAGAAGCCCCAATGCGTAGATGTAGAGGTTCAGAATCAAGAACGGCGGCTTGAGCGTCCGATCGAGTGTGTACCACTCTCCGAACCTGACCCCCAGAATCGTCACAGGGCCGTGTGTGACGAGCCCGTGGGCCTCGTACAGAAACTCTGGGGGCGACAGTTCCGATCGTACCGAACGTGATCGGCGTCGCGACCGCGATGCCGACCGTCCACCGATTGACCCACTGGGTGTTGTTCGTATACGCCAACGCGAACCAGAGAAGCGCGTAACTCGACACCCAGATACAGATGGTGTTGAGGAAGTTGAATCCGAGGAGCTTCAGCGCCGGCGACGTTACGACTCGGAGGAAGGTCTCTGCGAGCAGCGAAAGACTCAGTGCCCCCATCAGCACGACGAACGCGAGTAGATCGTTCCGTCGAACGCGCTGCAGGTACTGGCGTCGTCCGTAGCCCGCTAATGATGCTGTGATGAACAGGGAAACCACGAGAAGCGGTACTCCCGGCGGGACCTGCAGCATCACTTCATTACCAGGTACGAGCCAACATTATGTTTGTGATATCTCACTTTCATATCTGATTGTAATTCAGCTACACTTCAGTACGTGCTCGATCAAAACCGGCGCTCGTGAGGGACGTGACGATTGGAGGATTGGTCTAGCTAGCGAGGGTGTTCTGGGCACAGAGTGTCGCTACCCGGCACAAGACATTAGTTAGTGTAACCACCAAATTGTCACGTCAGGTGTGTCCCGCCTGCCACCGTGTCGTGTGCCTGCACACTGTGGCCGAGATCACTGACCCCCCTTTCCGCACCTGACCTCTCTCCCGACAGACACCGGCCGTCACCAGCCTGTTTACCGATGATCGCGCTCCGTCGGGGGTCTTTTTTCGAAACTCCTGGCTGGCCACTCTCGTCACCCGAGCGTGGTGACGATAATGTGCCGCACAGAGACGCTGCAGCAGTGAAGCGTCGTTGAGCGCATTCGACGAGGGCTTGCGACCACGGGTGTGCTGTAGCACTTTGCTCTCCACTATTCCTATTGCAATCGCGGTTCTATCGTCTGTATGGCCGATCCAGCGGTTGTCGAACGGTCCGATCCGGACGAGGTGTTCGGCCTCCTGTCGGACGACAGTCGTGTCGCTATTCTGCGAGCGCTGTGGGAGGCCGATGGGCACGAGGCGACGTTCTCGGAACTCCGTGACGCGGTTGTGATGCGTGACTCTGGGCAGTTCAACTACCACCTCGGCAAGCTGGTCGGACAGTTCGTCACCAACACCGAGGATGCGTACGAACTCACCCAAGCGGGTATCCAGATCAACGGCGCGATTGAGGCGGGAGCGTACACGGCTGCAGGCTCGCTGGAGCCAGTCACACTGACGGACCCGTGTCCCACTTGTGGAGGGGACCGGACACTCGAGTACGACGACGAAACCGTCCGAATCAGCTGTCAGTCGTGCCCGGTCGAGTATCGGATCGGTGTTCCACCGGCGGTGTTCGCCGGGCACAGCCGCGACGAGATTCCACGTGTCGCCGACCGGTATCTCCGGACGACGTTTCACCACATCACCAACGGGTTCTGTTCGTTCTGCGACGGCCCGGTAGCGCCGACCGTCGAGGTAGAGGAGCCTCCGGCACCCGATGGAGACGTGCCGTCCGACGAGTCGGCCGCCGACGCCGGTGACGATTCCGCGCAACCGTCGACCGTTCTGCTGGCCCAGTACACCTGTCAGCAATGTGGCTCCGACTTGACGATCGGGTTGCCCCAGGTGTTTCTCCACCATCCCGCCGTGGTCAGTTTCTACTACGACCACGGTGTCGATGTCCGTGACCGGCCTGTCTGGGAATTCAACCTCACCGACCCGGACTACCAGACCGTCCGTGGACGGGATCCGTTTCGCGTGGGTGTGACGTACGAGTGTGGCGAGGAGACGCTGACGCTCGTCGTCGACGAGACTCTCAATGTGGTCGCGATCGAAGAGTAGCGTGGCGGTGCCGAACACTCTCGGAAAGCGGCTCGAAGGTAGTGTCAGCCACGGGCTCGCTGGCTACTGTCGGGGGCTCCTATCGACCGACTCGATGTCGCTTGCCCAACTGGGTGAAAGCCTACCGCGACGAACCCACACCGAAGTCGGGGCTGTCACCGACTCCGCGTGATCCCTGTCGTGTCACCGTCTCTGACGGCGACGACATCTCCGTCGAACGCCGACGCCGCCTGTGTGACGAGTTGCTCTTCGTCGCCCTCGTGTCGTGGGGAGATGTGCGTGAGCCAGAGCCGGTCCGCGTTCGCCTCGGTAGCGACCTCACCTGCCTCGCGTGCCGTCGAGTGGCCTGTCGAGCGGGCGTGTCCTGCTAGATCCTCGCTGAACATCGCGCTGTAAATCACCAACGAGGCGTCTGCCGCTGCGTCGACGACTGCCTGCGTTGGTCTCGTATCGCCGGTGTAGACCAGCTTGCGCCCCGGTTGTGGCTCGGACAGGACGTCGTCGGGCTGGACTGTCTCCCCATCGGGTGTCTCGACGGACTGAACGGCCTGCAGCTGGCCGTACTTCGGGCCCGGACTGATGCCGAGTTCCTGTGCTCGTTCGGGGTCGAACTCGCGTTTTGCCGCCTCCTGGACGACGAATCCGTGTGAGTAGTCTGTGTATGGGGTGGCGAACGGGGTGACACTGTACTCGTCCGTCTCGACGGCCGGCTCGTCGCTGGTGTAGGTGTGGATCTCGACCGGGTAGCTGGGCTCTCCGTACGCGCCCTCGATCAGATCGACAGCGCGATCGTACCGTCCCGCGGGAACGTGCACGTCGAGTTGGCGGTCACGGTCGTCCATCTCCAACGCCTGGATCACGCCGGGGAGCCCGAGCGTGTGGTCGGCGTAGAAGTGGCTGATCAGGATGCTATCGACGTTCACCGACGCGTGCCGCATCAGCCGCTGACTCGAGCCTTCACCGCAGTCGAGAAGGAATCTGTCGCCGAACAACTCCATCGACACGCAACTCGTCCCGTACCTCGCGGTCGGGACACCGCCACTCGTTCCGACGGCCGTCACTCGCATATCCCGTTCTGGGCCGAGATCCACCTAAACGTTGAGAAGACGGACGGCTTCGCGATGTGAGGGTCGTATCCCTTGAGACGGGAGTGCTGGAGTATGTGTCTCGGGATCGAGCTGTCGCCAGCTCCCGAGAGAACGGACAATTCATCCTCAGCCAGTACCTCGCCTCGGTGTGAACGTCCTCGTCGCAGGCGGCACCGGGTTCGTCGGTCGCTCACTTTGCACCGTGCTGGACGAGCGTGGTCACGCCGTCACGGCCGCTTCTCGGTCGCCGGACGACGGTGTGCTTCCCGACAGTGTCGCGACGACTTCGGTTGACGTGACCAATCCCGAACTCGACGACGTAGTCCGGGGGTTCGACACGGTGGTAAACCTCGTCGCCCTCCCTTCACACGTGGAGCCGACGGAGCAGCGTCACAGCGACGTCCACTTGGCCGGCACACGACACCTCGTCGACGCGTGTGAACGCACTGGCGTCGAGCGCTTCGTTCAGATGAGTGCGTTGGGTGTCGACGCAGACATCTCGACTGCGTACTTCGATGCCAAGCGTGGCGCGGAACGGTGTGTCCGCGAGGCGGATCTGAACTGGGCGATCTACCGTCCGTCGATCATCTTCGGAGACGGGTGTGCGTTCCTGCCGTTTCTGGAGCGACTCACAGCTGCACGCGTCGTTCCGCTCCCGGAGGGTGGTGCTCTGCCCGTGCAACCGCTGTGGATCGGTGACCTCGCACCGATGCTCGCCGACGGCTGTACGTCCGGACGACACGTCGGTGAGACGTACGCACTCGGTGGCCCAGACCGCCTGTCGCTTCGGGACGTGGTCTCTCTGGTCCGCGAGGACGCCGTCGTGATTCCGGTTCCCGGGTCGGTGGCAGCGGTCGGCGCACGAGTCGTCAACGCGATTCCCGGTGTCCCGATCGGTGTCGACCAGTACCGCGTGTTCGACCTCGACAACACGACGTCGAACGAGGCGCTGGCTGCATTCGACGTCACGGAAGCGAATCTGCGCTCGCTCCGTTCGTACCTAAGCTGACCCGTCGATTGTTGCGTGCGGTGCTCTCTGATCGATGCTCACAGGCCTATCGAGCGCGGAGGGATGGTGTGAACCACGACAGGATCCACGCCCAGCCGCCGAAGACGGATCCCGAGACGTGGCGGACTGGGGAGATCACCGACATCACCGAGCGTGACGGCCACGCCGTCTTTACGGTCGCCGTCACGGACGCGACAGCCGATAGTGGTGACGACGGCTCGACCCCAGAGACGGTCGAGTTGACCGTGACGTACGCCGTTCGTGATCTTGTCGTGTCACGGGTGGACGGGGACGCAGAGGACTCACCGATCGGCGAGTCGGTGTGGTTCCGACCCCGTGGTGGCGGGTGATGTGTATCATCTGGAGTGCCTATGGGATTACTCTCACACCCGGCGAGGCTTTACTCTGAGCCACGGTGAAGAACGCTATATGTCGCGGTACGTCGTCTCAGATCACCACTTTGGGCACGCGAACATCATCGACTACTGCGACCGGCCGTTTACCTCGGTCGGTGAGATGAACACTGTCCTAACGGACCGCCACTTCGAGACTGTCGACCCCGAGGACACGGTGATCCACCTCGGCGACATCGCGATGGACATGCAGGACGGAACCGAGACGGCCGAGCGCATGAACGCGCTCGGTGTCGATCTCCTCGTCTAGGGGAACCACGATGTCGGTCTCTCGGACGGACAGGCTCCCAGCCCAGTCGTCGATCAGTGTTGCCTCTCGCACGACGGCTACGAGTTTCTCTGTGTCCACCGTCCACAGAACGTTCCGGACTCTTGGCCCGGCTGGGTGATCCACGGGCACCACCACAACAACGACACCGACACCTTCCCGCTGATCGACGCTTCCGCCCGACGCGTCAACGTCAGCGTCGAACTCCTCGAATACAGCCCCCTCACCCTCGGCACGCTCACCACCGTTCTCGGCGAGTGGCCCGAACAGACACATCTCGAAACGATCTCCGACCTTCGGTCATGGGCAGCCGATGTCGGGCTACAGGTGGAGTGAACCGCCTCGGGGTCAAGCCCCGAGGCACTCGCCTTGCTGATCTGTAGAACGCCGAGAAGCAAACTGTCGTCTCGTGTATTGCGACAACGTCACTCGGTTCGGATCAGTGCTAGGCAACTCCGTATCTGACACGCTGAGGTAGTTGAGCGTAGGGTAGTTCAAACTACCCTATCTCAAACTACCTTAATCAGCAGTACTATCGGGGAGGCCCCGAACTGTGAATGTATGGACGCGTTCGTCGACCGGAATACCGATATTGCGGCCCTCCAAGAGCGGTACGATACTGACGAACCCTCGCTGATTACCGTCTGGGGCCGTCGCCGGGTCGGGAAGACAGAGTTAGTCGAACACTCGATCCGTGACCGAGACGATGTCGTCTACTACCAGGCCACCGAGACGACCAAGCAGGTGCAACTCGACGACTTCGTCGCCGAGGCCGCTCGGACCTTCTCGGGCATCGAACGCATCCGGCGCGAGTGGGAAGATGTGCTCGGTTATCTCTTCGAACAAGACGCGTTGATCGTCCTCGACGAGTTCCCGTTCCTGATTGAGGCCGACGAGAGCCTTCCGTCGGTCGTCCAACGACTGTGGGATCACGACGTCGACGGCACGAGCACCACGTTGGTACTGGTCGGATCGTCGATCAGTATGATGAAAGAGAAAGTGATGAGCGGCGGAAGTCCACTTCATGGCCGATTCGATATGCGCTTGCAACTGACGGAACTGCCGTTCGACGCCGCGGCGGAGTTCTTCCCTGACTACGACCCCGAGGAGATGGTACTGGCGTGGAGTGTTTTCGGCGGGACCCCGCATTACCTCCAAGCCGTTGACGACGACCGCCCGCTGCAGAGGAACATCCGGGAGGCCGTTCTCTCGAAGCGTGGCTTCCTCCACGACGAACCCGAGTACGTCTTGCGTACCGAACTGGAGGAGCCGAATCGGTACTTTTCGATCCTGAAGACGATCGCTGCCGGAAACAAGACCTCCAACGAGATCGCACAGGCGGCCGGTATCGACTCGGATCAGATCAGCCACTACCTGAAGAACCTCCGAGACCTAGAGATCGTCCGTCGAGAGGTTCCGGTGACCCAGAATCCCGCACAATCTCGCCGCGGGCAGTACGTGTTACAGGACGCACTGTTCCGGTTCTGGTTCCGGTTTGTCTACGGCCAGGGCGAGAAGTACGACCGAGCAGGCACTGACGCTTACGAGGACTTGATCGAACCACACCTCGCGGACGCCGTCAGCTCGAAGTTTGAGGAACTGTGTCAGACAGCCGTACCCCACCTCTACGAGGAATACACGTTCGACCGAATCGGCCGCTGGTGGTATCAGGAGCAGGAGGTCGACGTGATCGGCTTGACGGCCGGCGATACGGTGGTCGCCGGAGAGTGCAAATTCACGAGCCAGCCGATGGGATACGACGTGCTGAGCGACCTCGAAACCGACGTCGAAGACATCCGCTGGACACCACAGGGCGGCGCGGATGTCGATCATGAGTTCTGTCTGTTCACTCGAAGCGGCTTCAGCCGGAGTCTGATCGAGGCCGCAGCAGAACGCGATGATCTCCGCCTGTTCTCCATCGAAGACATCGTGGCCGCATTCTGATTCTGTGTCATTGCGCTGCCTCGTGGCTAGTTACGTACCTCCGGTCGATGGTACCCCAAGTTGCGATATCGCGATGCCAGCCGCGGCAATCGGCGTTGAGAGCAAATGTCGGTGACCGCTCTGACAGGAACTACAGAAGTTCATCCAGAGGGACGAAGCTAGCCAACACGGTCGCACCGCTCGTGAGTGAGGTGCCGGCCTCATACGAACACTACGACGGCATTCGTGAACTGTCTCAGATGGGCCACCGTCGGAAGACGGCCGACGAATGACCGCTACCCCTATCCGTGCGGTGGTGTCTGTTCACGAGTGACGAGCGCCAACACTGAACAGACGGTCGTCGGTCACCGGGATTTCTGTGGAAGACGACCACTGATGGTCGGCGGCAACTGGTTGTCCCTCAGCGAGCCTGTCCTGCGGGAGAACATTGCAGAAGTCGACGACGTGAGCGACACCACCTGCCGCTGATTGATTAATGTCGTCGTGACTGCGCTGTTGGTAATCGAATAGACTTTTTGAACGTCGGGTCCGTCGCTGGTGACATGACGGCCGAATCGGCCGAAGACGTGCCACTAGCCGATCATCCCGACGTGAATCCGACACGTGGTCAGTGGTACGACCGCTCACTGGCGTACCTGGAAGACGAGGTCGCTGACCACCGAGAGGCGCTGGTCGCCGACGTAGATGGTCAGGTACTCGATTTGGGCTGTGGCACCGGCACTGCTTTCGAGCAGTTCCCGGAGGAGGCCGAAGTCCACGCGCTTGATCCAGAACGTGACTACCTCGCGTGGGCGACGACGAAGACGGACGGAGTCCACCTCGCTGCCGGCCAAGCAGAGTCGTTACCCTACTCTGCAGACACGTTCGACGCCGTCGTCTGTTCACAAGTGCTGTGTTCCGTCGACGACGTTCCCACCGCACTCGACGAGATCGCCCGTGTCTTGTGTTCCGACGGCCGCCTCCACTTTCTGGAACACGTCCATTCCGACGGGGTGGCGGGTCACGTCGAGTCAGTTCTGACCCCACTTTGGAAGCGTGTCGCAGACGGGTGTCGGTTGAATCGTGACACTCTCTCCCGGATCGAGGCCAGCCCGCTCACTGTGACTGATGTCGAACGGTTGTCGCTTGGCCGTGTCCCACCGACGACACACATCAGAGGGGCCGCTCGGCAGGTCGATGACTGAGTCATCCGTTCATATCGATTCTCGGCTCCACCGTCTCACCGATCGCTTTCTCGAGTCCAAGCGGGGCAACTGGCTAAACTAAACGACAGTAACCGCGACGGGTGCCACAGCGAGTCGATCGGCCTTGATTTTGAAACCACAGTATGACCACATAGGGGCCCACATAGGAGGACAGCGAATCGTTGGATCACAGCGAACCAGGCACTCGATGAACTCACTGCCTAGACTGGCCACGTAGGAAGCAAGGGCACTCCGTCTTTCCACTGAATCGCCTCTATCGCCGCCGGGAACTATCGTAATCGGTCATCGAGAACTGGGAGGGGGTGTGCATCGAGAAACGTTGCACCGTACCGATCGACCGTTGTGTCCTTGTGAGTGAGTTGGACGTGACAGTGTCCGAGCTCCGAGAGACCGCATCGTACGCTTCTCGCGTGCCCTCGTCACTGTGATTCATACTCAGTGCTTGCTGGTCGTCCATCCCTATCGTTTCGGCTGTCAGTGCAGCGTCTTGGTTCGCACCGATGAATAGGAACTCCCAGCCGTCCTCCTCCTGATACGTCTCGATGCGATCTCGAACTACGTTTTGAGGCGTTTCTGAAGCGTTTTTTGCCGTCGGTCAGGATCGGCGAGCTTGTCGGGCCGTCAGTCGCCGTCGTCGTGGCGACCGCCGTCGGCCACGACGGGAGACTGTCCGCCGTCGACGGTCCGGTCCGTGAGCTCGAACTGTTCGGCGGTTACACGCAGCGTCTCGGCTTTTTGTGCGATCCCGTCCACGGTTTCGGCGACCTCGGTGATCGTCTCCACCTGTCGGTCGGTCGCGTCGACCGCCTCTTTCGCGTCCGCCGCGTTCTGTGAGCTGATCTCTTCAACCTCCTCGATCATCGCCGTCACCTGTTCGGTCGTCGCAGCCTGATCGTCCGTCGCCCGGTTGATGTTCTGAATGCGCTGGTTCGTTTCTCTGACCGACTCCCCGATTCGTTCTAACATCTCGATCGCCGTCTGAGTCGTCTCGTTCGACTCGCGGAGTCGGGCGTTCGCCGTCTGCATCCGCTCGGCGGTGTTTTCTGTCTGGTCGCTCACCTCCGTCACCAGCTGCTCGATGTCGTCGGCACGGTCGCCCGCCTCCGCCGCCAGTGACTTGATCTCGTCTGCCACCACGGCGAACCCGTCGTTTCCGCCGTCCGTGTCCGCCCGCGCTGCTTCGATGTTGGCGTTCAACGCTAACATGTCCGTCTGCTCGGCCACGTCGCCGATCACGTCGGCGAACGCTTCGATCTGCTCGACGTGTGCGACCAGTTGTTCGACCTGTTCGACCGCCTCGCTCGTCACCGTCTCCACCTCGTCCAGTGCAACGGTCGCCCCCCGTGCGGCGTCTTCCCCCCGGTCGGAGAGTTCGACCGCGGTCTCTGCTCCCTCGGCGATCTCGTCGGTGGTCGAGGCGATCTCCTCGACGGTCGCTGATAACGCGTTCATCTCGTCGACCGCCGATTGGAGTTCCGCACGCTGCGTGTCGGCGTCGTCACTGATCGAACGGACGGTCGCAGAGACGTTCTCGCCTGCGCGTGCGACCTGATCGGCGTTCTCCGAGAGGCTGTCCATCGAGTCGGCGACCTGATCGGCGAACGTTCGCAGATCACCGACCGTTTCCGCCAGCTGATCGGAGACGTCGTTGATCGCAACCCCCAGCTGGCGCATGCTCTCGTGGTTGGCGTCAGGATCGACCTGAACGGTCAGATCGCCGCTGGCGATCGCCGCGAGCGCGTCCTGATACTCGTCCGCCTTCGACCGGAGGTGTGTCGACATCTCCTCGGCCTCGGACCGGGCCCGTTCCGCGTCCCGTTGTGCCCGTTGTGTCGCCTCGATCTCGTCTTGGAGTTCTCGGCGCATTTCGTCGACACCGCCGTACAAATCCCCGATCTCGTCCGTTCGGTCGGAGGACACCCGCACGTCTAACTCACCGTCCTCGATGCGGGCCACAAGCGACTGGAGCCGGCGAAGCGGCCGAACCGTGTGACGGGCGAAGCCGACGGCTCCGACGGCAGTCGTCACGCCCACCACGCCGAGCAGGAGCAACAGATCGAGTCCGACGACCTGGCTGAGCGCGTACGCGTTCGACCGCGGAACGTGCGTCATGACGACCCAGTCCGTGCTGGCCACCGGCGCGTGTCCCATGACTAGTTGTTGTCCGTTCATCGTCATCTGCACGACGCCCGTGCGCCCGGCGAGTCCGCGCTTGACGGCCATCGAATCGACCGACTGGTCGTCCGACGGTCCCATGTTCTGTGTCCCGACCTGGTCGCTTCGCGTCGAGAGCACTACCTCCCCGTTCGAGTCCACGATATGCATCCACCCGCCGTCCGCGGACGGTTTCGTGAGCGTCTTGGCCCACCGCTTGAGATCCACCATCATCACCACGTACCGATCGGTGTCGGGAACCGGACTGATTACGGCGATCACGTCTCTCCCGCTCGGCGCGGTGAACGTGTCCGAGACCATCGCCTGACCGGCCGACAGCTCGTCGACCTTCGTCGCCCACGGCACGTCGTTATCCTCTGGGCGTTCGCCGACGAACTGGTCGTTGGTGCTTTTCGTGATCGTCAACGCGCCGTCTCGCGGCTCGACGAGGTGGATCGCGGCCACACGCTCCGAGATTCTGTCCGAGTCGAGCTGTGAACGGAGAAACTCGGAAATCGAGTCTGACCCCGAATCATACGACCCATCCTGTATCGAGTTGAGCGTCGGTGCGCCAGACAACAAAACCGCCTGTGACCGGATGCCCTGGACCTCCTTTTCCAACGCTACCGACTGGAGTTCCGCCTCCCGGGTCAGTTCCTCGTTCGTTGATGTGCGAACATTGTCCTGTGTCGTCTGGTAGGTGTACGCGCCCGCAAGAGCCACGATGGAAAAGATCAGTGTCACACCGACCAGGAGCTTTCGCTGGTAGTTCGATAAGAACGCTTCACGGACTGTTCCCGGAACGGTCGACGCTCCTCCCGACATTTTATGGTCTACTCTGAACGCTTCGGTATAAATGACTCCCGAAATCTATCATGATTGATAATAATGAATGGGGTTGGGAATGGGTCACGCATTAATTTTTATCTCTAAAATTACAGTATCACCACCCGCGACCCCCCACACGGGGGCACAGCGATCTGCTGTCGTAGAGCGAATTCAGTGATCGAAGTGGTCGCGAGGTACTCGCTCACGCAGTCAGGTGGACAATTCCTATCGCGAGCGACGAGCGATTGCACGCACTACTGGCGACGGTGAGACAGCGCGAGGTCCCGCTGAGACAGATGGGAAGACAGCAAAAAGAGGGTGGTACCAGTGCCGACATGACAGACACCGAGCGTAAGACGATTCGAGACACGCTGATGGACAGCGAGTACGCGATGAACGACGTGCACGTCAGTGGATCTCAAGCGTGACGAAGTGGGTGACGAACACACCGGCTACGACGGACGGCACCTCGCCTGATAGGAGCCACTTTACGGCTGGTAGCTGACCATTTGTTGACGAATGTGGTTCGCCAGTCCGTTCTCCACCCAAATAACCCCTAGAAGGCTACGATTGTCTGTGTCAGACTCACCCGACATCGATATAAAAACGGGCTGGAAAAACAGTGTACCCGAGACACTCGGGGCCAATGCGGTCAGCGAAAAGAGGATCGACGCCGGGAACACCCACCAGTATGTGGGGAACTGATCGACTGGAACCCCGGCACGATAATCTGTGTAAGTCCGTACGCTACTTTGACGACCGCGTGGGAGCCACCGACACTGACCCTCCTGACCCCTACGAGTCCTGTGACCATCACCAGGAAGGCACCACACGGAGTCGACTGATGAACACTACACGGCACCGCGACTCCATTACATACTCGAATCCTCAATGCGAGATAGTGAACGTCACGGGTGCCGAGAAATCAAAGTCATTGCCATCGTCGGCGAGGGTGTGCGGAGCGCCGCCAGGAGTCGCATACCGGTGTCGCCGACGGCGACTGGCCGGGTTCCAGGATGCCCGGCCAGTAACCGAGCTAGTGCACCCGTATCCCCACACGGGCACGTTCGCGTTTCCCTCGGGAACAGGGGGAAGGGGTGGCGAGGAGCCGGGGGCACCGGGGTAAGGTGACCCGTAGCCGGACGTGTTGAAGTACTCCTGCCACCCACAAACATATAATGTCCCCACACATTTGAAACCCAAATTGACGACTCGCTCACCCGGTAACGTGACCGTAACTCCCTGACAGCATACTCACTGGACGGGTTTGACCATCGAACGCTCACACCGGATGACCGTGAGTATTATTCCTTGAACGAGGTCGTCTGCCTGTCTCTTGTGTCGGATCCGGAGCCTGCACGTAGATTGATTCGGAACCGTTCCAACACGTCGTGACCCAGCAACACCGTGACTATGACCGTGGTAGCAACGGTTATGTCTCGGCTGGACATATCGGCCCCCAATTAAATTGGGTGGAACATTCAATATATATGTGACAGACAGACTCCTAGTATACGACGCTGAACCGGCGTGGGCACGACGCGTCGCGTCGTTAGTTGAGCGGACGGCGGTGGAACTCGAACTCGTACCATGGCAGGCACCCGGGGTGCAAGCGTTATTGAATGCGCAGTTTGACAGTCAACCGTTTGTCTTCTTAGTGGTTGATCTCGAATGTGACACGGTGTATGCGGGCAGTGAGACTGTGGGTCGCCTCTTCCGACAGTGGGGCGTGCCGACCGTAGTCGCCGAGTTGTTCGAGAACGCCTACCGAACAGTCGCGAACCCGGTCGGGCGTCGTCTCCACGGTCGTGAACCGGCTGATCTTGACGGGGTCTTCTCTTTGACCAAAGCGGCACGGGCCCACGCCGAATCACTCCACCGAACCTGCCAGTCACCGGCGTGTACGAACCGCATCTAGCCCCATCGGTCGTATATCGATAAGGACGGGAGCGCTAGAGTCTCTCACCCGATTATCCCAAGATGCCCTGACGACACCGACAGACGATGCGGTCCCGACATTCTCGGCGGCGGTCGGAAGGTGCGACCACGAACTGTTCAAATTAACGGACTACCTCAGCGACACGGCGGTGGTGTTGGTCTTCTTTCCCAGCGCTTCACATCGTCGTGTACTAACGGGAGACCATGCTCCAAAATCATCCTGACGCGTTCGGGAAGACCGGCGCGACCGTGCTGGATGTGAGCTGCTGCTTTTCGATTATTGAAAAATATGCAGGCTGGCAGTCTCACATTACCACCCGACGGCGATGTCCTCACAGTCTCGCCCGATTCAGGGGCCTCAGTCGTCGGCCGAAGTGGCCGCCGTCTCACTGTCGGCAGTTGCCAGCCTCTCGGTCACGTCTTCTGTCGTGACTGTTTCGTGAGCAATGAATCCGAAATTAGTGTGGGCGGCCTCTAGAGCTTCTTCCCCCGCTGCTGCCGTCGCGTCTGTCACGGTGATCACCTCGAAACCGTTCTCGACGGCGTCTCGGAGGTGGGACTCGACACAGAGGTTCGCGCTCATCCCTGCGAGAACGAGGGTGTCGATCCCACGCTGGCGGAGCTGCGTTCCGACGTCGTTACTCCAGAACCCCGAGAGTTGCTTGTGCGGGGAGAGGACGAACGTGTTGTCGTCCGGTTTGAGTTCTGGCACGAAGTCACTGCCAGTCCCGTCCGCGTCGAACATCCGCGTGTCGAACATGATCTGATCGATCGTGTTCAGTTTCTGCCAGCTGTCGAACTCATCGTCGGTGTACTCATGTGGTGAGTAGATCACCGGCACATTACCCTCGCGGGCTGCCTCACGGAGTGAGACCAATTTCTCGACGACTGCGTTCTCCTCAACTGTCTCACCGACTTTGTCCCACACGACGCTGTCGGGTTTCAGGAAATCCACCTGCGGGTCCGTGATCAGGAGTGCGGTGCTGCTCGCGTCGATGTCTACGTCTGCCATCTGGGTTACCTCCAGTAACTTGGTACGGGTCGGTAATGTAAGAGTCCGAGGTGAGGAGATGGTAACCTCCTGTGCTACCGGTTACGTCACAGGTTTTGAACACCTGTCTCGGTTCCTGACCGGTGAATTTCTGATCCATCGTTGTCCACTACCAGACGTAATCTCGTAACGTAGGGAAACCCTTTCGACAGCCCAGATTCTGTACACTCGTATGTCCAGTAAAGACTGCCTTCCAGTGTGGTGTCGAGGTGAGGAGTGGTGTCCGGTCACCTCGACTGCGTTGTTGATCGGAAAAAAGTGGCATCCGGTTGTTGTCCAGCGACTCTTGGCGGATGGACCGATGGGGTTCAGTGAACTCCAAGACGCGGTAGATGGTGTTTCCAGCAAAGTGCTCTCCGACGTGCTAGAAGACTTAGAAGAGAAGCAACTCGTTTCACGAGAGATCGTCAGCGAAAAACCGTTCCGAGTCAGTTACTCACTCACCGACCGGGGGGCGGAACTGGAGCCAGTGATCGAGGCGATGGACGAGTGGGGACGAACGCACCTCCGGCCTGCTTCTAACGAGGAGCAGTCTATCGTCTGACCACCGGGGAGTCTTGCAAACCGGATCCAGTTGTGACCTCTCTAGATGTTCAAAGACGAAAGGAGTAGATAGTAATGGTTTCGCAGAATTATCTGACTCACGGTCATAAGAATCGTACTTGCGAATGAGTCGCAAATACACACCCGGCAGGTGTTTTTGATTTGAACCCGAGCATAGTATGTTGGTTCTGGTTGCAGCCACAGGCACCTGCCCCGCCTGTGAGACGCTATTAGAGCCCGACGCCTCCGAGGGACGGTTCGTCCCTCTCCCTCGTCCAGTAGGACACCGCCAACTCGACCGACACGAACCCACAGCAGTCAGAGACGAACATCGTCTGACGGTCGCAGAGCCTGCTGCCTCTCGACTGTCGTGAGAAACCTCCAACTGGCGTAGTACCTCAACAGGGAGCACTCTCTACGAGTCGCTCACCACGGTCTGTCTCTGGGACGACCGATGGGACCTCGACTGGATCACCCGCCTCGTCCACAGCGACCATCGTGAAGCAGGCTGCGGTCGTCTGTACAGTCTCCTCTTCACGAGGGTCACGACTCTCGACATCGACACGGACCTCCAGACTACTGCTCCCCGTCTCGTAGACGTATGCGGACAATTCTGCGACGCTTCCGACCGGGATCGGATTCTGGAAGTCCACGCTACCGATGTGTGCCGTCACACATGTCTCTCCTGCGACTGTCATCGCCGCGATTGCAGCCAGTTCGTCCATCAATCGGACGACTTCTCCTCCGTGTGTATTCTCGTAGTTGTTCGCCTGATTCGGCTGGATTCGCTCGGTCGATTCGACGTAGGTGTTGGTCACTGGGACTGTCATCGTGTATCGAGTGATCTGTCGTTGAACTGTCTGTGAGCCTGTTCGACGACGATTGGTCCGCTCGTCTTGGCGGTGGGGGTTCGAGCAATCGGAGCCAGCGGAACCGCAGGTTTCTGTCCACTACGCCCCGGTCTGACGCGAGGTCAGATGGTTTCGATATCACCACGCATCCGGGAGTGGATGGTGCAGATGTAGTAGTCGGCTTCTGCTGCCAACTCCTCCGTGTACGTAAATGCGAACGTCTGACCGTCGTCGGTCCAATCGACGCTGTCGTCACCCTCGAACTGGCCGTCGGCCGACTGTGAGAGTAACGGCGTATCGTCGGCGTTGCGGATTGCGAACGGGTGAGCGCTCCAGCCGCCATTCTCAACCGCATATCGCTGTCCGACTTCGAGACTGAAGATTGGATTGCTCTCGTTTGTTGGAGCGACAGAGCCGCTCTCGTCCTTGACGACTTCCCAAGCCCGGGCACCGACGTTGTCGATCACGATTGTGACCGACGCTGGGGACGCTGCGGTCTCTGTTGGCGTCGCTGTTTCGGTTGGACTGGCGGTCTCGGTTTCAGTCGAAGTAGGGGTGTCCGACTGCGTCTCGGTCGCGGAGGCTGTACTGGTTGCTGTATTCGTCGGCGTCGAACTCCCCTCGTCTGTCACGGCGTCAGTTGAGCCGATGGATTGGTCAGCACACCCCGCTACAGCCGGGACGAATGCGATTCCTGTCGCCCGAAGAAGTGTTCGCCGTCGTTCGTCCATTGATCAGATATCTTCGACTACGTCGTCTTCCCAGCCTTCGCTATGGATGCGTTCTTCGGGCGCCCCGAGGTCTCGAAGCGTCTCTTTCGTCTCGACTACCATCGGCGGCACACCACAGACGTAGAAGTCACGCTCGGCGAATTCGGAGAACAGGTCCGAGAGGTGTTCTTGAACGTAGCCCTTTCGTCCTGTCCACTCCCAGTTCGGGGCAGAGAGTGTCACCGTCACGTCAAGCGATCCGTGGTTCGCAGCCAACTCGTTCAGCGTCTCTCGGTGGATGATTGTCTCCTCACGACTCTCACCGAACACTACGTGTGCGTGCCCTGTTCCCTCTTGGAGATACTGTCGAAGGATGGAGAGAAGGGGAGTGATCCCGGTGCCGCTGGCGAGGAGAGCGATATCTCGATCCTGATCGGCCAGCGTCAGGTTGCCTTCAATCGGACCGAGCGTCACCACGTCACCAGGCCGCTTCGTGTGCATGTACGACGAAGCCAATCCATCCTCGTACCGCCGGATCGTCAACGTCAGTTCGTCTGTTCCCGGAAGGTTCGTCGGCGTGTACGGTCGAACGACGGTCTCGCCACCGGATTCGAACCGCACAGTCGTATGTTGCCCTGGTTCGAATTCGAACTCACGTCCCGGGACACGGAGACGGAATCCTTTCACTCTAGGAGTGATCTCGTACACGTCTACGACTTCTGCTGTGTACGTCATTCAGCAGACACCTCCTCCGAGAGACACCGAGCCGTGTCAGGTGCCACCGTCCGGAGAACGCCCAGACCGAAGTACCCAGCTCGAATGTCAACTTGTTCGGTCAGTATCATACACACTGTATCTGAGGCCTAGAAATGGATAAGCGGTAGCCGACTGTCGAGTCACCCGGTTACCTCGAGGTCAACGCAACCGGAGCAACGACCGACCAGTCTATAGAGGAAAAGAATCTGTCAGCAACTGTGGACAGTGGGATCGAGGGACCACCGGTGGTTTTCTGAATCAGACCACTTTGCATTCTTGATGCCAGAGCCAGGCGACGCTGCTCCCACGTTCACCGCGACAGTCGGAACGAGCGATCACGAAGACTTCGATCTCGCTGATCACCTCGGTGACGGCACAATCGTCCTAGCGTTCTTCGCCGGTGCGGTCACGCCGCCGTGTGCCAACGGGATGGTCGCGTTCTAGGAGCGACTCGCCGAGATCACAGAAGCGGGTAGATCCATCTTCGGAATCAGCGCGGACTCCCCGTTCACGTAAGCGGCATTCCGTAATGACCACAGAATTGAGTCTGACTTCGTGAGTAATATGCCCGGCGACACGATCCATAGGTACGACATCGAAATCGACATCGGGAACCTCGGTCTGTTCGAAGTTGCCAACCGCGCCGTGTTCGTTCTTGACCAGGGGGGAACAATCACGTTCTCATGTGTTGTTGAGGACCCGACGAACGAACCACCGTATGACGGCGTGATTGACGCCGTGGCGGACACATAAGGAGGTCTCAGCACACAGTCGTTTCCGTTCCGAACCAGTTGAGCTTCAGTCTTCCCAGATCAAACGACCGACTCCTCTGGGGAGTCAGCGTCACGGAGGTACTGCTCGCCCCACGACACCATCTGCTCGATCACCGGGCGGAGACTTTCCCCGTAGTCGGTCAACTCGTACTCCACTTTCACCGGCCGGTCGTCAATGACGTGTCGTTCGACGAGTTGCTTCTCCTCTAAGTCTTCGAGGCTCTCGGACAGTACTTTGCCCGAGACGGTGTGCACCCGATCCTCCAGTTGTGAGAATCGAAGCGGTTCCTCGTCCAAGAGGTGATAGACGATCGCCGGGTGCCACTTCCGGCCTAGCACTGCGGCCGCAGACTCCATCGGACACCACTCCTCGTCTGTACACCAGGTAGGAAGTTGATCCACACTACTCACACCATGTGATCTGGTCTCATACCACTAAGGGTTTACGGAATGTAAGCCACTTTCAGATAGTTAGTGAGTGTTGACAGTCGAGCAAGAGTTAACGCTGATTGGCTCCCAGCAACTCTCCCCGTTTACCGGAAGGTAACCAGTTGAATCCTACGTCAGATGACACTTATCAGCAGGCAGGATTTATATTGTTCTGATGGCAGCAACACGACAGTCGACAGAGAGTGAGACGGCCTCGGGACGGCTCACCGCACGGCGAGTCGTCGGTCTCTGGGGCATCATCGTCGCCACTGGATGGATCGTTACACAACTGGCAATCCTCACGGCGTCAACCACAGAGACGATACAAGGCGGACTAACGGTGTTCTGGCTCGCCGGGTCGCTAGTGCCGATTACAGTGTCAATGTTGTGGATGCGACAGAACGGATTCACCGGACTATTCCCAGTCTGGACCGTTCTCGGTGTCTCTGGGCTCGTCGCTAGTTTCGCGGCGATCGGAGGAATAGTTAATGTGGAAGACGTGTTTGTCTTCGGATCACTGTGGTTCGCTGGTCCTGCAGTTGGGTTCTTTACCACTGGACAATACATGAACAATTGGAGTAGCCGACTGTACAACGTTGCCGGTATCTTGAACCTCATTGCGGCGCTCGGAGTTGTCGCCCCTGGTTTCGGAACGGTGTACGCCGCTGTCGCGGCAGTCATCCAAGGCGGTCCAATGGTGTATCACGCACTCAAAATGAATTGAGGTGATTGGACGACCGGTTACACTTCTTCGGTGTTCTCCCGGGGGCCCCTTTACTGCCTCATAGTCCAGTTCGAGTACAGGGGTACCGCTGCGACGTGTTCTTTGGCTTAGCTGAGGACTGCCTCTCCAGTATCCTCGCTTATCGATACTCCACAACCGCTGATCGCACAATCTTGTTCTCTTCCTATTATTTCACTAAAATTTTAAACTAAGATAACTTGAGGGCAAATTCAGCTGTGAGCCATGCTTCTGTCTGTGTGAGTCAGTATTGGACAACCCAGTTCTACCCGGGTTCCGGCGTCCACCTGAAGCGCCGCGTCGAACACGACCGTGCCGATCCCGCCCCTGAGATCCGCACTGGCGCTCGCGTGCACAACGACACGCCCGACAGCCCAAGCCACCGCGTGTGGGTCGTCGAAGTCCGGGAAGGCGGCTACGGCGAGTGGATCCCGCTCATCGAGTCGCAACGCCGATTCGACACTGACCTAACCTACAGCCCCGAGTCGACAAGGTGATCCAGTGAACTTTCTGTCTGTCTCTCGCAGGTGTATGGGAAGTTTGCGCCCGTCGAGAGAAATGTGCTTAGGATGAAGCTCTCGTAGACTCCGTACTCGCTCACGCCGGCTCAGGCGGCTCACAGTCGCCTGAAGCGCACCTCTCTCACTGGAATGCTGTGCGGACTAGCCGTAGTGGCAGCCGTTCACCACCCGAGCCATTCCCGAAGCCGATTCATCACACCCGCCTCAGTTCCAGTCATCCCACCACGGCTATGTTCGTCACCAGCAACGTGGATATCATCGAAGTGCTCGACAAACACTTCATACCCCTCCAGTTCATCTGGCATCTCCAGCAACGTCTCGTCGTCGACGAGTGTCACATCCAGCTCTGAAGCGAGCGGCCTTGCCTGCTGTGAGAACGTCTCCGTTGTGACGATCACCACGTCATCAACACCGTTTTCCTGGAGTTGAAGACTTGCATACTGTTGGACCTCCGGCGATCCCACGGTCGTCTCAGGCCCGTATCGCTTCGCTTGGATGAGTTGCTTTCCATCACCATCCGTCGCGATCACGTCGATGCCGCGGTCCCCGGGCTCGCCGACAGTCCGCGTCTCCCAGCCGAGTTCTCCCCAGGCATCCGCTACGAACTCTTCGAAGTGCGACGGATCCATCGTCTGGAGTCGCTGTCGGAGGTACTCGCTCGTCGGTGTCGCGTACTCTACTCCTTGGTCATCCGATGACGGAGTAGTAGGATCAGGGCCGGACATCATCACACTCACCGCACACAGTCTGCAGTCGGCTGGAGACATGCCGTTCGCCTCGGAAGGACGCGATGCCCCGATAACTCAGGGAGACTCGCATACACGTATCTGGACAGCATGTGCTGTCGAGATGTATCTCTTCGCACGCGAGGGAGTGACCGCCCATTGGAGGACACGAACCCACGTCCGCTGGACCATCGATCGACTACTTGCCTATTGTTGACCCGCTCAAAACACCCGCGGGGAAGTCCACCGCACTGCCCATCCACAGAGCTATTAAGTCGTGAAGCAAGATACACACGATGCTGGACGAGGACCCTACATGAGGCCTTCCCCCGGAGTCTTCCCCATCGACCCCCAGCCTCCCCTCGTCCAGCCGACCGCGACACCGCTTACGAGTCCCTCCGAGACACCGATCCAACCAGCATACTCTCCCAGTGCCAACTACCATAACTAGACGGATAGAAACGCCGCGGTAGTCTCACCGAACTCTCCGTAAATAGATTGTCATATAGATTCCTATATTTTCTAGACAAAACTCAGTTTTACAGTTTAATATAAAGAAATAAAATAAACAAACGGATATATTCAACCGCTTTTCATCTCCGAGATCGCTGAGTGGTTTAACAATGCGGGTGTTGAGTGCCAGGTTGCTTATGTGTTCGCACGCTTGCACTTTTGAAGGCCAGTGTCTCCTCCGGAAGCAGAAGTATGAGAAATAGTATATATTCGTAGGTCTGCCCGTCTGAGACCATCGTGAGCCACCCCGGTCAGAAGACCTCACACCCCGACCACAAGCGTGGGATGCTATCCAAGAGTTCTGTCCATTCATTGGGAACAGACGTTGGCCTGACCGAGTGAAAGAGTGGTCCTCCACTCAGTCTCAGAGAGTACACCACGCGAACAATTTGAGCACCTCGTCGACAGAGGTGAACGAGATTGTCGGTGTGCCTCAGTACGGTACAGACTACTGGTCACGATCCTGCTGCTGGGGTGGTAGCAAATAACTCAACGAGTGCAACGAGTCAGACGGATAGACCACACGCGCTACCTGAACTCCCACGTATCCGACAGTTGCTCACCGACAGCTACCGCTCACTACACCGTCAGCAACCGGGTGCAAGGCTCGGGGAAGCACCACACCAGTAACGTGCAGGCACACGATGTTCTGGTATGTGGAATGCACCCGGTATTAATGTTATATGCTTGCACTACTTGAACGCTTGGACCATCACGCCTCGCACACAGTCACATAACAATTAAATAGCAGACGTGGGCACCCACCGGTCAAACCGACTCCCATCTCTTGTGTGAGTGCGGTTCGCTTATTTGAACAGGAGTTACTCCTCTCGTGGGTCCACTACAAACTCATACAGTCCTATCACCGGCTCCCGAACCCACCCAGCTGTCATCAGAAGATCGACGAGTTGGAGTCCAAGTGTGACCGCCTGAAACGAGAACTCGAGAGTACGGAGACGAATCGGGAGGAAGCACACGACGAGATCCCACTCGACATAGACGACACGCTCCGGTCCCTCGAGACGGAGGACATGGACGACCTGCGTGGATTACTCAGTGCCATGGTGGTCGCCGAAGGTGCCGAACGCGCCAGAAAGGAGGTTGACCAGTCGTCCTCGTCGAATCTTCACGCCTACCAGAATCGACGGACAGTGTACGAATCCCCTCCAAGTTACGTCCGGTGACGGAGTTCTCGCCACAAAATCTAAGCGCTCGTCGTGCGGTGCCATTCGTATGAATGTCCCCGCTGGGGACGCCCCCCTTCAGAGCCGCAGCGACTTTCGAGAACTGTTCCACGACCTGTACGAGCCACTGCAGTCGCACTTCAGCAGTGGGAACGCGCGTGTCACTCCGGGAGTGACTGGCGCATTTTACCCGGAGCGGGACGCTCAGCTCGAAGGGTTCTCACGGTTGTTGTGGGGTGTCGCGCCTCTCGCTGCCGGTGGGTACTCGTTCGACGACTGGGACCGGTTTCGGACCGGGTTGGTCAACGGCTGTACGCCCGAGCACGCAGAGTACTGGGGGACTGCAGGAGACTACGATCAACAGCATGTCGAGATGGCGGCGATCGGCGTCGCGCTGGCACTCATTCCCGACGAACTCTGGACTCCACTCGCGGTCGACGAACGGCGTCGTGTCGCCTCGTGGCTCGGTCAGATCAACGACGCCGAGTTACACGACTGTAACTGGCTGTTCTTCCGTGTGTTGACGAACGTCGGTCTTCGAGCGGTCGGTGCCACACACGACTGGGACCGGGTTGAGGACGATCTCGAGCGGCTCGACAGCTACGCACTGACCGACGGGTGGTACGCCGACGGCACGGACGACGCGATCGGACCGCGAGACCACTACACGGCGTGGGAGATGCACGTCAACGGACTGTTGTACAGCGCACTCACCGACGAGGCGGGCGGCTACGGGGAGACGTTTCGTGACCGGGCGCGGCGATTCGCTACTGAGTATCTCCATTGGTTCGACGACACGGGGCGGGCACTCCCGTACGGTCGGAGCCTGACCTATCGGTTCGCACAGGCGTCGTTTTGGGGTGCTCTTGCGTTCGCAGGGGTCACACCGGCTTCGCTCGACTGGGGGGAGATCCGCGGGCTCTGGGCGAGAAACGTCCGCTGGTGGGTTTCACAGCCGATCTTCACCGACGGTGGTGCCCTCTCTATCGGGTACCGGTACCCAAATCTGAAGATGGCCGAGATTTACAACTCCCCCAGCGGTCCCTACTGGGCGCTCAAGGCGGCGCTCCCGCTCGCCCTGTCGTCGGACCACCCGTTCTGGCGAGCCACCGAGCAGCGACGGCCAGACACGAACGCAACGGTCGTCCAGCCGGCCGCGAACCACATCATCTGCCGAGACGAGAGCATGGGCCACCAGTACAGCCTGACGACCGGACAGCGTGGCATCGCGAGTGGGCTCAGCACAGAACGCGAGAAGTACAACAAGTTCGCCTACTCGACCGCGTTCGGCGTGAGTGTCGAGAGTCGCCAACTCGGACTGTCTGGCGCCGGCCACGACAGCACGCTCGTTCTCAGTCGCGACGGACGTCACTTCCGGATGCGAGAGGACGTGACCGAACAGTCTGTCTCGACCGACGCCGCGTACGCTCGCTGGACACCCTTCGACGATGTCGCGGTAGACACGTGGCTGATCCCCACACTCCCGTGGCACGTGCGCGTCCACCGAGTCGAGACCACAGAGTCGTTCGTCGGCGCAGAGGGGGGCTTCGCAATCGACCGAACGGGTGGCGAGGACGGCGACCGCTACACCGACGAGACCGACGACGCGACGGCCGTCGCTCGGTATCCAGCCGGGACCAGTGTCGTCGCCGATCTCACCGGCACGAGAGACGCGTCGGTGGTGTTCCAGGATTCCAACGTGAATCTCATGCACCAGCGGACAGTCGTGCCCACACTCACTGGGGAACTTGACGCCGGTGAGTCCTGGTTAGCCACCGGTGTGATCGCGACCCCGGACTCGGAAATAAAGGTACCGCTGCAGTCTCGTCCAGCGGTGTCGTTCGAAGAGGGTAGATTCACCGTCACAGATACAGAGGGGAAGCGGGTCTATTGAGAGCGGCCCGAGTAGCCCTGGCCTCGCTCGTCGGGACCGCACCGAGCACGATGGGTGCCGAACGAGAAGGTACCATCCGGGACCTCGTCGTTCTCGGAATCGGCGTCGTGACACCATCGTGAGCTACCCTGCTTGTAAGAGCTCACACCGCGACCACAGGGGTGGGATGCCCTCTGAGCTTCAACTCCCATGTATCCGGCAGGTGCTCACAGACAGCTACCGCTCACCACTCTGTCAGCGGCCGGGTGCAGGAGTCAGGGAAGCACCACACCAGTAACGTGCAGGCACACGATGTTCTGGTACGTGGAATGCACCCGGTAACCACACTAGGCCGGTGCACCACTTGAGTGCTTGGCGGCCAGCCCCGCACTCATCCGCACAAGACTGGGCTAGCAGACGTGAACGCCTGCCGATTGAACCACAGCGACTCCTTACTTCCCGTGTGAATGTGGCTTGCCCACTGGAACAGGAGTTACTCCTCTCCCGGGTCCGCTACAAACTCATACAGTCTCGTCACCGGCTTCCGCACCCACCCAGCTGTCACCAGACTTGACAGCAGCTTATTCGCGTATTGCCGCTTATGTCCAACTCCTCTTATAGGAATCGTGCCGGGTGCAGGATGGTGAGGGGGAATCAGGCACTACGCCAGCGGTGTGCAGGCACGCGAGACGCTGGGAAGCGGAACTGCACCCGGTATCGTGGTTGACTGATCAAGTCACTTGATGGCTTGGATGTGTAGCGTGAGCACTCACCCGGGAGAATGCTGGGCAGGTGGCGGCGAGTATTAGTCGAACTTTGACAGGGGCCCGCCGCCTGTGAGGCGGGATACCACCCAGCGTCCGCTGTAGGTGGTGACGCCGTTTAGAGTCTTGGCTGTCGTGTGCGTCGCGGTTCGTCAACATCCCGTTGCATGGTCGGGCTGTCGGCGAGCATCTCGGGGGTGCAACGGGGTGAATGGAGTTGGCGCGCTCGCCGTGGAGTCCACAAGCCCGACATCGTATACAAGAGTGTGACAGGGGTAGGTCTTACGCCGGGGCGACCGGCTGCCGGCCGCGGTATGGATCCCTTTCCTGATTCCTGCTCGTCGGACCAGCAGCTCCGCTTGTCTCACAGGCGTCAATGAGGAGCGCTCCCGTCGACACTAGCCAACAGTCGGGTGCGGACAGGCGGGTTGTTGGTTAGCCAGCCGGGGTGAAAACACGACCATCGCGCCTGTACAGACAGCAGACTCGCTACTCGTGAGGCGCGTCGAAGATCTCCTGCCGTTCGTTGATCAGAACGCGATTGTTTGCCGGATTGGCGGGTGAGCAGTCGAACGGACCCTAGCCCTATAGACTACTCAGATTCAGATCAACGCTACCACTCTTAATTGGTGAACCTCTGCCTTCCCGCCTTGACGAGCGCAGGACACGCTGTTTGAGATCGCGTCGTGCGTTTTTGACCACTACGGACACCGCTGGGTTCCAGCGTGTGTCTGTGCGTCACGTCATCGAAACGGGGAGTCTCGGGGCTTGACCCCAAAGGCGATTCACCCACGCATCAGTAGCTTCGATCACGGTTGCGATTGCATCGTGCAGTGCCATCTGCTCGCTTGGTGTGTACGTGTCGTCGATCGGGGTTGGATGCCGGTAGACGCACGTGAAACAGTTGGTTAACGTTGCCAGTCGAACGCGCGGTCAAGATCGTGTGGGACGTGTCCGCCACTCGTCCGGGCGTGGTCGAGGTACCGGCGGAGGTCAGGGCGGAAAGCCGGGTCGGCGATTCGAAGTATACGCTCGGCGCGCTCAACGGGCGAACACCCGCGGAGGTCGGCCACCCCATGTTCGGTGACGACCACGTCGATGTCGTGTTCCGTGTGATCGACGTGCGACACCATCGGCACCACAGTAGACACGTCGCCATCGGCAGCGGTCGCAGGGGTTGCGACGATTGAACAGTGGGCGTTCCGGAGGAAGTCGACGCTTCCTCCAACACCGTTGAGGACGTGCGTGGCGTTGAGGTGCGTGCTGTTGACGTGCCCGTAGATATCGACCGCGACAGCGGTGTTGATGGCGACGACACCGGTCCTATCGATGAGCGCGGGCGCGTTCGACACCGCAGACGGCCGCAACACGATGCGGTCAGCGTACCGCTCTGGCTCGGCGAACAGTCGTTCTTGGCCGTCTGCCGACAGGGCGAGCGAGGTGGCGGAGGCGGCAGCGAGCCTTCCCGTGTCAAGGATATCAAGCAGGCCGTCTTGGATTACCTCGCCGAAGTACCGCAGCGGCGGACCGTCACCGTTGAGGAGCTCGGTGTCGGCAAGTGCGCCCATCAGTGCGTTCCCAAGACTCCCGACACCAAACTGGAGCGTCGGCGCGTCGGCGACGACTGGGTCGCGGTCGGCCTCCGTTCGGAGGAACTGAACGACGTTGTCGGCGATTGCTCGATCAGCCGCTGTCGGTTCGCGAAACTTGTAGGGATCATCCGGTTCATTTGTCTGAACCACTGCCCGGAGCTTCTCGGAGTCGAACCGAACAAACGGGTCACCGATTCGGTCGCCTGGAGCCGATAACGGGATCGGATCACGATTTGGCGGCGCATCCGTAAGATACACGTCGTGGAACTGCCCGAGGGCAACCGGCTGTGCAGCGTTCACCTCAACGACGAGCTCGTCAGCAGCGGCGACGTACCCTGGCGTCTGCCCGAGTGAGGTTGATGGGACTAGCCAGTCGTGACCGACAGCGACCGCCTCTACGACAGCGATGTCTGGGTCTACAAGCCGACCGAACCGAACCTCGTCCGAGAGTCCGGCGATCCCGCGGTCGGCGAACGCGACCGAGCGATCGTCAACGGCCGTGCGGGCCGCACTCCGGGCCTGGTATGGGTATCGGCGCGCGACAGCGTCCGCTTGGATCAGTGCCGTATCGATCGGATCGCCGACACTGCCACCGGACACGACTGTCAGTTCCGGGTCGCGTTCCCCTGCTTCGGCTGCCTTGGCAATCTCCAGCGGGACTGCCTTTGGATCGCCGACACTCCCGAACCCAGAGACCAATAGCGTAGCATCGTCGTTGACGCTCGCGGCGGCCGTCGCGGCGTCAGTCACGGGGACATCGCCGACCCGCTGGAGGTCCTCGCTGAACGTCGGTGTCGTCACTGACCGTCACCCCTTGCTGCCCGTTCGTCGCCCGACTGCGTGCCGACTCCCGTCGGCCAGCCTGGCGGCTGTTCTGCCGACGGTGTTGCGTGTGCTCGTTTCAATACCATCGGTGACCGGGTGAGCGACAACACTTTCTGTCCGTCTTGGTTGTACGCTCGGAGTTCTGTCGTGACGATCCCAGCGTGGTCACGCGATTCTGACTCTCGTCGGGCGATCACCTCGCTCTCAGCGAAGATTGTGTCTCCGTGTCTGACTGGCGCGTGGTGGCGTATGTCGTCGTATCCCAGGTTGGCTGTGGCGTTGGCTGACACGTCGATCACACTCATCCCGACTGCTAGTGCGATCACGTACAGTCCGTTGACGATCCGGCCGTCGAACTCCGTGTCAGCCGCGTACGCCTCGTTGAAATGCATCGGGTTGACGTTCATCGTCAGATTGGAGAACCAGACGTTGTCTGTTTCCGTCACCGTCCGGCCGTATGGGTGCTTGTACACTTCTCCAACGGCGAAGTCCTCATAGTACCGTCCGTGCCACCCAGAAGCGAGCGTGACCGTTTCCGTGTCGTCGTCCGTGTGGCTGTCCGTGGTGTTCGTGTCAGTCTGGTGGGTGTCGTCAGTCATCGCTTGTGAAGTGTTGTTATGGCCGCGTGTCAGTCTCGTGGCTGTACTCCCTGAGACGGTGTCGGATCCGGGCTCGTGTTGTTGCGCCGCCATCCTGTCATCACCGATCACGGTGACGGGCGAGCGTCCGGCGCATCTCGTTGGTGACGACCGCGTACCCTTCGTCGAATCCCATCCCCGGTTTCGCCAGCAGTTGGGCGGCGCCGGTCGCCAGCGCGACGTGGGCACACGCACGGGCCGAGACGGTCGTCTCGTTGCATGTTCCTCCCAGATACGCCCGGCTGTCGGTTCCCGCACAGTCGCGGACGGCACGGGCGCTCTCCCGGAGCTCACCGAGGTCTGGGGTCTTCACTTGGACCACGTCGGCGGCGCCGGCGTCGACGAACGCCGCCACGTCGTCCCGGTCGTCACACCACTCATCGGCGACGATGTCGACATTGACACCGGCGTCGGCCAGCCCATCGCGCAGTTCCCCCATCGCGGAGATTTGTGATGCACGGTCGCCCGCGTCGACCGGCCCCTCGATTTGAAGCGGGTACGGCGCAGCGGCTGTCCGGAGATCGGCGAAGTAGTCGACGACTGCGGCACGATCGTATGGTGGGCCGAACAGATCACCAATGATGCCGTACACGTCGACGTGGAACCGCGGGGTGTAGCCCGGTGATCCGAGTTCGTCCGCGCGGTCGGACAACCATGAGAGGTACTCGCGGAGACGTTCTCCGCTCGTCCCGACTTTTGAGACGGCGTTGAACAGTCCGTGTGGGAGCACCGGGACGTGCTTGACCAGCATCTTTTCTGCTCCTCGCCGGCGGTCGTCGCCGCTTTGACCAAACACGGGCACGGGCTCAATCACCGGCTCGGTCCCAACCGCTGACGCGAGCACCCGCGTTCGGGTTGTCCCCTGCGCCGCCGCGGCCGTCGCCAACAACGCCTGTGAGACGCCGTAACGGAGGGCAGTGTGTGCGGTGTCGTCGGTGGCGTCGTCGGCCGCCGTCAGCGCCGCGTCAACGTTTGCGGCGAACGCGGCAGCGTCACGGCCGACGAGCGCGTCCGCGACTGCTTCGTTTACCACCGGCGCGTGCTCTGCTGCCCGAAAAAGTGGGTCTCGGTCACCGACGCCGGAGTACTGAACAGCTGCACAGTCTCCCTGATGTGTCTGTCCGTCGCTCGTCTTCACCGCGATGAGCAGCGCCTCGCCCGGTTCGCGGATTTCTTGATAACCGTCCGTCACTGGGCTGCCGTCGTAGACGAAGCCGTCCGGTGCCGCCCCATCGCGAATCGCCGCTTGATCGTCAAAAAAGAACCCCGCCACGCCCGGTGTCGCGGTCACGCGTTCAATCTGCATCCGTCCCCACCTCCTCGGCCTGGTCGGCGTCGTCACCGGGTCGTCCGACGAGACGGCCCTGGCTAATCGCGGACACGTCATCAGCGACCATCCGGAAGGAGGGCTCACGCCCCTCCGTTTGAGCCCGTTCGTCAAGCCTGTTGGCGTGGGTCGCGACCACGTCGTTGTCGACAGCGAGGTTGCCGAACTTTAGAAGTCGCACCCGGCCGTCATCGTCTCGGGCGGGCAACACGTCTCCGGCAGCAGCGTCACTGGGGGGGAACGGCACGTCCAATGCGCCGGTCTCGAACGCTCGAACCGTTCCTTGGGCCACGTCACCATCACCGAGTTCGCGCACACGCGCCAACAGTGATCGCACCGTCCGCTCAATCAAATCCCGTTCGCGTTCGACGCCGTCAGGATCGATCTCTTGAGGCGACAGCATCCGGAGGGTCTGTCTGGTCGCGCGGAGCCCCCGGGCGTTGGCGGCCGCCGTCGGCACGCCAACTGCTTCCTGCGGCGACTTCGTCACGACCTTGTCCGGCTCTGCGAGGGCAGCCGTCGCCGCACCCAGCCCGATCACGCCCTGTGCCCGGGCCTCGTCGCGGGGGAACCCCCCCATCCACTGGTGGAAGACGGTCGTCACTGTTACCGAGCTCGGTAACACTGATTCCCCGAGTGACTCCATCGCCTGGATCGCAGCCACATCTTGAACGACGTTACCAACCTGACCGTAACCGAGCGTCAGGCTCTCGACACCCTGTGTCGCCGCTAACAACCCCTCAATCAGACAGACGGTGATTGAGATGGATGGCGGGACAAGTGTCCCTGTGAGTGGACCGAACGGCTCTCTGTTGATTCGGACGCCGCGCTCTGTGTATGCTCCACACAACCGGTCGACGTACTGCCAGTACTCGATGGTCTCCGCCAACGAGTAGTGTGAGGTGTACGGGAGGTTATAGCTAATCCCACCACCTTCGAAGCTCTGGAACCCACCTGCGAGTGTTACCGCCGCCAGTGTCCGAGCGTCTGGCGTCCCGTGTCGTACTTGAACAGGGGCGTCCGTCGCTTCGACTATAGCACGACAGCCGTCAACACCGTGGTTGACAGCTGGGAATCCGTTGAGTTCGTTGTCGCCCGTTTCACGCGAGCGTTCAAGCCCAGCCGCCGCCTCGCTGTAGGCATTGTCTCGGGTGTATGAGTCTATAGTCGCCGGCAGAAGATCGGCTCCACCGTCCGTCTTCAGCTGTCGAAGCAATTCGATCTGACCGTCGACAGTCGGAACGCCGGCGCGCGGCTGGAGCAACACCCGATCTGCCGACTCCAAGACGGCCGCGAACCGTTCCGACTCGGGGACGGAGCGGTGGTACTCCACAGCCGTGCTTGGGTCTGCTGCCTCCGCCGTGGGCCACGCCTCGCGGACCTCACTGTCGATCTGCCGCAGTTCCTCGTCCGTGAGGCGAACGTCTTCGACCACGCTACGACCGGAGCCGTGTCGGCTCCGTCTGAGCGCCGGTTTGTTCATCTGCTCGTTCTGGGGCGTTGTTAACAGTCTCCCGGAGGCTCTTGACCACCTCGTCGAACCCGACTTCAGTCCCGAACACACGGTCAAACCCCATCTCGTGGAACTCCTGCCGGACGCTCTCGAACGTCGTCTGTCCAACAGCGAGGTTACCGCCAATGAACGTCACCGCGTCGACATCCGCCGCCGCGAGCCTATCGTGGAACCCCTCGCAGTCCTGTCTGGCGTGCCCGTACAACGAGGACACTAGGATCGCGTCGGCGTCCCGTTCGTCGGCTTCCGTGACGAACGCTGACTGTGGCGTCTGGGCACCAAGGTTGTACACCTCGAACCCACCCTCCCGCAGTGCGTGTTCCAACAGCGTGATGCCGACCGCGTGCGCGTCTGATCCGATCGTCCCGAGTACGACTGTCTGTGTCGATGTCATTGTCGGTAGGCGTTCGACAGAAGCGTATCGATGATAAACGTACTGCCGTTCGTCATGCGTCGACTATGCCGGAGAGTGTTCCAGAGCTGGCGCTACGGGACGAAGCCTCTAATCGGACCTACGTCGCACTCAAGACGTACTGACTGGCTCGGTCTGCCTACAACTTCCGTTGGGCGACATCTGCGAACGTGTCGAGATCAGCGCTCACGAGCTCGTCGTCAGCCAGCAGCAGTCGCAGTCGTGGCCGCCCCACGTCGGTCGGCACCTTCTCCGTGGTGATCAGGCCAGCGTCCTCAAGGTCGGTCTTCATCCGCGAGAACGTCGCTCGAGAGGCAAGCCCGACATCTTCCCCCCAGTGGCCGATCGTGTAGAGTTGCGCCTCGTTGCGGGCAGCCACCAACAACGCAAGTGTCACCTCGTCAATCGTCTCGTCACTCACCTCCGCGAGTGTCCCGAGAATGGTCTCAAGATCCTCTCGAACCCCTGTTCCAACATCAGCCCCGAGCCGCTCAAGTGCCCGCAGTCGCCCTGGTGTCCGGAGATTGAACGACTCTGCTTCACCGAACTGTTCGCGGTACGTCGCACACACGTCAGCAGTCACACTCGCATCGTCCTCGGAGAGAGCCACCGGCTGCAATCCCTCGCCTCCGACAATGGCGTACACGATCTCAGGAGTCGCGAGGATGGTCGTCTCTGGCGTGCCGGTGAACACCCGGAGTGTGAGGCGATCCGCAGCGATGTGGTCCGCGAGATTCGAGGCGACCAGAAAGTCGTCGCGGACAGTCTTCAGCACGCTCTCTCGTGCCAGCACATCCAGCGTCGGTGGGAACGTGTCTGTCTCGACCTCCCCGAGTGCAGCGAGCACCGACGCCGACGGATCGACAAGGAGTGCGTCATCATGTAGCTCAGCCAATAACTCAGTGAGCAATTCTACCCCTGCTTCGTCGCCAATGTAATGTGCCATATACGCACACTCGGTAACGGCGGAATTACTTACCGTTTCTGATGTGCGTGAAAACACGTTGATGACATAGCGTGAGTCTCTCACACTGTTCTCCGAAGAGTGCGGGTAGGTTGCGTAGCTACTAACCAACATACGGTGTTTGATCCTCGTCTGTTGGTTAGCTGGACCAGCACTGCCTGCCAGGACTGAGGCGGAGCAAGCGGAAGCCTGCCGATTCAAGCGAGAGTCCGAGCGTCTCGAATCGACTACAGCTTCTCTTGGGCGACAGTCGCGAACTCGTCGAGATCAGCGCTCGCGAAATCGTCGTCAGCCAGCAGCAGTCGCAGGCGCGGCCGACCAACATCGATCGGCACCTTCTCCGTCTCGATGAACCCGTTCTCCTCAAGCTCGCCCTTCGTCCGGGAGAACGTCGCCTTCGAGGCAACGCCTGTGTCTTCGCCCCACTTCGAAATATCATAGAGCTGGGCCTCATTCCGGGCCGCGATCAGTAGCGCAAGCGTTACCTCGTCAATCGTCTCCTCGGTTACCTCACCAAGACTCGCGAGCACTGCGTGGAAGTCCTCCTGGACACCTGCACCCACATCAGCTGCGAGTTGCTCCATCGCTCGCGTGCGACCTGGTGTACGGAGGTCGAATGCCTCGGCCTCGTCAAACCGCTCCTGATACGTCTCGTACACGTCGCCGATCACACCATCGTCGTCTGTCGCGAATGCAATCGACCGGAGGCCCTCAGTATCGACCACAGCGTACACCGAGTCTGCAGTCGCGAACAGCGGCGTCTCACCACTCTCAGTGAGTACGCGCACACCGATTCGATCTGCCTCAACGTGATCTGCAAGATTCGAGGCCACTAGGAAATCATCGCGAGCAGTCTTCAGCGGCTCCTCTCGAGCCAACACATGTAGCGTCTCCGGGAGTGCGTCCGTCTCAACCTCCCCGAGAGCCGCTAAGAGCGTCACCGGCGGGTCAACGAGCAGTGCGTCTCCCTCCTCGTCGGCAAATAGTGTCGTGAGCAACTCGGCTGCTGTCTCCGCGCTAATCTGATCTGCCATTGTATCGATGATTGGAAATCCCGGTTCTTACTATTAGCGGTGTAGACAGTATGTTGTAAGATGATCAGTAGGCTGGAACGACACTGTGACTGCCGAGAAAACAATGAAACAACAGGCTAACTAACATCACCGTTCTAGCCTGTCATTGTTAGTTAGCTAGTCAACTGAGAGGGCCACCAAATGCCAGGTGATAATCACATTTCGGCCGTGGTTCGACACTGCGTTCCGCTAGGACCCTACGAGGAAACGCTGATGCATCCGAGCGATGTGACCGACCGACCCATCGGCTGGGAGGTGGCGTAGATCCACAACGCCACTCGCTTGGTGTCAAGTTTATAAAGAACAAGGAGAATACCCGCGCCTTTAGGCGCGCGATGAATCCGACAACTCACTCCACATCCCACCGCCGATGATACATCTGGATATTCAACCGACTCCAAAGACCAACCTTTACAAGAAGCAAAAGTATAAGCGGTTATACGCGCGTTCAGAATGCTGGAAGTCCACCGCACTCACCGAGCGACAATCCGCAACCACTCACAGGTAGCGGACTCGCTCAACCGACATGGGTGGAGTGCTAGCAAACTCTGGAACGTCGCCAACTACCACTCCCGCCAAGTGTGGGAGGAGACCGGCGAGATTCCCGGTCACGGGGACTTGAAAGACGAGTTGAAGACCCATCCAAAGTACAACGGGCTGCATAGTCAGTCCAGTCAGCGGGTTCTGGAGGAACTCGCTGAAGCCTTCAACTCGTGGTACGGCTCCGACGATGAACGGGATAACCCACCCGGTTACCGCAAAGAAAACTACTACGACAACCAAGGTCGTCGCGTCCACGAAGAACACCCGCGTTCGACGGTGACATGGAAACAGAACGGCTTCCGCCACGACACCAAGAACAACCGTGTCCGCCTGTCAAAAGGCGCGAATCACAAGGAGTACCCCCGAGCGCGGGAATACATCCTTGTCGAATACGAAACCCGACCCGGCGTCACCGTTGAGAATCTGCAACAGGTTAGGGCCGTCTACGACCAGTCGAAGAAGCGGTGGGAGCTTCACCTCATCTGCAAGGACGAGATCGAGACGCCCGATGCTCCCGGTGACGAGACGGCGGGTGTTGACCTCGGTATCAGCAACTTCGCCGCCGTCGCGTACAGCACCGAAGAGGCAGACCTGTACCCCGGCAACCGCCTGAAACAGGACGGCTACTACTTCCCGAAGGAAATTGCCAAGTGCGACGACAGCAGTAGTGCGCAGGTAACTCGGTTGCACCGGAAGTGGTCAGAGCGTCGCACCCACTTCTTCCACTCCTTAGCGAAACACATCGTTGAGCGATGTGTCGAGCAAGAAGTGGGCCGAATCAACATCGGGAAACTCGCTGGTGTCCGCGAGGACAAGAACGGTGAGTCGAAAAACTGGGGCAAGCACGGCAACCTTGACCTGCACGGGTGGGCGTTCGACAGATTTTCGAACATCCTCGAATACAAGGTGAAAGTCGAGGGCATCGAGGTCGTGGACGTGTCTGAACGGGGCACGAGCAAGACGTGTTGCGTCTGCGGGAGGGAAGACGACAGTCAGCGTGTTGAACGTGGCCTATACGTGTGTGAGTCGTGTGACGCGGCATTCAATGCGGACGTGAACGGGGCGGAGAACATCCGTCTCGATATCAACCAAAGTAACTCCGAGTCTGCACCCGATTTGGGTGGAGATAGGAGTACCGGCTGGTTGGCACAGCCCGGAGTCTACCTTCATGACCTCTCCCGAGGATTCCAACCTCGGATAGAGGTGGTAGACTGCAAACCCTAATATCCCAACCCAGCGGTGTGGTACCGTGGGATTCCTCCGCCTTCAGGCGGAGGAGGATGTCAACAACCGTTTCGGATGCAGCCTACTATTATGTGTTGGTTTTTGTTGTGGAGAAAATACGGTCGGTGGTAGAGCAGGAAACAATCAGTCACAGGATTGTGACTCTGATTAGGGCGATGTTGCCCTCCGTTGTCCTCCAAGCCGACACGTGTACCATCTCCTAGGGGTAGTGACTGATCGGAACTACTTGATGTCGAATACGACAGACAGTTCGTCTCGATCACTCGGGACCGAGCCGACGGAGCCGTTGGCGGATCCGCTCGTCAACATCTATCTCGGGCGAGAGCTCTGATTCGTTGTTGCGTTCGCCGATGTTCGTGATCCGAGCGACGACCCGAGCCGACGGATCAACACCCTGTCGTTCCAGTATCCACCGGTAGGCGGCCAACTGGTGTCTGTAGCGGTCGTCGGTCTCGGCACTCCCCTCTGCGAAGGTGAGTTTGATATCCTCGATCAGCCACTCGTCGCCGTCGCGGGCGACGAAGTCTGCCTGCCCGCGGAACTCCACCCGGAGGTCGTCGACTTTGATCCGCGTTTCCAATGGTTCCTCGACGAATACCGTGCCGGCGCGACACAGTCGCTCGAAGGCGTCGGTCGCGACGAACGCCGGGAGCGCGGCCTCAAACAGGTAGTCTCTAATCCGGTTTCGTTGCGTGTCGTCGAGCCCGTGCTTGAGCCGCGCTCGATCGAGCGCCCAGTCGACGTGATTCGTGATGTCGGCGTGACCAGCACGAACCCGATCACAGTCCGGATCCGATCGAATTAGACTGCCGAACGTGTCGTGGGCGATCTGTCCGAGGACGCTAGGACCGACGACGCCCAGTGGGGCGTCCGTGTCCGTCGTCCCACTATCCGTGTCGAGTTGCCGCCCGAGGAGGTGATCGACGACGTACTGGTCGTGGTCCTCGGACAACGGGAAGAACGTGCTCGCGTCGACGAATCGCGGGAGCCAGTCTTGGGCTGTCGAATCGTACGTCGGCAACTGTAGCGACGATGGAGACCGCCCAGTCCACGGCCCCGAGAGTGACTCGAGGGGGTCACGCGCCGCGACATCGTCGATGGAGACACTTATCAGTCGATCTGCGGCGGCCGGTCGCCTCGTCACTTCGGACTGTACGTCGGCCTCCTTGGGCGAGAACGCATGCGCGAACGCGGCCGCCCAGGAGTCGCTCGGGTCCGGATCGGACTGTCGCGGAACCGGGACGACGAGATGGTCTCGGGGGCGTGTCGCGGCGACGTACCCGAGACGCCAGTGCTCCGCGCGTTCTTCGGCAGCGCACTTGGCGAAGCGCTCCGGCCCGACAAACGTCGTCTTCGAGTCCGTCCGCGACCGGTTCGTCACCCACCGCAGTCCGGAGTCCTTCCTCGAGGACCGCTCGGACTCGTAGTCGAACAAGCCACCGCCGTAGCCGTTCACCGGAACCCTCTGGACGTGTGCCGATGCAGACGCGTCGGTCGTCGCGGGGGGACAGACGGCAAGCGTCGTCCCACGAGCGACGACCGAGTCCGTGTACGACCACCCAGTCGGGTCGGACGCCGGATCCCCGAGTGCGACGACCTGCGTCTCCGCGCCTTTGAACGAGTGGATCGTCTCGAAGACGACATCGTACTCGTCTGGATCGACCGCCAGAGACGGGCCGTCGTCGGGGTCGTCACAGAGTGCAGTTAGGACACTGACGACCGACGACGGCGGGACCTCGGGGCCGTCGGCGTCGGCGGCGGCAGCCCGGAGTTCGTCACGAATGCGCCGACGGTGACGGACGGTGCTGTCCGGCTGAATCCCGAACGGGTCATCGTCAACGGCGAGTACCCGACACAACCGCTCGACGAGTTCTGACGGCGCACACCGCGCACGCTCGGCGGTGTCCGTCGCGAGCGTCCGCAGTTCGGTGAAGAGTCGCGCGGCGTCGCCGTCGAGCGCCGTGTCACCGGCACGGTCAGCTGTGCCCCACCCGGCGTCGTCAACGTAGTCCGCGACGGCAGTCAGCGTATCGCTGTGAGCCGTCGCGGCGGCGTCACGTATCGCGTCAGTCGCCCCGACAGCGAGCGGGTCGACGAGCCACTCGAGTAACGACACTATGGTCTGCGTCAACGGTTGCTCAAACACCGGCACTGCCGTCCCGACGGTGAGTCCGACGTCCGTGAGGGCGTCACGGACAGCCCCCATCGACGACTCACTTCGGAACAACACCCGGATCGGCGGCTGTCGATCGTCGCGTGTGCCAGTGGAATCGCCGTGTTCACTGGCGACGGCGTCGTCGTCGGTGACGGCGTCACTGTCACCGTCGTCGAACACGCCTTCTTCGAGTGCGCCACGGAGGTACTGTGCGAGCACTTCCGCCTGGTGATCGTCGTCGTTGTCGTAGCGCGGTCGGTAGGTAGCGAGGTGTAGGCGGGGGTCGTCTGTGGCGTCACGGTCGGGCGACAGCGGATCGTAGTCGACATCGAGACTAGGGGCGTCACCACGTCCGGGGTCGTCCAGTGCTGGACCAAACACACTGTCGACGGTGTCTGTGAGCGCCGGGCGTTGCCGGTAGGTTGTTCGGGCTTTCCTAACGACGTGCGTGTCCCACTCGCGGTCGAAGTACGTGCCGTCGGTGATCGCGCCGGCGAACGACGACGGCCGGGCGTTCCGCCAGGTGTAGATGCTCTGGAACGGATCACCGTACAACACTACCCGCGTGTCGTCAGTGACGAGCTGTGCCAGTGCGTCGTGTTGACCGGTCGAGATATCCTGTGCCTCGTCGACGACGAGCAGATCGACCCGGTTCTGCCACCGATCACGGAGGCGGGTGCGGCGTCGATCGACGACCGATTCAGACACCGCATCGTCGGCCCACCGGTGTGGACACGTGGAGTCGCCGAAGTACTGCCTGATCCAGTGGGCGCAGTCGACGTGACTCACGACATCCCGCTCTCGACAGGCCCGATCGTACGCGGCGACGTACGACCGGTAGACTGCGACGAGGTCGTCGATCCGTGCCGCCCAGGCGTCGTGGAGTGCGCGGTCTGCGGCGACGATCTCGTCCTCGCTCCACGTCTCGGTCGGCGACACGCCGGCGCCGTCGCCGGCGAATCGGCGTGCGTCGTCGATCACGTCCGCGAGCGATGACGGCGGACCGTCCGGATAGAACGCCCGTCGACTCTCGTGGAGTCGTTCTCTCACTTCCGACGGTGTCCACCCGTGGTCACGCGCCGTCTTCGTGATCGTTTCGAGAAGGTCCGCAACCCTGTCCAGCTCGTCTCTGTCGTCGTCCTCCGGTGGGTACGCGTCGCCGAGACGCTCAATCTCGTCGGTGAGCGCGGGGTCCCCACAGACCACTTCGAAGGCGTCGCGGTGGAGGCGGTCGACAGCGTGGCCGGCGTCGACAGTCGGGTCATCGAACCCCAGTTCAAGTGCGATGTCGCGGAACACGTGGGCTAGGAGGGCGTCGATCGTGCCGACCGTCTCCGAACGACGAAACGCACTGGCGAGGCGTGACACGTCGGCTACCTCGAGACTGCGAGCGGCCGGCGTCGCGTCGGTGGCGACGAGATACCGGAGCCAGTCTGTCACTTCCGGCTGGAGGTTCGCCGCAGCGTCGCGATTGAACGCCATGACCGCCAGTCCCGCGGCCGGGCGATCGATGCCGGCGGCGGCACGCTCAAGCAGAAACTCAGCACACAAGCGACTGCTCGCGTATGTCTTCCCCGAGCCCGGGACAGACGCCTGGACGAAGAGGCCTGCGTCAGCCGCGAGGGCGGCGTCGACGATCTCGCGTTGTGCGTCGTTCAGTGGTGGGCGCGTCGCCCCCGCGGCGGGCTCGGCGTCAGTCATCGGCGAACACCTCCGTGGGCGTCACAGTCGCAGTGTCGAGGGCTGCGAGCAACGGCGATGGCGGCACCGGCGTTCCGGTGGGGTCGCGTTCTGGCCGCGTACAGACGAGCGTGTCACACGCCGCCGAAACGGTGTCTTGGAAGTGGTCTCGCACCTGTGCTTCCGACCACGCTGCCCGGATCCCGACCGGGATGTCGGCACGGTCCACCAGTCGTGCTTGGAGTGCGGGTGGCAGCCGCCCCTGGCGTGATTCGATCCAGCCGCCGTGTCTGAGGCCGACCGCGATCACCACGTCTCGTGACAGCCCCCAGGTGTCGTTCGCGTCGATCACGTCGAGCGCGTGGGCGTTCGCGTGCTCGCGGCGGCCGGCACGAAGCTCCGCGATCGTTTCGGCGAGGTCACCAACAAGAGCCCACGACGGCGGCTCGCCGGCCTCGAGCCGGTCTGCGTACGTCGTGACGACTTCCTCAACGAGGTCTTGGGTCCGGACAACGCCCCGTGCTGTCTGTGCCGTCTGGCTCAACGTCGGGCCATCACGCTGATACCGTAGCGGTAGGACCGCGTCTTCGTACGCGTCCAACACGGGTGACAGCGCTGTGTCGACGGCGTCTGGCTGCGGGCGGCCCTCGTGGTGGTGCGCGGTGACCCACTCACAGTACGCCTCTACCACCGACGGCACCTCGCGGGTAGTGATCCAGCGACACCACTCCACAGGGTCTCGGGTTGATGTCTCGTCGCCTTGCAACGCGTCTCGGACCATCGCGCGAAGTGCTGACACCGCTGTGTCGCCTGCCGGCATGTCGCCCACAGCCCCGCTCGGGGTCCCGACTGAGGATGACGACGACTCGTCGTGGTCACGCGGTGTGGCAGCGTCTCGCGACGCGCCACTGGACGCCAGTGACGGCGGCGTCCAATGGTACACTAACGGCTTGAGGAACGTCTCACACGAGCAGGAGGTGGCGTCGAGCACGCGACAGCAGGCGGCGACGAGCCGATACGGCAGCGTGTCGGTGAGTGGGAGTTGTGTCCATGTCGCCGTCGCAAGGCCGTGTCGCGCCGCCGCGTTCGAAAGCGGTGGTTCGTACGCGTCTGGATCCGGGACGACGACGGCGATATCGCTGGGTGACCCGCCGCGGTCGGCATGCTCGGCGACCACTGCCAGGATACGTCGTGCCTCCGCCGGACGGCTCTCTGCGACGATCTCGACCTGTGTCGTGTCGGTATCGCAGGTCACGACTCGATCACCTCGTTGCCGGGGGTATCGACCGCACACAACGCCGGCAGTCGGTCGCGGGCCGTCGGACCCGTCGCCGCACGAAGGTAGAGGTGGATATCGACAGCTGCCTCGGTCGCCACGACACGGAGGAAATCGACCAACGCTGCCGGCAGTGACGCCATGCCAGCGACCGTGACGCGATCGACGGTCTCGTAGGCAGCCTGCCACGCGGCTGCACCCTCAGCGGCGAGTGTCCGCGTGGCGGCACGGATCACTGTGTCCGGTGTCGGCGCTGGGTCGACGCGTTGTGTGAGTGCCCGCTGCATGGCGACGGCCGCCGTGATGCGCGCGTGGCTGTCTTGGTCGGCTGGCGTCCCAATGCCGTCTGCTGCCGAACGGAGTGCCGCGAGTCGGTCTGGGTGGAACCCGGTGATCAGCTCGATCTCTGAGCGGATCGCCTCCGCGTCCTCAGGTCGCTCCGAGAGCCTGGTTCCCGTCGCTACCGCGAGGTCCCTAAACCACGCGGCGTCGGCTTGGCGCGCCTCTGCTAGAAGAGAGCGTAGGTGGTATAATCGGTCAACGGTATCGAGTGTCTCTGTCGGTCCGTCGCGTCCACTGACGCGGCGTGCGACCTCGAGTATCCGGGCGAACTCGAAATTCGTTTGCGGGCAGTCGTGCTCGCGTAGCTGGTTCCGGAGATTGCGCCTGTGTGCTCGTACAGGTGTCACGACGAGGTGCTGTGTGTCCGGTGTCCGTTGTGCCCAGGCGTGCAGCGGCGGCACAGTGTCGACATGGACGGTGAACGGCACGGACGCAGGCTGGGCGTGCTCTCGTTGGCGGGGATTCAGTTGTTGCATTATGTGTCGTGGGTGGCTGGTGGACTGCTGTGCGCTGGAGTGTCATCCGCTGGCTGACTGGTCGGCTCACAGGCACTATTTCGCGGACGTATATGCCGGTCAAATCGCAGGACGAGAGACCGACTGATGTGACATGACGGGTCAGATGGGGCGGCTCCGTCTGACCACGGAGACGCTGTCGTACTAATATCGGTTGCGATACCGCGGGCGGCGATGGGAGTCTCGTCTGGACGGGATCCTCGAAGCCGCCAGGGTGAGCCGGGAGTATGCTGCAACCGGATGCGCTCACACGCCGGAGCCGGAGACACCTGCCTGTCGAAGTCACGGCGACAGTGGTCGGACATCGTCCAGAGCAGGCGCCTTACAACACGGCGTCGTGAGGGCGCCCCATGACCGAGACCGGGGTCGCAAGCAGGTGTCGCGACCTGATCACGATGGCGTCTTCTGGCGCGGACGCGGATGAATAGACGCATCTCAGACAGCCTGTGGCGCGTCTCGCACCGGGGTGTACGTTCGCGTTGGGCCCTCCCCAGAGTATTCGACGAGGTTGTAGTGAGCGAGTTTCTGCAGCCAGGACCGGACAGTCCGCTTCGTGGGTGGATCCGACCGGGTGGCAGCGAACTCCTCGTACAACTCGCCAGGTGCAGTTTCGCCCGTTGCTTGAAGCAGGCGAAACAGCTCCTGTTGTGGTTCTCGGAGGGAGTCGAGTGTCCGAACGCGGACGCTCTGTTTCCCGCGCGGGATGGCGTCGGTGATGTCGCTGGTGGTGATCGTCGTTCGGTCGTTGTACGCGGCCGTTTGGGCGGCTGTGCGGAGGATCGAAAGTGCCACGCGGGCGTCGCCGGCCGCGGCGTCGCCGATCTCGAGGAGTTGGGGCTCTGAGATCGCGTCCGCGACGAGGCCGTGGTCGACACGCGCTTGGAGGATGTCCGCGAGTTGCTGGGAGGTGTAGGCGTCGAAGTGGATGTGATCGGCCGTCTGGAGGCGTGAACGAACGCGGTCGTCCATCTCGCGCAGGAGTTCACCTCTGTCGTTGGTGATCAGGATGGTGGTCACGCCTGCCGTGGCGTAGCAGTCGTAGATCAGACTGGTGTCGTCCAACTGATCCACCTCGTCGAGGATCAGCACTACCGGCTTGTCGATGGCGGCGAGGTGGTTGAGCAGTTCATCGTGACTCGTCGAGTTGCGGTGGAGGGCTGTCGCCACCTGGAGTGACTCGAGGGCGTCGAACAGCGCGCCGCTCCGGGTGTGACTCTCCCAGCAGTTCACGTGGACGGCCTGTGTCTCGGGGGCGCTTGCTTCGAGCTGGTTGACGACGAAGCGCGTGAAGGTCGTCTTCCCTGCACCGGATGGACCGGTCAGGAGGACTGGGTCCGGGATGTGGCCGCGTGTGAGCGGGTCCAGCGAGCGCGAGAGGGCAGTCACCTCGCGGTTCCGGTGAATAGAGTCGTCGGGGACAAACCCCTTCTGGAGGACGCTCGCGTCTGTGATCATACTGCCCTGGTTCGGTGCTAGCCTAAAAGGTCCGATGGGGGTGTTTCCGGGTTTTCCGGATTCAGGTAGCCCGTCCTGCGAGCCCTGAGGGGCTCGACAGCGTCACTGGTCAGACACTGCGTTTTTCACAGTTGTCTGACACGGACTATTATTATCATACGTCTCGACCTTTCCGCTGCAGTGTCTTCAGACATGCACCCGCTCGGTGTCGTGGGTACACTGGGCGAGGAGACGGTAGGGAAGTTCGCACAACAGTTGACAGGCGCGCTCGTCGCCCCGGACGGTGACAGCTACGACACTGCCCGGGACGTCTGGAACGGGCTGATCAACCGGTATCCGGCGCTGATCGTACAGGCGGCAGACAGTGACGACGTGGCTGCGGGCATCGCGTTCGCACGCAAGCACGACCTTCCACTCTCGGTCCGAGCTGGCGCTCACAACCAGTCTGGGACCGCTATTGCCGAGAACGGCGTTGTGATCGACCTCCAGGACATCGATCACCTCGACGTAAACGACGACGACCGGGTGGCGAACGTTGGCCCAGGGAACACAACCGCCGATGTCTTGGCCGCGACACAGGAACACGGGCTAGCGTTCCCGACTGGAAGCGCGGGCTGTGTCGGTATCGGGGGGACGACCCTCGGAGGTGGGATCGGCTGGCTCCGGGGCAAACACGGCTTGTCAGTCGATGCACTCAGACGCGTCGAACTCGTGACTGCCGACGGCGAGGTGGTGACGGCCTCACCGGAGTCTAACGCGGACCTCTACTGGGCTGTCCGGGGGGGCGGAGGCAACTTCGGCGTCGTTACTGACTTCGAGTTCGAGTTGTACGATGTCGGCCCTATGGTGGGAGGACTAAGCGTGTTCCATCCCCGAGCTGCCGCTGACGAGGTGTTCGCCGCGCTGCGGGAGTTCACTGAAACCGCCCCGCCGGAGGCGACAGTGATCTGTAACTACTCGGAGGTGCCGGCGGTCCCCGGTATGCCGCCGGAACTCCACGGTGAAGACGCCCTAGCCCTGATCGGCTGCTATGCCGGCGACCCTGAGACTGGTCTAGAGACATTCGCCCCGCTTCGGGATGCAGCGGAGCCGCTGGTCGATAACAGCGATGTCGTCCCATACGAGATGCTCCACGAAATGGGAACGCTGCTACACCCGTGGGGACGGAAGTACGTCCACCGATCGGTGTTCGTCGACGAGTTGACCGATGACCTCCACGAATTCATTCTCGACCGGACAAAAGCCGCCCCTGGACGGATGGACGGAATCGGGATCTGGCCGATGGGCGAAGCCGTTGGAAGCGGCAACTCTTCGGCGTTCGCGTGGAGTGACAAGGCCCACTTGATCGTCATTGAGGCCGCTTGGGAGTCACACGATAACCGCGCCCACATCGAGTGGGCCACCGAAACCGAACGCCGACTGCGCGACCGTGGCGGCGAGGGGGCATATCCGGGGTACGTCGGTGTTGAAGAGGCCGACTGGGAAGACTGGAGTGAGAAGGCCTACGGTGATAATCTTGACCGCCTACAAGAGATCAAACACGAGTTCGATCCCGAAAACGTATTCGACCACTCAACGCCTATCCACTCCGGGAACGACTGACTCGTCGAATCGGTGCGCCAGCTAATAAAACAACAAGGGAGCTGATATACCGTTACACAGCGCCTCCGTCACACGCGTTCACTCGACACCTCTCATAGATCAGGGAGCGACAGGATTGACATCTTCATCTGACGGCGTGAACGGGATATCAATCTCCAACCCGTCGTAAGCGAGCAGTGGTTGCTTCGGCTGTCCTGGTCCCATCTCGTCGAATTCGATTACGCCGATATCTGCGAGTTCGGTGAGGTTGCGATGCACCTGCTTGTAGTCACGGTCCACCAACTCAGCGGTGGCACTGATACTCTCGGGGCTATGCTGGGCAATCGTCTCCAGCAACTCTAGGTTTGCCGGACTGAGGAGCCGATTCAGCTCTGCGTATGAGCTGAAATTCAACACGGGCTGGGCGTCTTTGAGTTCCTCTCCGTCTTGGGCTGCCTCAATCCGACGACACGTTCGCTCGTTGAGGTGATCATGATTGCCGACAGTGACTGTGAGCGTGGGCATGGTTTGATCCTCTTGATGGTGTCCTATGTCGGCCAGTTCCATTCGATGGGTGTCATCTCCTCGGCCTCGTGTTTGAACCGATCGTACAGCGTCAGCATCCCGGGAAACTCGATCTCCTTAGTATCATTCTGAGTATGACGCTTGTGGCCCCTCGTGCGTTCGTGAGCATTGTCGTATCGCAGGAGGGTCTCTCCACCGACTTCCCCAAGGTGGTGTGCATAGTCCCACCCGCATGGATACGTCTCGTCTTCTGTACGGCAGATGGTCACGTCGACGACATAGTCGGCCTCAACCGCCTGCCAGTCTGCGGTCGTCGTGTAGGACGCCGTCCGTCACCCTATATTTCTAGTTCTACAGACATAAGCCTATGTACCCAGTGACATAGCAACGGTAACTGGGCGCTGGCGTCGGTCCACGATACCGACGAACGCATGACACACGATACTTGCGCTGGCAGACTCGCCGACACTGTATGCGTCCGACCGCATCGCCGCCGTCACGGTCGCCCGTGGCTGACTGCCATCGTGATATTGAGTGAGCGGAGGCCCACCGCTTCAGCGGTGGGATGAAGCCGACAACGCGGTGACGATCCACGGTCTCACAATCAACGTGAATGGACTACCGGAAGATTCCGTGGTGATTGCCACGCCGCCTATGTAGCGGTCTGACGTTGCAAAACCCCCAACTCATTTATAATCGCTTCGTAAATACGCAACACAGTGTACACGACGGCAGAGCTTCAGGCGCTAGAAGCTCTTCAGCGTGAGTCAACGGTTTCGGGACTCACCGAAGAACTCAACCGAAGCCGCAGCTACGTGTCCGAACTCGTTGGCCGGATGGAATCAAAAGGACTAGTTCACACCACTCGCGAGGGAAAGCGGAAGCAGATCAATCGGTCAGACGCTCGCGCCATTGAACTGTTCGAAAGGTTTGTCCAACAGTACACCCACATCCCGTTTCCTGAATTGCTTGGCGGCGCGACGCTGCGGATTCTGTACCACCTGCAGTCGCCGGCGACTGCTCCCCAACTCGCGAAGCAAGTCGATGTCCATCGGAGCACAGTACATCGGTCGTTATCCCCACTAGAGAACCGAGGGATGATCTACAAGACGAACGGGGAGTACACACTCAACGATGATTTCGAGGAACTGTCTACTGTGGCACGTGAGTTTGCGCACCTGCGCCACAGACATCGTGTCGAAGATCACGTCGAGTCGTTCACAATCCTCTGGGAGTCGCTAGACGAGGTTCTCGTCCAGACTCGCGCCGAGATTGAGGACGATGCGTTTCACCTGACGGGGCCGGAACTGTTCCAAGCGTACGATCTCCCATTGATGGCTCGCCAGCGTCGGTACTACCTGTACTCAGAGTTGGTTGATGACGTATCGCCGGCGGAGTTGTGTTGCCACATGCTCGTAATCGACGACGGACCGCGCTCGCAGTCCTACTGCCTGCTCCTGATCAGCGGGACGACAATCGGCCGCGACGAGTTGTTCGGAGCTGCACAAAAATACGATGTCGTCGAGCGGGCCTCGAATCTCTTCGAGTACCTCGACACCGAGGGAGAGAGTCGGGCGGAGCGCCTCCCGCGATGGGAAGAGTTCCGTGAACTCGCCGACGAATACGGGGTGGCAGTGTAAGCTACCCATGACTGAAGTCATGGGCTTTCCCCCACGGTGGGGTTTCGGCCCACGCTTTGTCCGCCGTCACAGGCAGGTTGCACGCACAGCGTTCTGCCGGTGGGAACGGGATGGTTCCCGCCGGCGTACTCCCGCCGGGCTTTATCCGGCGAGGCGCTGGCCCATGGAGAGGCACGTTCGGACGCAAAGCGTCCGACCGGCTGGCTCACACCACTTTAATTCTCGGTGGTCTCCCACCGCGTCACCGCCACGAGATGTGGCGAGAGCGGCGGCGCGTCATCTGACCCCGAGTTCAGGGCGTGCCTACGAACGCCCCTCCCAGCGAGCCAGTTTGGCTCGCTCAGAGTGCGTCCTGTTGTACTCACTCATGCCACCTAACAGCTCCGCATCGGTAGAAAACCCGACCCTCCCTATTCCGGCGGTTGCACAGTACCGTGTCGGCTTCCTCCCACAACTGAAGTCGTGGGTTTCCGCCTTGGGATTTCTATGAGGGGGCGCCTCGACAGCGAGTACATCGAGTCTGAATTGCGACGGGTCAGCAGGCAGCTCGAAATCGACCTGACCGTCTACCTGATCGGGGGCGGTGCGATGTCGTTCCGTGGTCTCAAGGAAACAACCAAGTACATCGATCTGATCGTCACCGACGCCGACAACCTCTGAGTCCTACAGGCAGTCTTGCTGGACAACGGGTACGACATCGTCAAAGAACCCGGGGAGGAGTACGACAATCTCGGAGCGCAGCGGATTCTCGAGAACGACGACGGGTGTCGGATCGACATCTTCAACCAACAAGTGATCGACAAGCTCGTTCTCTCTGAAGGGATGCGCCGGCGAAGTGAAGCCTACCTCGACGCCGGGAGGTTGTCAGTCGCGCTGGTCAGTTCCGAGGACATCTTCCTATTCAAGTCAGTTGCCGGGCGAACAGACGACATTGAAGATATGTTTTCGCTCGTGCAGACCGAACTCGATTTCGACGTTATCGAGGACGAGTTGGAACAGCAGATCGACTTGCTGGGACAGGAGTTATTCGTCACACACGCGAACGGGGCATTACTGGAACTCGAAGAGCAGCACAATATCTCAACGCCGTTGGCCGAGCGGGTCTCCGAAATCACCGAACGAGTCTACCGGGAACTCGAAGTGTTGCAGACCTTTGACAAATCGATTTCGCGGTCGGAGTTGGAAGCCGCGGTCGACCTTTCCCCCGGGGATATAGAGGATGCTGTTGAACACCTCATTGAGAAGGATGTCATCGCGGTAGAAGACGACGTGATTGTTCGAAGGTCAACCAACCTCTGAGAGATATGAGGGCGGTATGGGTTTCTTGTTAACTCTATTCTAACGCCAGAGTATCAGGGTAAACACCACATTTCAAGTGTAACGCCCAGCCGTGCAGCGTAATCTTTCAGAAGTCGTACCCCGGCTTTCGAGTGTACCCGGAGTGTCAGCCATATGTAACTAGTACCTCATCCGGTACACGTCGTGATCAGTTGTCTGTCCAGCGAGTGCCGATTGGAAGATACAGACAGTAACTCACATTCATTTGAAATGATGTTTGTGGAGTGTAAAGATGTCTGGTCTCTCCTTCTCGTCGGAAAGAGCGAAAATGGAAGTGTCCAGCTTTGCGTCACATCTCAAAAAGCAGTAGACTGAGGTAAGATCCCACGCACCCCCCGATTTCATATCGAAAAAGGGGTGTGGGTCCCACCTGTTTTCGCTATTCACAAATGGGGTAGAAGAGCGGGACCACTCGGTTGTAGACCTTGCTGCCACTCGAGTTTTCACCGTGCTGAATTTTATACCCGACGCCCGTCTCTTGCCGGCGTGTCATTTGCCCGGGCCAAGCCGATTGATGATCTCTACGAGGAAGTCGCAGACTACGATCTCGTCGTGGTGCCAGACGCGCCGCTGGCGAGTGCGTTGAATCGGCGGATCAAGAGACCCCATCTCGGCACGTTTGCGATCACACCACGCCGTCTTGCGGCGGGGCGGCGCGAGGAGGCCGAGGACCGGATCGCGTTCTTAGAACTGATCGAGCAGACCGACTTGGACTGGAAGCGCGGTGCCTACGCGATCGGGAATATACTCCAGTGCTGGGAGCACCAGGGTAGTCGTGAGGCGATCCTAGACTACGATGCGTACGTTGACGCCGCCACGCGCCAAGCGGTCGAACACATTGCTGATCTCGGGACGACCTCACAGCGGCTCACTGAGTATCGGATCGACGCCAGCCAGAACGTTGCCGTCGTTGGTGAGGACCAGCTGACGCAACTTGAACGTTCCATCCTCCCAGCCGAGTACGATGCCTACGACACCTTCGATCAACAGGTGTTCGAGTACCCACCGTTCCACATCTTTGACTCCTCGACAGCAATTGTCGACACAGTCGTGGACGCCGTCACCGACGAGAATGCCAACGACATCGCCGTCGTGCTCAATCGGGAAAGCGAATTCTCTGCACTCATCGAGGCTGTATTTGAGGCGAACAACATCCCGTTCTACGGTGGACCTGGGTTTGCAGACCATCCTGATCACCGGACGTTCGTACAGTTGCTTCGAGCCGCACACGGCGGCAGTGACACTCGCGTAGGCGACATTCGTCCACTGCTTGCACGGCTCGATATCTCGCTTGCTGTCGAGCATGACGAGAAGCGCCTGTACGAGGTCGAGGCTGCTGAGCTGGATTGGGTTGTCGACTTCTGCACCCACATCGAGGAGCGGACGTTTAGCGATGCGCTCACTCGATTCGAGGACAAGACCGATCGCCGTCTTGACGCATTCCGTGATGAACTCGACGCACTCGGTCTCGCCGACGCGAATGCGACCGAGCGTACTGTGGAGCAACTTGTCTTCTATCTCCAAAGCTACGAGGTGCCTGTCGATCGTGACAACGAAGGCGTGCTGCTCGCCGATGCGAAATCGGCAGCCTACGTCGACCGGCCAGTCGTCTTCTACTTGGGGCTGGATGAGGACTGGACGCATTCGCCGCCACGACGGCCGTGGGTCGATCAGGACGCGCAGTACACACGCAACATCACCCAGTTCCAACTCCTACTCCAGAGTGGGGCGACGCAGTACTACCTCGTTCAAGATGCACGAGGCGGATCATCAGTCACCCCGTGTCTCTATTTCGAAGAGTTGCTCGATGAGGAGTTCGAGCGGTTCAGCGACCTCGATGCAACCTCACACACGCGGTGGGATGGGCACGCCGGTCGTGGGTTCGAAAAGGAATCGGTCGACGTGACAACGAACGAGGTCTCGACGATCAGTCAATCGACTCTGAGTACGTACGTGAACTCGCCGCGCGACTACTTCTTTGACAGGCTCGTCGAAGGGCCTGACAAGGACTACTTGAAGGAAGGGAACCTCTTCCACGACTTCGCGGAGTTCTACGTCACCCACCCGGAGTTCGTCGACGCCGAGATCATCGACGATGTCGTGTCGTATATGCTCGCCGAGACACGGCCATTCATCCGATCTGTGGATGAGGCGACGCGGCGAACAAAGTATCGCGCTGGGTTAGAGACCATCGTGGCCTTCTTCGACGAGAACACGCCAGTCGACGGAGAGTTTCTCACTCCGACAAGCGGGTGGGGCAGCAATGCCTTTGCCGAGCGTTTCGACAAGCCCGTTGACTCGCCTGTTACCGAACGGTGGTTCGAGAATGAGACCCTGGGTCTGAAAGGGAAGATCGATCTGGTCCACTCGCCGACCCAGTTGATCGATCACAAGAGTAGCTCACGGAAGAGCGCCTCAGAGGTTGTCACGAACTCCGCACTCGACCCGCCCAATGATACGCCTGACTTCCAAGCGCTGTTGTATCTCGCCCACTGGCGGTCACAGCAGCCTGATCAGCACCTAGAGTTCACGTTCTTCCACTTCCTCGAGACGCTCGATGATATCGTCACCGGGGATGCCGATCTCGAGGACACGCTGACAACGATCTCGTATCACCCGGTCTCGTTCAAGGAGTACGCCGCCTCAGAGGCGTTCTTCGAGGAGGTCGTTGCAGATGGAGCGAACAAGTGTCAAAAGACACTCTCGCAGGTGGCGTACGCGGACTACGCCGCAGTCTTCGATGGAGCCTCGCTCCCGGCAACGACTGACAGTGAGGAACTCATCAACTCACCATTCGGCGCAGAACTGACGAGCCAGATGAAAGACCACGTTGGAGACTACAAATACGTCGAGACAGGCTGTGAACAGGTGATGCGGCAGCTGACACGCACTCGGGGGCAAGCCTTCTTCGAAGGCGATCTCGACGCCTTCGAGACGTTTGTCGACGAACGACTGGAAGAGCTGAACCGCCGGCGCGCCGGCGAGGAACGGTTCCCCGTTGAGGGATTGGGCGGGGAGCCAAACTATCGCTACGTGGACAATCGCGATCTGCTCTTGGAGGGTGACCGATGAGTGAGCCTACGCCGAACGACCAGCAAGGAGATCTGATCGAGAACATCGATGGATTGTATCGCGTCGACGCCGGCGCTGGCACGGGCAAGACCTTCACCGTCACACGTCGGTACGCTACCATCGTCTCGCAAACGGATGTTGATCCTTCGGACGTCCTGCTGGTGACGTTCACCGACAACGCGGCCAGCGAAATGAAAGAGCGGATCGTCGGACACTGTCACTACGGGATGCGGGAGCTTGCGGATGCACCGATTCAGACCTTCCACTCACTGTGTTACGACCTGCTCGACGAACACGGCCACGATGCGCCAACCTATCTCGGGATCGACGACCGGATCACCGGATCGACACGGATCATCGAGGACGAACTCGTCGAGCAAGCGTTGTTCGGCGAGTTTATCGACCGGTTCAGTGACGCACATCCCGAGTATGACGACGTCTTCCGCGCACTCGATGAGCCTGCGGAGCTTCTCGGATTACTCAACCAGTTGGCGGCGAAAGGCGTGTTCCCTGACGCGGACGGCTGGTACCGTGATGGAGAGCAGCACCTCGATGGAGACTTCACCGCGTTCAAACGGCAGTTCGACGCGATGAATCGCCCACGGAACGGTGGCAGCAAGCAGTCACGCCTTCGGTCGAAACTTGGCCGTTACGGCCGCAACAAGACCTATCTGCCCGATGCACCCGAGAAGGCAGCGATTCGCGGCAGCGGGAAGCAAGTCCCCGACAAGACGGCTGTCCGGGCTTTCGAAGAAGACCGAGAGGGGCTCAAACAGTTCGTCCACGACGTCTACTACGAGTACCTGCAGTTTGCCCTGCGACGCAACTACCTGAACTTCGGGATGCTCCAGCTGTTCGCGTTTGTTCTCCTCTGTGAAGACCACTCGGTACGCGATGAGCTGGCATTTGAGTACCTGATGATCGACGAGTTCCAGGACTCGAGTGAGATCCAGTTCAAACTCGCACTGCTCCTCGCAGGCACGAACAACATCTGCGTTGTCGGGGACTGGAAGCAGAGTATCTACAGCTTCCAGTATGCGGATGTCGACAACATCCTCGAGTTTGAGGACCGGCTGTCGCAGTTCGCTGCGCAACTGAACAGTGACCACGAGCGTGTCTCGTTCCCGACTCGTCCTGTGACCGATGTCAAACTCAAGGAGAACTACCGCTCGACACAGGAGATTCTTGAGTTCTCTGAACACGCTCTGTGTGTTCCTGCAGCCAAGCACGACGATGTTGACGTTGCTGCGATCGATGATCGGCTTGTCTCACTGCAGTCAAACACCGACCACGAGAACACCACCATCGAGGCGATCCGGAGTGACGAGGAACAGGAGGCAGTGCTGGCGAAGATCCAGGAAATCGTCGACAACGACGACTACCGGGTAGAGAATGAGGATGGAGAACTCCGGACGCCGGGGCCTGGTGACATCGCCGTGTTGACGCGGACGCGTGACTTTGGTCGAGAGCTGTTGGAGACCGCAGAGGAGTACGGACTGCCCATGGCGTACGAGGGTGGCATCGAGCTCTTCCGGACAGACCAAGCGAAGCTCTTGCTGGCTTGGCTCCGGATTCTTGAAGACGACACCGACCGTGGCTGGGCGGTGGTGCTCGAGCAGGCGGGCTACACACTCGATGAGATTGATGCGATTCTCGACGCAGAGACGTACCCTGAGAACATGGTCGCGTTCCGCAACGATGTCCGGTCGCTGGAGACACTCGGCGGTGTTGCACGACGCGTGTTTGCGCGCTACGGGTATGATGGTCCAACGGCCGACATGGTCCTCCACACGCTCGAGTCGGTTCACGAGGCTACCACGCAGACGCGCGGCGATCTCATCCAGTTCATCGAGCGTGCGATTACGGCTGGGAGTACCCACGAGGTGCACGCGAGTGCCGGGACGGACTCAGTGACCGTGCAGACGATCCACGCCACGAAGGGTCTTGAGTACCCGATCGTCATTCTGGCGAACATGAACAGCGGGCGGTTCCCGCCGAGTGGTGGGACTAGCGCTGGTATTGCGTATGACGACCCGATCGGATTGCGACAGCGCAAAGTGTACGCTGAGGAGGCGCACGGCCGTCCACACGTCTACGACAACTGGCAGGCTGATGTCCTCCGGAAGTGTCTGCCTCGCAACTACGACGAGGAACGCCGGCTGCTCTACGTTGCTATCACCCGTGCTGAGAGTCACGTCGTGTTTAGCGCTGGTAAGGACCCGAACAGTTTCATCGAAGAACTGCCGGTGGAGGTTGCGGAGATTTCCCTCGATGTCGACGAGCAGACGCTGGGTCCGTCGGAACAGACTGCGCTCCAAGTGGATATTCCTGTTCCGGAGGGCCCACAGGGGCAGACACCGCACACGCTGATGAATGACGACGTGTTTGAGGATGTCGACGGCGGGAGAGGAACTGAGTTCGGCTCACAAGTGCATGACTTCGCCGAGGCGTACGCCCTCGGCGATGCAGGTACGCCCCGGAATGCAGATGAAGAACACGTCAAGCGATTCCTCGACCAGTTGGAGGGTGAGCTGCTCGTCGAGGAGGAAGTCTATCTTCCAGTGTCCGTTGGTGATGATCGTGTGACGGTCTCAGGAATTGTCGACCTCATGCACGTGACGCCTGATCAGGTTGAGATTGTAGACTACAAGACTGACCATGGTCGGCACGCTGAAAGTGAGTATCGAAAGCAGCTGAGCGTGTACTATCATGTTGCGCAAGAGGTCTACCCTGATCGTGAGGTCACTGCTAGTATCTTCTATACGGAGACTGGCGATCGGCAGCAGGTTGACCCGCTTCCTACTCAGGAGATACAGCACTTGGTTGGGTAGCTGAACCTTGCGATTGAGTCGTTGGCCTACATTAAATCTTAGCAATTTGGTATAGGGCCGTGTTTGATCACGATCTTCAATCCATAGACGAACCGCGCGAGTACGGTTTCCAAAAACCGGTCGTCGACACCGTCGCGACACACATGGGGCAGTGGGAATTTGCGCCGGTGCAACAGCACTGGTAGGCAGCCAGCGACCGACCAGAGCGGGTCGTTGCACCGGCGCAAGTGGGGACCGGACGCGGGGGCGGGGGGTGTATGCAGCGCCAGCAACATCACTGCTCACAGGTGATCGAGCAGGCGGTCGTCGTCTTCGGCCATGAGGACGTGGCCCGCAATGAGGTTGTGCGACGGATCGACTGCTGTCTCGACTTTCCAACAGTCCTCCAGTTTGAGCATCGTCGCCGTCTTGCTGAGGACGCGGACGCCCAGCGAGTGCCAACTCTGGATCGGCCGGTAGTTGCCGACCAGCACGGCTGTGTCGCCGTGGAGCATCTCCAACAGTTCCAGGTGTTCGTCGCTGTCGACTTGTCGGCCCATTGGGTCTCTTAGTTGTTTCACGGTGTCAGCGCCGGTCCTGTCCGTTTTATAATGGGTACACTGAGACGGACAGGCATCCGGATGCGGGGTGGGTGTTTCCTCGCCAGCGTGTCGGTGGTCCGGTATGCTGCGACAGCGCGTCAGGCAGTTCGGCGGTGGTGACGAGCGGGTGGCAGAGGTGAAGCCACGCGTGGCGATCAGGATGCGAGTGGTGTGCGTCAGCGGGCGCACAACATGATCGGCACTGCGCTCACGTTCGGGATCGGCGTGATGGTGCTGATCCTCGTGATGATCGTCGTCGGGTTGTTCGTCAGCTACGTCCCGACGAGTGGTGCCTATCAGAGTCAGATCCGGACCACGATCGACGTGGCTGGGGCCGGGTTCATCATCACCGCCGTGGTGTTGCTGTTCGTCCCTGTCGACGGGCTGGTGGCGTACCTCTATCGGAGTGGCCTCGGTGGGTTCCTGCAGTCCGGTGGGGCGCGATAGAGAGCTTCTGGGGCACCCAGTTCACGACAGGTCTATTTACCAACAGGAAGGTTGGCAATTAAAACTCATACTGTACAAATGGGGGCCCTGTCTCACATTACTCAGGGGAACTATTGCCTGTGGGCTCTTCACGAAGTTGGTCTACGATGCTCGCGCGTATCCCGCTGAGTTCCTCCGAGGTGAACGCCGTCTGCCACGAAGCCCGTGCGTCGGTGAACACTAGGGAGACGGTCACGTCGCTGTCGGGATCGTGCTCGGAGAGTGCAGCGGTGTAGGCTCGTAACTGCGGAAGGTACTCATTTGCGGCTGCCTCGACACCGTTCTCCACTGGACCTGTCTTGTAGTCGACGACGTGGTATCCAGTCGACGTGACGAGCAGGTGGTTGATGAACCCGTAGATGTCTGCGTCCTCCACGGTCGCTCTCACGAACAGTTCGTCGTACTGCGCGACTGTGTCCAGTTCCGCGGCCAGCTCGTCGACGAACTGGATACCGTACTAGGCGTACCCCCTCAGTTCCTCCCAGAACTTGGCGACGTTCGCACGGGCCTGCTCAAGGCGATGAGTTGCACAACCACATTATACCAGGAGGAGTAGGGGTGACCTGCCTACGGTGGGGGAGCAGGGCTGTACAAAATTAAAAATCTAATCTCGCGGAGTAGTGGTCTTCTCTGAGAGTGGGTAGCCACACCCACTATATCGCTAATAAAATACGTCAGCAGTCTTTATAACTCAGCTGGTTGCGTGTTAGCACCGGTGGAACGATTTTCCCGAGACGGAGACTTGATAAAAGAACTCCGACTGCCGGAGATTTTCGACAAGCGTAGTGAGTCGTGACGCTGTATCGTCTCGGAAAATGACACCCAGTTCTAGATTGCCCCCGAGCCCTTTGTGTGTCAGGTTGGCTGTGCCCAGATAGGCCAGTTCCCCGTCTGCGATGACCATCTTCGCGTGAAACGTCGTCCATGTCTCGTCGTCAATATACTCGTAGTAGGCCGTTGCTGATGTGAGCCGCTGGTTGGTAGCCACTCCCCGGGCGAATTCACGGTTAAAATCCTTATCACCATAAGTAAGGTACCGCGTGATGAGTGTGATATCCGCGCCGTTGTCTGCTGCTGTAATAAGTGCCGGTCGGAGTCGCTCGTAAGCTTGCTCGCTGAGAAACGGGCTCATCAAAACGAGGTCATCCTCAGCCGAACGGATGAGTTCGAGCAGATTGGCATGAAGTGGCTCGAACATCCCGGGATCAAGTGCCCGATCATCATAAGGGATGGTAGCAACGACAGTGTTCTTGGGCGGGTCGACCTGCCCGGCGATCAGTCGGGCACCGACGAATGCCTCCCGAAGCGCCTCGACGTTGAGGTGCCCGTCGTCGAACACACCCTCAACGGCGAGTTGGTATACGATATTTTCAGCGTTCGTTGTCGAGAGGTCGCACGGGGCGATATCTCGAAGTGCCTCAGGAGTCACCTCGCAGTCAGCGTGGTGGAGATATTCAAGACTGGCACGCACGCCGTCGAGCGCGTCGGCTGGGACAGCCTGTGAGAGGATGCGGGCCGTTTCGAGTAGTGCGTCTTGGTCGAGGTTCGCTGGGTTTGATGGCATCGTTAATAGTAGCGGGTTTCAACGACGAATCCCCCAAGCAAGACGATATTGAACATCTTTGGACCGTGCAAGCCTCCTTGGGTTTGAAGAACTCCCTGAGCGGGTCGTGTCAGTCGTCGTCGAGGACGACGTGCCGGTAGCCGGTGAGGTCGCGCCCGTCGAAGTTGCCGCCGTAGAACGTCCCGCGTCCGAGATTGTGGTTGGCGTTCTCGGTGGAGATGGCGGCGAGGTACAGGCAGTCCTCGCACGCACCGTTCTCGTCGTGTATACACACCGGGTCGTACGAGCAGTCGTACAGTTCGTCGAGGTGGGCAGCGAAGTCGTCGAACTGCTCCTCAAACAGCGTCCACAGCGACCCGAGCGCGAAATCTGTATCTGGACGCTTGTAGACGACGAAGCTCATCGTCCGGGGCATCAGGTGTTCGACGAGCGACTCGCGCTGGTGGCCCGCGAGTGCCCCCATCCCGTTGATGAACAGGTGCGCGGTCGTGTTCAGAAGCGTGTAACAGTGTCGGGTGACGCACTCGGCGGTTCCCGGCGGGGCGTTGTCGGGGAGTTCGTCGTAGCGACCCGGCGGGTCGATGTTGGCGACGAACCAGCGGCGCATCTCCTCTGGGTCGTCCGTGTCCGGCTTCGAGACCGTCTCGGGCAGGCCGCTGGGGGCGTCGAACAGGTCGTTCTCGTCAAGCCACTCGACGACCGTTTCGTGGTCGAACTGGACGAGAACCGCCTCGGCGTCGTTCGTCTGAGCGAATATCTGTGGGGCGGAGTGGTCGCCCGTTCGGAACAGATTCAGTTCGACGGGCCGCCCGTCGCCTTCGCCTTTGCCGCCGGACGCTTCCGTGCTGGCGTCGTCGCCGTGCCGCCCCTCCTCCTCGGTGTTGGCTTCAGCGGGGTTGCGGTCTTCGCCCGGCGGGTTCGGGGCGGTGCGCGTGTAGCCGTACGTGGCGGCGGTGATGGGGAAGTCCTTGATGAGGCGGACCTCCGCGAAGTTGAGGTCCTCGCGCAATTGGTTGTACTTGCGCACTTTCGGGAGCGAGAGGTGGGTGTCTTCGGCGTTGTTGTCTACCATCTCCTGATAGGAGACGGACTCGATACCGCTGGCGGGGGCGTACTCGGGGGAGACGACGCTGAGGTGTTCGTACAGTTCCTCCGCGAGCGTCGTCCGGGCGTCGTCCTCGAAGCACCCACCGAGCCACTCCTCGGTCTGGTTGCGGTGTTCCTGCACGTCAACCATCAGTCGCTCGCGCGCCTCGTCGAGTGCCTCCTCGATCTCCTCTTCGTCGCCGTAGACGAGTGCATCGGTGCCTCCGAGGATGTCGGCAGCTATCTGGCGCTTCTCGCGGTCTGAGGGTTCGGTTTCCTCACCGCCCAGCAGGTAGTCCGAGACGATGCGCGCCTGATAGTGCTCGCTGGAGTGAAGATCGTCAAGCTGTGGCTGGACGTTGATTAGGTTCTTGACCTGCGGGTAGAACGCGCTACTGGAGGTGTGGTTCAGGACTTCCATGTCCTCGTTGTCGCAGTCTCCGTTCGGACAGTAGACAGGCGTGCCGTAGAACGACGTGGTGTCGTGGGAGGGGTCCACGGCACACTCCCAGTACCACGAGGCCATCTGGGTGGTTGGACGACGGAATCGCATCCCTGCGCCGCAACACTCGGGAACATTGAGCTCGTCGATGGTGCCGCATTCGCAGATGGCGACGAACGGCAACTGGTCACGGTCGGTGAGCCGCTGATTACAATTGGGGTTCTGGCAGACGGCGAGGTCGCGGGCGTCGTTGCCCTCCTCGGCCATCTCATCCATCTGGTCGCGGTCGAACTTCGTGACGGACTTACAGGCGTCGCACTCGAAGGTGAGTGGGTAGATGAGGTAGTTCGCCCAGCCCGGCTTGAGGAGTTCGGTGTTGGCGTACGTGAGGTCGTCGCGGATGGCGTCAGCGTTGGGCCACTTCGAGATGTGGCGGTGGACGCGGCTGATGACGTAGCTCTTGGGCAGGTCGAGTTCTACGTCCTGCCCGTACTCGTCGAGTTCGTTCTTCAGCCCGGCGACGCGCCCGCTGAGGTTGTTGTGCGCGTGGTTGAACGTGTTCCACGGCAGGTAGTCGTAAATGAACTTCGACTGCGACCGTTCCATCGTCTTGTTGTCTGACATCGTATCGTGTGTCCTTCTATGAAGGTGTGTTAGGGTGGACTCCGCTCAGTTCGCCCGGGTGAGGGCGTCGATGAAGTCCTCATGGTAGTCGTTGCTGGTGATTTTCGCGCTCTTCCCGATATCACGGAGACTCCGCATCGGCTCCACGTCGCCGTCGAACTCCGGCGTGTCCATCTGGGTGTCGAGCTTGTCCATCCAGTGTCGCCACGTCTCGTCGAGGCGGCTGGACTCCTCGCCCCGGCCCGTCAGCACTTTCTCCACGAAGTACTTGTTCGTGTAGAAGCCGGGGTTGCCGTCGGCGTCGGTCGGCATGTACGAGAGGTACGTGGGCTGGTCGCGCATCACGTAGGCGTCGCGCAAGTCGTCGGCCAGCGCGTCCTTCGTGAGTTCGGGAAAGTCCGCGTCGTTGTTCATCATCTCGTAGAGATGGTTCGCGGACTGGACGTTCGCGCGCTTGGTATTACCCTGCGCGGTGATGGTCATCGGGTCGCCGCTGGCGTCTGTCTTCCGGTACATCAGCGGGCGGTAGTACTGGATGAGGATAGCCATCAGGATGCCGGGGAAGGTCTTCTCGACGGCGAACTTCGCCCAGCGGTCGATGGGTACCGGCTCGACCGTCCGCGAGAGGTACTCGTGGAGCTTCTCGAAGTACTTGAAGCGGTGGCGGTCGCGCTTGTCGAACGGACGGAACACGTCCAGCACGTGACCCGGGACGCCCTCCTGTCGCCCGACCCGCGAAGATGCTTGGATGTACTGGAACGTCTGGGACGGGTACCCGAAGAACAGCATGAAATTGAACCTGTCCACGTCGATGCCGTGACCGACGAACGACGTGGCGGGCACCGTGTCGATGCGCTCCTCGAAGGGGTCGTCCGCGAACTCGCCCTCGCGTTCGAGGCGCGGGAGAATCTCGTCATTGCGGGTGTCCGCTGTCAACTGCTGAGCCTCCATCGGGGGTGCGTACCCCTCGTCGCGCATTTCGTCGTTAATCTGCTTCTGGATGTTCTTCCGGTAGGTGTCCTTCTCGCGCTTGTTCGTGAAGTACACCAGCGAGGTCTCGTAGGCGTCCAGCACGCCCGCGACCGTTTCGTCGATGTCGTCAATGTCCGTCGGGTCGAGTCCTGCCCGCGTTGCCACCGTCTCGGGTTGCTCGTCGTAGTAGTCGCGGATGACTTCGTGGTACTGCTTTACAAGATCAAGGACGGCGTACAGGTGGGTTCGGTTGTTCGGCGTGAGGCCGTGGTACTCGCGTTCGACTTCGCTCTCGGAGAGTTCGCCATAGAACGTTTCCCCGAGCTCGGGGCCCTCCTCGGGGAAGCGCGTCGCCTCCATCTGAAAGAGGTTGCGAATCTGGCGTTCGTACTCCGCGATGGTTGCCGTCGAGGTCAGCACCTTCGGCGTCACGTCGAACAGCTTCTGGCACAGCGTGAGGAACATCGTCTCGTAGTGGCTGGCGAACGCGCCGAGTTCCTCGTTCAGCAGGTGAACCTCATCCACGAGGTGGAGCGTCGGAACTGGGTCGAAGTACTCGGTCTCCTCGCGCTGTGCCGGGTCGCGCGTCCCGGGGTTGATGTCTATGAACTCCTCGGAGTCGTCCTCGTATTCGCAGAGGTGTTTCTCGGGACAGCGCCCTGAGTAGCCGATGCCGTGAACGGGGCACTTCGTGGTGAAGTTCCCAAGCAGGTTGGCGAACAGCGGTTGCATCCCCATCACCGCGATTTTGTCGAGCGACCCGAGCAGGACGCTCGGCGTGTAGCGGTAGATGTCGTGGTCGGTGACGTAGATGGGGAGTCGTCCAACGCACTTCTCGTCGTCGTCGAGGTTGCTCTCGGTACAGTGATGGTAGACGCTGTTGGCGTTTTGGTCGTACCGGACGTTCACGTCGCTTCCACAGAGCGGGCACTCGTCGAGGTGTTTACAGTCGTCTTCGAGCTTCTCTTGGCTTGCGCGGTAGTCCTCGTCGAGGTGGTTGTTCTTCCCGATGTCGTTCGGGGAGTCGCGCGAGCCGACGAAGTAGCCCAGCGAGAACGGTCGTCCGCTTCCGCCGAGTCCTCCCTCGTCCTTGGGGGCCCGACGGATGGCGTCGGCCTCCATCATCGCCTCCATAAATCGCTGTTTCTGCTGGCGACTGAGCAGGCGAAGCGGGAACCGAATCCAAGCGGTGACCCCATTGTCCTTCCCGCGCATCCGGTCGAAGAACAGGTTGAACAGCACGAGCCCGAGGTACGCCTCCGTCTTCCCACCGCCGGTGGGGAACCATAATACCTCGGCCATATCGTCGTATCGACTCTCATACTGCTCGAAGCGCGGGTCAGGGTCGCGGGTGACAATGCTTGAGAGGTTCGAGACGATGAACACCAACTGGAACAGCCGCCAGCCGTCGAAGGCGTCGGCCTTGACGTTGTGGACGGTGTTGTTCACGCGGTTCATCATCTGGAACGCGCGCCGCACGTCGTCCTCGTTGCGAAGTACCTCGATGCCCGCGTCGAAGCGATTGGCCTCCTCCTCGAAGTTGTCGGCGGCGTCCATGAATTCCGTGAACTCGTCGGAGTCCTCGCCGTACTCACGGATGAACTCCGACTTCTTCGAGCCGCGCCACTCTCCGAGGTAGTCGTCCATCCCCTCGGAGATGTCCTCCAGCACGTCGACGGTGGAGACACCAGACACGTCCCCTGCGAGCGCCTTGAACCGGGTTTCGTGGTCGTTGTTGAACTCGAACTCGAAGACGGGTGCGCTGGGCGTCGCGGTGGTTTCGACGCGGAATCGTTGGGCGTCCGCGTCGAGTTCATCGACGGTTGTCGAGCAGTTGTGCCCCTTCGCCCAGATGAACTGGTCGAAGCGGTAGTCGTCAGGGCCGAGGTCGAACTCGTAGCGGTCAACTGCGGCCTCGGTCGCGATTTTCGGGTTGAAGATGTGCGGCTCGTCCGCGCCCTCCTCGTCTTCCTCCCCGCCGACGGGTTCATTCATCAGGCGGAGTGAGACCTCAGTGTCCCGAATCTCGACACCGAACGTGACCGCCCATTCGAAGTCGCCGGGCGGCACCTCGTTGAATGAGTCGATGACTGTCTGGAACTCGTCCGCATCAAGGTCGTGGAGGTCAAAGTCGTCTCCCTCCCATTCCTCGGGGTCTGCGGTGTCGCGGGTGGCCATCACGCCATCCTCGCGGTCGGCGTGTCCTGTGGCAGCTTCGAGCGCGGCCTCGATTTCGTCCGCGATGCGTTCGGTCAGCCGCTCGCGTTCGTTTTGTGGGGAGGAGAGGTCGAGCTCAGTCTCGATGCGCACGTCCACGCGCCGGTAGAAGTCCTCGTCGAGCCGATACAGTTCGGTCTCGTCGAGGTCGGCCACGTCTATGTCGTCGGCGTCCTCGCCAGTGGCGGCCTCGCGTTCGAGCGCGGCGGCGCGTTGCGAGCGGGCGAGGATTGTCTTGTACTCCTCGAACGTCGGGTGGCTGGGGTAGTATAGGTCGAACTCGATTTTGAGCGGTTCGAGCGTCGCCTCGCGGTCGGATGGGCGGAAGTCCAGCGTGATGGCGCTGGGCTTGATTTGCGAGACGAACTCCTCGCCGTCGCTCACCCCGTGCGTCGGGGCGAGGTTCGAGACGTAGTACTCGCGCTTGGGCTCCTCCGAGATGCAGTACGGCTGGTGTCGTCCGCGCGCTCGGGTGAGCGAGTCGTTGAGAATCGATGCGCCGATGGCGTCGTGGTGGGTCGGATTCACCTTCGCTTCGTCGCCCGCCGAGAGAGGCGTTGCGTCTGCCTCAGCCTCGGTATCCGGGCTGGTGATTCGTCCCTCGTTTGGTGTTGTGTTTTGATCCACGTTGGATGGTCCTCCAGTTGAAGACAGCCTGACGACTGCGGCCTCAACCGCCGTCAGTTATGTCAACTTTAATGACGGTCTGTCTTTCGATGTCGCGTGCAATATTCTTTATCATATTCTCGTTGACATCCCCACCAAACTTCGCACTCGTCGAGGGGTTGAACTCGGCTTCAACCGCCCGACGGACATTACGTCCGATGCGTCGATGTAGGAGACGCAGGTGTTTCATCGCCTGCCAGACGGCCTCGTGTAATTGTTCAAGCAGTTCACCCTCCAGTTCTGGTCGGAAGATGTGGAGAACCCGGCGGCAGTCGCCCTCATCGAGGGGCCCGATGTAGCGCCCTTCTGCCCATGCGCGGACGGAGTGCCAACTCTCGATGTCCGAGCCATACTCCTGTAGGGTGTTCACCACATCTGAGTAGTTCATCCCCTCGCGCTCCATTCCGGTACTGAGCAGTTCCCGCCACTTCTCGACGAGGTCTTCGTCCTCGCGCACGGCATCGCGCTTGTGGGCGGATTCCAGCAACACGTCATAGAGGTCTCCCGCCACGCTGTCAAGGAGCAGAATCTCTTCGCCTTCGGATACATTCTTAGCCTTCTTGCGGGTGATTTTCGCTTTGTCCGAGTCGTAGACGGTGACGACGCTCGCCTCCGAGAACGTGCGCTGGTCGCCGTTCCCCAGATGGAATACGTAGTCGTCGCCTCCACTCCCGCCCGCAGAACGTTCGCTCGAAGATGATGACCCGCCACCGTCGAAGTCGGTGCGGCGGATGTAGCTCTCGATGTCGCTTTCCAGTGTGTCGATATCGAACACGTGGTCTTCTACGTCGCCAACCGCGCCTGAGGACCCGATGCTCGTCGTCTTGTACGAGGCGGTGATGTTCTCGGTAGCGTCCTGCGCAGCCTTCCGCACGTAGTTTGACCAGAGAGCGTTGTGGATGAACGCGACCTGTCTTGAAGGCGGGAATTCAAACACATAGTCGTCGCGGTACGGCGGGTAGAGGAACACGTAGCGCGTGTCCGGCATCGGCGTCACTTTTTGCCGCTCAATAAGTTCGACGTTTCTGGGGATGGCGTAGCCCGAGTCGGTTGCCGCGAGCCGGAGAGCCTTTTTTTTCGGCTGTGTTACTCACGACGAACCGCGAAGTGTCGTTGGTCTCGCCCGCTCGCTGGATCGCGTCGAGGACGGTGTTTTGGAGAACGTGCTTGTCGTTCAGGTAGCCTTGCACCTCATTGGCCTTCCGTGCGTAGTTGAACAGTAGGTTGCCTCCCGATGAGGCGTTCTCAGCGCGTCGTTTGATCCGCTTGATGTAGCCGGGGACATCGTCAAAGAACGCGTTCGAGCCGACCGCACGCGTCCAGTAGTGGGGCTTGAACGGCTGCTTCGTCAGCCGGTTGAAGACGCGGGAGACTTCCACATAAGCGAGGTCTCGGTTCTGGCACTTGTTTTTGAGTTCGATGAAATCAGGAATAAGAGATCCGAAGTCCTCGTCTGTAATGGGAAACTGGAGCACCTCCACACCGCCATTCGAGAGGATGCGCTCTTGGGTAGTCAGGTCGCTCTCGCCGGGAGACGCGTCGTCCTTGCTGAAGGCCTGCGCAAGCATCTCATTGGTCACTCGAAGCGTACTCGTGTCTATACGGTCGCGGGTGAGTTCAGCGGCGGGCCCCATTTCGTCGGTGTAGAAGATGGTCGGCACCTCAGGGTGTTCCTCACAGAATGACTCGATGCGGTCGAAGGCCCGGTCGTTCCACTCAGGCTTCTGTAGGTCAACGAACATCGCCCCGATGGGCGCGTCGTGGTCTTCTTCATCGAACACGAATCCATCCTTCGCGGTGTACACACCCCACTCGGCGTCCTGCTCGCTCAACGCGTCGATAGGGTGTCGTGGGATGAGCGGTGTCTTGTTGTCCTTGGCGTGTTTTGTCGTCTGGAAGTGGAAGTTGTCTACCTCGCTCAGGTACCCCCGCGACGGTGCCGGGAATACGAGCATTGGGAGGCCATCCGTTCCAGGGATGCTAGGTTTCTCCGAGTACGCATAAGAGGCGATGATGGCGACGGGTAGAGCAGTTGTCGGGAATGGGTTGTGGATGAGAAGCGAACGGCCTCCCTCAATGTTCCTGAGCGTTTCTTCAACGATTGCACATTCTGTCGTTCCAAAATGAAATGGAGTCCCATCGCTTCGGATGCTTCCTTGGTGGAATCCTCCTAAGAATGCGCGCTGACGACAGGCCTCAGCACGCTTTGTAATCGCCTCCATTTCTTATGTGACCCCGTGACACATTGGCAGCTATTTGTATTAAAAGATTGTGGACTGTTCACTCAGCCTACTACTCAATCTGACGTGGCGGTTCCGGCATCTACTGTTGTCGTGGAAGCAGTATCGAAGTCCAATTCAGCTACTAGCTCCTTCGCAACAGCGTGAATCATCGGAATAGGGACAGTATTTCCGGTGAGTTTTCTCCCTCGGCTACGGTTTGAATCGTCGATCTTGAACCATTCAGGGAAGCCCTGTAACCGAAGTTGTTCGCGAACTGTAGGACGACGTTCACCGTTTACGAGCAGATAGTTCCACGACGACGACGCCCGAAGCGTACCACAGTAGGGACGGGTCGTGATCTGTCCCGCACGATTCTCGTGCCAAATAGATGGCTCAGGAATGGCCGACACATCTTCAACATCCTCGCGCCGATCAGATTGTACCTTTTCGCTGGCGTAGTACCGCTCATCTACGTCATTCTTGTCTTCGAGGATATCTGCTAGTGCCTCGCGTTGGTCAGTCTCAGTTGCCAACTTCGCCTGATTCTGGGTCGGGATGGAGAAGGAATCCTCGTCAGGCGCGAGGTCATCATGGAACCCGACGACGATGAGCCGCTCGCGGTGCTGAGGGAGCCCGAAATTGAGCGAATTAAGCACTTTGTCGAATACAGTGTATCCGCATTGTTCGAGTGCGCTTCTAACGGTCTCGTATGCGTCGCCATCCTTAACGAATCGAAGGTTCTTGACATTCTCCAGCATGAACGCTTTGGGTTGCTTTTCTTTGAGTATACGTATAATATGATAAAATAACATTCCTCGCTCATCTTCGAGTCCGTCGAGCTTACCCATCTGGCTGAATGAAGGACACGGCCAGCACGCCAGCAGGAGGTCGTGTGAAGGAACGCTGTCTGCCTCAACTTCGCGGATGTCGTGCTCGGTGATGGGGTCCTCCCAGTTACGCTCGTACACTTCCTGTGCATCCTCGTCAATTTCACAGGAGAACACGCATTCGCCTCCAACCGCTTCGTAGGCAGCACGCGTTCCTCCGATACCGGCAAACAAGTCAGCAAAGGTGAATCGGCTCATTTTAGCTTTGGAATATGTTTCAATTTCTTTGGACGGGACAGATACCTGAGCGTATCAAGAGTGACAAGGCACGAACATTTCAAAAGAGTTGTGGTTACTTTGAGGGGTGTATACTTGACGACGTTGATATGGTGAACCGCAACCTCGCGGTGATAACGAGGTGTATTGGAACGCCGTATGAATCCGACCGAGGTAGTTACCGGAAACGCGGAACCACCCCAGAGAGCCTGAAGCCGCTCCCTCGCGACGCTCTATGTGATGCGAAGCACCGACCAGAATCAGACTCGCGGCGGCACCGAAGTCAAGATCAAAATCGTCGAACCCCTCTCGGGCGGTGGCTGTCGCCTCGACCTCACCGCCGACAGCAGAGAGTGACGCGTCGACGTAAGCGCGACCGGGACACCGGAGCTGGTCACCGGCTGGAACAGTCGCGGAGAGGTAGACGCAGACGCGGAGCTACCGGATTGGATCGAGGATGCGCTCGCCCACGTCGGGAGAAAGTGATGTCACTCCGCCTCGTCAACCGGCTCCAGCTCGCTCGCGTCCAGCTCCTCATTGAGGTAGGCGCGGCCCTCATCGGTCAATTTGTACAGCCCCTGGACAACACGCTCTATCAAACCATATTCCGCCAGGACAGCACAGCGGTCGTGTGCGTGACCAGACGATGGTCCACCGTAGTGTTCGATTCCTTTCGGAGTCAGGTGTTGGTTGTCGTGAAGGAGTTCCAGGATCTGATCGTCCGATGGCACCATCCACTCCGCGCGCTGGCGCATTTCATCTGTTGTCTGATGAGCATTCCTCATGATAGCACCGGTTGGGTGAGGATACGAGAGCTTCCTCCTTATTCCCTGTGACGTATCAGGTACTGACTGCAAAATCCTCAGTAAGGTATTTACGAAGTCGGGCATAATCTCGATTCGACCCGGCCCCTTGCGGGAAGGTCCCGCCCTGTTGGAGCAGGACGGGGGTGGGTCATCCCAGTGGATCCCCTCTTACGAGGGGTTTCGAACGACCCATGAGCAAGTCACACGAGCGGGGTCTTAGTCGTGGCCCCTCACGATCCAGCGCACCGGCTGTCGACCACCAGCGAACTGTCTGTGCCGTCTGCGGCGGCTCGCTCGCCTACCGATCCACCATCATCGAGGGCGACACCTGCGTCGAGAACTACCGCTGTCGCGGCGCCTGCCGAGGTGGCGGGCACCGCCTCCGCCAGCACGGGACACGCCTAGCGAGCGGCGGGCCAGTGTTCACCGGCGACCAGAACCACACGCCGACGTACCCGGGCGACCTGACCGAGCGCCTCGTCGACAGGGAGGTGGCGTAGATGCGCGACGCCACCCGACTCAACGGGCGGTCCACCCGCAGCGACCAGCGGGACCACCCGAACCCGGGGGAGATGTCCACCGAGGCACTCCGCAACGAGATCAAGCGCCTTGACGAGGAGGTGGACTGGTTCGGCTGTATCGCGGACACCCGCGAGCAGTGGCAGCGCTACCAGGCCCTCTCCGACGAACTATCCAACCGGGACCCGACGCGCGTCCCAGCCTGCGACGAGTGTGGCGCGCGCCAGTGGCGCACCAGCGCCGGCGAACCGATCCACTGCCAGTCCTGCCAGGTCACGCCGTCACGCGAACGCCGCGACGAGATCCGCCGCGCTTGGGCGAATATCAGCCCCCTGAACGAGGCACCAGATGGCGGCCGCTGAGACCGTCGTGTGGCTGCTCAGAACGTACACATGCAGCCACCGTGACTCACGCCCCTCAGGTACCAGCATAGCCTACGAAGACCTCACAGCGCGGCCAGCAGGGACTGACGGACAACGCACAGCGGGTACTGCTGACAGTCCTGACACGAGCGTCACCGTACATACCCGGACCGCCAGCCGAGTCTTCGCTCCAGCGCACACGAATGCTGTAGTTGGCGATCGTGATCGTCAACGAACACCCGAGATAGGCTCACCGGAACCCACGACCAGCTGCGCAGTGAATCACCGCCAGTACACATCGCAAACGGGGGGTGGACACCAGCTGCCACTCCGACTCCATATCCCTCGAGTTTCCGACACTGGCGGGCGTGCCCAGACAGTGATCGCCACCTCAGAGCGATGCCACCACCATCCCGCAGTAACGGACCAACGACCATGAGCGCCGGAGCTAACCAACAGATCCCCTCTCGGGGTAGCGCGTGTTGGTTAGCTGCTGCGCTGCAGAACGTACCCGATCAGCCACCAGACCACCACACGCGATCACCCCGGCCGGCAGACCACGGTTCGATTCCGTGGCGGGGAGTGCAGGCTCCCGCCTGCGGCTTGCGATGACAGATACAGAGACACCCACGACGGACGACCGACTCGCCGCACTTGAGGCGGCAGTCGAGGAACTGCACGATCAAAACGCACAACTTCGCGACCGCGTCGACGCGCTCGAAACCGAGGTCGACACCCTGGACGACGAGATTAACCAGCTCGAAGACCGCGTCGATCACCTCCAACGGGAGAACGCCACACTGCGTGGTCAGCTGTCTGACCTCGACGACATCGACGAGCGAGTCACAGCGCTCGAATCACGACCACACCTCGACTGGGACACGAAGGAGTTCGACGACGCCACGATCGTCCGCCCAGAGAAAGCAAACTATCCCATCGGCAGAGCACTGACCACGAGACCATCGCGGGATGAAGTCGAGAGTGAGATCGACGACGTGCTTGAGATGGTCGACGCTGGCGAACGTACCAACCAACAGAACGATACCCGATTCCGAGTCGCCCCCGAGACACCGCTCGAGGAACTGTGCGCTTGCCCGGATACGATCCAACAGCAGGCGACTGAGAAAGTCGATATTTATCGAGCCGTGACGTTCGCCGAAGAGCTGTACAGTCGATCGAAGGCCGTGCCAGGCGGTGAACAACGAATGGTCCGGGCATCGGACCTCTCGAGGTGGCTGGCGTCACACACGGACTGTCGGACTAACGCGACAGGCGATCGTGCACACGGGCAGACAATCACCCGTGTCATCGAAGCACTCGATGAGTTTGGGAAAGACGGGATCAGTGTCGAAGATGACGGCGGACGTGGTACAGAACGTCGAGTAATGATCGATGCCGAACTCGCGGATCGCTGTCAGAAGTTCGGGGCAGCCACCGTTGAGGCCGACGTGGTGAACCAACTGAATGCCGTCGACGCCGGGAAACACGAGTCCGTGACCGGATAATCACCGACCCCTCGTGATTCCACCATACCCAGCCGGGATTCCAGCACAAGGCTAACTCTCGTTCACACCGCACGTCGCGGCACGTAACTGTCGTGTAGCACCAGCAGGCGGGAACCGCTCTTGCGTTTCAGTAGGTGTTGACGGAGGAAACGCGAGAGTGGTCGCGCGGCGAGAAATCATCGATCACGGGTTCGTGATTCTCACTGGTCCAGTGTTCTTCTCCGTGAGTCGTGACGACTGACACGGGGTGTGTACAGTCTTTAATCCGTCTGTGGCAACCCAACCAGTCAACGGCTTCGAGAGCAAGCAAGTGTCGGTGGAGAACGGGTAACAAAGCGTGTCCACTGCCGGTGTGGACAGTGTCAGGGATCTATCTCGCGATAGGCGCCAAGCTTCGTCATGCGTGAGCGGTCGCTCGGTGACCGCCTGGTCACGATATACCCCCGTCTACTGAATGGCTCTTGGCTTGACGTGGTGGGAACACCAACTACGGCTAGCCTCCATCGTTCTGGTTAGTACTACAACTCCTATTGCCATTGACTCTGACTCGCGAGGTCTCGGCCTACCCCGACGCTACGTCGGCCGCGCCGTGACACCCGGAACCGACCACCGGGCTAACCAACACTACTAATCGGTATGCCGTCTTGTTGGTTAGCGTGACAGCGGACGACACCGACTGCCCGACCGGCGAACCCGACGCTCCGGACTCACTCCCGACGTACCTCGTCGACGGCGTGTCAAAACAGGACGCAGACACACTCCGCGAGCTCGCCGCGTACGCGACAGCGATGGCTGACTGGCAGGAGGCGGAGGCTCAGCAAAAACTCGAATCGGACGCAGAACACGACACTGACACCGTACCCGATGCGTGGGACGAAGACGAGTGGAAACAGCAACTCGAGGAGGCGCGGGCGGAGGCAGACGTGAGTGGCCAAGCCACGCTCACGACAAAGACAATCGACGGCCACGACTACTACTACCTCCAGTGGCGGGACGGCGACTCCACCCCAAGCAAGTACGTCGCACCAGTCGTTCCAGCGAGCAGCAACTAACCAACAGCGGGCCGGAAACGTAGCTCGTTGGGTAGCTGCCGAATATCCAGTCGCGAGCGATGACGACCCAGAGGATCAAGCTGAGACCGATTCCAAGTCCGTTCGCGATGACCTGTGGTCCGACTGGTACCGTCCACCGAGCCGGCGACTGACGATGGTGACCAGTTCTGCTGTCCACGAGGTGCGCGTCCAGTCCGTTCGTGGGCCGATCGGTCGCTTGCAGACTCGGACCTACTGATCGGGATCAACATCCAGTGCGTCGGCGAAGAGGTTGATCCCCTCGAACAACGCAGCAGTCCCGACAATCTCCGTGATTTCAGTGTCGGAAAACTCCCCAGTCAGATCCTCGTACAGGTCCTCATCAATCGTTTGTGGATCGTCTGCAGCGGCAGCGGCGAAGGCCGTCGCAGTAGCCTCCCGTTCGGACAACTCCCCGAACTGGCCGGTCGTGATCGCCTCAATCTCCTCTTCGGTCGCGTCGACATTTCGCAGCAACGACAGCGAGTGGGCATCGACACAGTACGAGCAATCGTTGGCCGCACTCACCGCGACGCCGACCTTCTCCAACAGTTCGTGTCCGAGCTCGCCACTGCCGAATAGTTCGCCTTCCGTCCCAATGAACCCGTCGGCCACGGCGTCACTGTGTCCCATCGTCCGAGCGATATTCGGGATCAATCCAAACTGGTCTTCAGCAGCATCGAAGATCGTCTCAACTCGTTCTGATGCCTCGTCATCGCCGACGTGAGCAATTCGTGTCACAGAACGAGTCAGTGGCTCCAGCGACAAAAGCCGTCGATCTCCGGAATATCGAGGACGAGTAGTCGATGAGCGACGACTAGGACTGGGACAGTGCAAGGGTACGCCTGTGGAGATTACGCTCCCCCTATTCACGGTATCGGGTGCTACCGATGTCGTGGATGGAAAGAGCGTCCGGGAAACGGAAAGGACCACTCTTGAGCAAGCCGCGCCAGCGGCTGAGTAGGGTGGGTCATTCATTCGTTGAACGAGTGGTCTAGGCAGACACCCACACCCGAGAGCCGAAACCGACGGCTATCGGAACCGGATCGTCTGTCGGTCCGGGAGGTCAAGCCCGTTGGTGTCGTGCCCGGCGGCGTGCGCGTTCACGACAGCGGCAGCCGGCGACTCGCGGATCGCCTCGTCGTCGTACCCGGCCTCAGTGAACGCGTTCAGCAGTCGATCCTCGCCTCGCAGGCTATGTTTCTGGTGATAGTCCTCTGCGAGGTGGAACTGTGAGAGTTGCTCAATGCGTGTCTCGATCCCATCGCCTGTGAGCCCGTTGGCCTCAAGCCACGCAGTGAGCGCGTCACGTTGGCTCGTCGTCGCGACGAAGACGATGTTCTGGTACTGGGTCGTCCGCGTCTGATTGTGCGGGTCGTGGAGCTGGAACGCGCGGTCAAGCAGTTCCGTGTAGGAGACAACCGTGGGGTCAAAATCCACCTGCAACGCCTCCGTCTGATCGCCCAATGCGTGGTACGATGGATCGCGTTTCGTCCCGCCGGCGTAGCCGACTCTCGTTTTGATGACGCCGTCTAAGGCCCCGAACTCCGCGTCCGGTCCCCAGAAACAACCGAGTGCGAACGTCGCCGTTTCTGTCGCTGCCCCCGCTTGTTCGTCGTACTCGCGTACGTCTGCTGGTGTGAGTGTCATACTGCGGTGGTCTCTGTCTAGGAGTACGTTCGGCAACCCGATAGTCGTTCGGCTGCCGTCTCCGCCGCGTTGGGCTGATGTGGGCTCACTCACTGCTCAGCCGCACCGAGCGGTACCGACAGCGGCAGTCTACAGCGCGTCGAGGATATTCAGAAGCCGCTCCCGTAGAACTTCTCGTCACAACCAGTCGGCACTTCTGCAGCCTTGACCTGATTCGCGTTGTACTTCGGGTTCGTACTCTTGACGAGCGCGGCCGTAGTGGTGAGCTACGAGGCCGCCATCGAGTACCAGTGAGATCGACGTAGGGGGGTAATGTCGATAGAGTAGACGATTACGTCAAGAAACTCTTTGACGGGAGGGAGCTGGTCAGGACGATGAGTCGGCATTTAAATTCTTACACAATATTTATTCTCCGGAATACAGCTGTGTAGTTCAGCGAAACGGCGGGAGGGGGTTTATTTTCGACGAGCCCCGTAAGCTGGTGGAATGGAACGAATCAGGTCACGGTACACGTACCGGTTGTTCGTGGTACTGAACGTGGTCGCGATTGCCACCATACTGCTCCTGTACATCGTGTGGCAGTACGCGGTCACAGCGGAGGTCGGTGTAACTGCCGTCGTCGCAACCGTCGCATATCTCTTCTTGCTTCACCTCGGACTACTCGGGATTGTTGTTGGTGGCGACGTTGCGACCGAACTGAGACAACTCACCGACGCCGCAGAAGCAATCGGCAACGAAAACCTGGATGTGGACCCACAGAGTTCCCGCTCCGACGAGGTGGGCCAACTCGCCGATTCCCTGCGGTCGATGCGAGACTCACTCCGTGAGGCGTTTGACAAGTCGGCACAGGCTCGCCAAGAGGCCGAGACAGCCCGAGCAGACGCCGAGGCATTCAATAACTCGCTCCTGACGGCTGCAGACGAGATTGGAGCGGCACTCTCAGCAGTCGCCGACGGTAACCTGACACAGGAACTCGATCTTGACGTGGACGCCGAGGCGACCGACCAGATCGCCGACGCATACACCGACATGACAGAAGAACTCTCGGTCACACTCACCCGACTCAGAGAGTTTGTCGTTGAAGTTGAAACGACCGCAGACACTGTCGCCCATGATGCCGGCAATCTCGCCGATGACCAAGCAGAACTGGCGGTCGAAATTCGGGCGGTCGCAGACGAAATTACTCAGCAGGCAGAAACTCTAGATACAACGACCGAGGAGGTCAGTGATGTCTCCGCGACCATCGAAGAGGTCGCAGCGACGGCGGACGAACTCGCAGAACAAGCTGGACAGGGCGGTGAGAAAGCAGAGATCGGTGCCAATCAGGCTGATGCTGTCGTTGACGCTATTGAAGCGATCGAATCGAATGTGGATCGGCTTGCAGAGTTAGTCCGAGGACTTGACGAGCAAATGACCGACGTTGGCGAGACGACAGAGCTCATCGATGACATCGCACAACAGACAGACATCCTCGCACTGAACGCCAACATCGAAGCGGCGCGAGCTGACACGGATGGTGATGGCTTCGCGGTCGTCGCCGACGAAGTTCGAAGTCTCTCCGAAGAGACACAGACTGCTATTGACGACGTGAACGCAATTATCACCGAGACACAAGCCGACGCGGCTGCAGTCAGTGAGGAGATGACCGAGACACGGTCACGGATCACTGACGGAAGTGAGACGATTACCGACGCGAGCCATACATTCCAAGAACTCGCTGAGATCGTCACGAGAATTGACGCCTCAACAGAGGAGATTGCTCGGGCGACAGATGACGGAGCAGCCTCCACCGAAGAAGTGACAGTTCAGATCAACGAAGCTCGTGACGCGGTGCAGACGGTCGCAGAGCGGAGCCAGACGTTGGCCGACACAGCGGACGCGACAGCCGAAACGATGAATGATCTTGAATCACTCGCCGAGAGTCTGGCCGAGCAGACTGCCGACCTCCGAGAGCGACTGTCCAACTTCAACCTTCGAGAAACGACAGCGACCACACACTATTCGGAGACACGGGAGGGCAACTCGGCTACCGTTGATGCTGGACACTCTAGCGCGGAGGGGCGTGCTTTGACACAACGCTCTACCGAAGCGACGGGGGTGACCGACAAATGATCTCTGTCGAACTGATCCAGGCGGTCTTCGCTGCACTCTACGGTATCGCTGCAGTGGTGTTCCTCGCGGCGACAACGCGGGTTCCCTCACGATTGCAAACGTACGCTGGGGTGTTCATCGTGGTCGTAGTGGCAGCCGCGTTAGACCTCGTCGCACAACTCCTTGGTGTCGGAAGTGTGCCTGTTGGGTCCGGTTCGTTTGGTGTGAGTACTCTCCTCTCACAGACGATCGAATACGTTGTGTTGTACGGTGCTGTCGTCCGCCTCGGCGGTGGGTCCCGGCGACTAACGGCGACGATGATCGTGGTCGCGCTGTTGCCAGTATTCGTCACTGAGATAGGGGCCTTGATCGCCAGTGGAGGGGCACTGTTATTGCTCATTACCGTTGGATTCCTACTCCCGTTTCCGCTCCTGTTGTACTTCTTCTTCGGCCGGCTAGAGCGGCTGTCAGCGTCTCTCCCCCCGAGTCGCCGGTTGCTCTACTGGAAGGCTCGCAATCTGCTCCTGTTCGTGTACGCAATGGTTCTCGTTTATGTGGGACTACTCTTATCCGGCGTGTTGACCGAGCAAGTGTTGAGTCAACTCCTCCTACAATACGTTGGATATATTTTCTCAGCAGGCCTTCCAGCCTTCTTTATTTACAAGTTCACCGGGTTCGACGATGAGTCGGTGCAGTTGCTGTTTGAGGCCGAGTACGACGGCAGTCAGTCAGCTGGTCGTGAAACGACTGGCTCGTCAGCCGACTGACGCCGACGGCCCCCGAACTAATATCCCAACGTGGAAATTCCACGGCTTCAACCGTGGGAGGATATCAATGCCCACTCAAACTTCAAGAGTCGTCGGACGCCAGGGTAAGATTAAAATAATACAGTACGGTCAGTCACCGGACCCGCCGAGTACCCACTACCTGATCTGATCAGAGACAGCCGCAATCTCCTCTTCGAGTGCTACAACGGTCTCGCTGATTTCGTCCGCCATCTCCCGTTGTTTGTCTGTCGCCGTGGCCGTCCGCTCAACAGCCGCGACAAGCTCGTCACTCTGGTCGGCAACCGTATCGACCATGCTGGCGACCTCCTCAGCACTGGTGGCTTGGTCACCGGTCGCGTTCGCGATTTCTGACAGGCCATTGTTCACCTCAGTGATCGCCGCCTCGATCTCCGCTTGGTTGCTCTCGACATCCTCGATTTCGTCGGCAATCTCGCTCACTGCAGCGTTCGACGCCTCGACGCGGTCGACAGTCGTCGATGCAGTCTCACGGACATCACTGACGATGTCCGCAATCTCCTCAGCCCGCTCCTTGCTCTGTTCTGCGAGGTTCTTCACTTCGTTCGCGACGACTGCAAAGCCATCTCCACCCTGATCCGCTCGAGCCGCTTCGATATTCGCGTTCAACGCGAGCATATTCGTCTGATCGGCGATTTCGTCGATCACGTTCACCACCTCACTGATCTCGTCGACGCGCTCGCCGAGTCGACGAGCATCAGCGGCCACCTCGTCAGCCTGTGCTGCAACGTCTTCGACAGACTCTGCTGTGTCGCGTGCCGACTGCGCGCTCTCCGTGGTCAACTGTTCGGCCGTTTCAGCCTGATTCGACACGGCTTCAGCCGTCGATGCAATCTCTTCGACCGTTGCTGAGAACGTTGCCACCTCCTGTTGGACATCTTGGATGCTCTCGGACTGCGCAGCAGCCGTCTCAGCGGCGGTTTCAGACTGGTCGGCCGCAGTAGCGGCCGCAGTTCGAAACGCGTCCACAGACGACTCAACGTCGTCTGTCATCCGCTCTTGCAACTCCTCAATCTCCTGCCGTTGCTCCACAAACGACGTAACCTGCGTCAACACTTCCACACCACCGACGATAGACCCGTCAGGGGCTGTGATCGGAGTAGCCAGCGCTCGCGCGTGTTCTGTCGTTCCCTTCGGTGTCTCCGCTGACCGGATAGAGTCTTCCTGAATCGTCTCCCCCGTCCGGAGTACTGTCTCAACGAGCGTCTCGTCTTCGCCTTCTGTGCCGAACAACTCGTACGCGCCCATGCCCTCAGCCTTGCCCGCAGGCACGCCCATCAGCTCGCTCGCAGCGTCGTTCCACAGCGTGATTGTCCCAGACGCGTCCACGATGAATGCCGGCTCAGGAAAGTGTGACACAAGCAGTTCGAACGACCGGCGCCAGTCCATCTCATCCGACTCGCCACTTCTCGACACGAGGTTGTCACCATCCTGAACATCTGTCGGTGCGGCCATACTCGTTCATACAGGGACGCCTACAAGACACCCCTGCCTGCCGACACTCCACTACAAGAATAGTTAATCAACGCTCCAGCCAGATGTCCTGCATTGTCTGCTATATCTAGGGTTCTAGATACGTGTTCATCAGTCATTAACACCGGTATCGGTCGTTGCCTACAGGCAGACAGGCCAAGTATCGGGGAACTTGTTTTATAATGGTTCTCCGCGCACGTTCACCGTTGTGTTGCGACCACATAGCCAGTCGCGTAGGTTGCAATACTTACCCCGAGCAACACCGTGCCGAACCCCCACGGCGGGGAGATGATACCCGTGACCAGGAGAGTCACAATTCCGGCGACGATTGCGCTCGTGATACCCGCTGCGTTCGCATCGTCCATACCCAGTGTTGATGCTCAAGAGGCCTAGTTCACCCGCCGTTCTAGCGTGATTGAAACACGCCGGTGAGTGGAGAACGCGCAACACTATCCGTTCGCTGATGTCGAGAGGCGGGGGCCGTCGTCACTCCTGTCGGAGTGCTTCGATCGGATCGACCCGAGCGGCACGCCACGCCGGGTACAATCCCGCCCCGACACCGACCGCAACACCGACAACGACTGCAAACACCATCCAGTCAAGGGCAAGGGTGAACCCGACCTCAGCGAATCGTGTCGCACCCCACGCGACAACGAGCCCGATAGGAATCCCCAACATCGCGCCGCCGGTGCCGAGCAATGCTGATTCTGTGAGAAACAGCTGCATCACGTCGCGGTTCTGTGCGCCGACAGCTTTCATAATCCCGATCTCGCGTGTTCGCTCGGTGACAGAGACGAGCGTGATATTGGCGATTCCAATCGCACCAACAACGAGTGATAGGACAGCGATCCCAGTGACGAACCGGGTAAGTTGGCCAAGGATGTCCTGAATCTGGCCGACAATTTCACCGGTTGTCTGAACACCGATCGTCTGCCCCGCTGGGAGGAGTGCTGCCGCGTCAGACTCCGACGCGTACGCCCGCACCGCGTCTGCAACCGTGCCGGTCTGACTCGGCTCCGCGATGACTGTCACCTGTGGGTAAGCAATCACTCTGACGCCGTCGGTCGTCCCTTCGACGCTTGTCTGGTAGAACGGATCCGAAGGGAGGTACAGTTGAGGTCCGCTCGGACCAAACTGTGATAACAGCCCACCGCGGGTACCGTCGGCGACACCGACAACGGTAGCGTTCTGACGATCACCGTCTGCGAATGTCAACGTGATCGTGTCACCGACCGAGAGGTTCTGCTCAAATGCGGTTCGTGCAGCCTCGTTCACCACTACTTCCCTGGCACCCGACTCGAATGCGCGTCCGTCGACGATATCATCATTGCCAAACGCTGCTGGCGTCGTCCCGATCGCCTGTCGTTGAGCGACTGTGTCACCGGCGTAACTCACCCCAGAGAGCCGGATAGTCCCCTGCGGGACGACCGTGTTAACACCGTCAATATCGCCCAGTTCGGTCACGTCACGCTCGGTGAATACCGGCCGTGTCGCGTCAGCGATTCCTGCTCCGGGTGGGCCGTTCTGGCCGCCGCCCTCAATGCTGGCCGGTGTGAGGAAGATACTATTTGCGCTGGTCTGGCCGATTTGTGAGACGACCGCCGCTTGGACACTCGCACCGAAGGTGGCGAAAACGATCACCGACCCGATCCCAACGACGACACCCAACATCGTCAGTGCTGAGCGCAGGTTGTGTGCACGGATCGAACGCACGGCGATCCGGAGTGTCTCTCTGAAATCCATTAGTCTTCACCCCCACCTGTTGTCGCCCTATCACCTTGCTCGCGTCCCTTGCTGCCTCGAGTGTTCGTGTCCGTATCGACATCGACCCCGCTTGAGTTGTCCGCAGCTGCCAGCACCGGTGCATCGTCTTCAACCCGCTCAATTCCTTCGATGGTGCCGTCACGTACGTGGACGATCTGTTGTGCGCGCTCGGCTACTCGACGGGCATGAGTGACAAGCAACACTGTGTTCCCCGACGCATGGACCTCATCAAGCAACGACAACACCTCATCACCAGTTTCGGTGTCGACGTTGCCGGTAGGTTCGTCGGCGAGCACAATCGACGGGTCTGCCGCGAGTGCACGGGCGATGGCGACACGCTGTCGTTGTCCGCCGGATAGTTCCGGGGGACGGTGGTCAAGCCGGTCATCCAGCCCAACATCGTCAAGCAGTGTTGTAGCTCGGTCATGGCGTTCGGTGCGTCCCCAGCCAGCAAACGTCAACGGCAATGCAACGTTTTGACGTGCCGTCAGCCGTGGGAGGAGGTCGAACGTCTGGAATACGAACCCAATCTCAGTCCCACGTACGTTCGCTCTTGTCGCCTCGTCTGTGTTATCAAGCCGGCTCCCGTCAACGGATACCTCGCCCGAATCGGGAGTGTCGAGCCCCCCGATGAGGTTGAGCAAGGTACTCTTTCCGGAGCCGCTCGGCCCCATAACCGCGGTGTATGACCCTTCAGGCAATGACAACGAGACACCGTCAAGGGCTGTTACTCTCCCGCCGAGTTGGTAATGTTTCGTGACATTCGAGATAGCAACTGCTGGTGTTGACTGTGTCGCCGCGTGATCCTCTGTCGACTGTGACACGCCACAGTGTACGGTCGGAATAGTTGTAAGCCAATGCCACGGCGGCAGCAGTAGTGAATGTACACCACAATTTAATAGCCTACAAAACCAGGGAGGATTGATGTCCAAAGTTGTTTGCCAGGCAGAGAAACCGCCTATGTCTGGAGGTATATAGTTGTTTCCCACAGGTTCGAGCTGTGTGAATGCCCTGTCTGGTCTTTACGGAGTAGTGCTATACTCTATATGATGGAAGGGCAACCAGACCGAAGACGTGGTATCGTGCGCAATGCAGTCGCCATCGGAATGGTGCTGCTTGGGGTCGTTACGGTCGGCGGTGCGGCGATGGCAGACCTTGGCGCACCGAGCGGTGATGCAATCCTTGACGATGCGGCAGCAACGTATGAGTCAGCAGATACGGTCGTTGGTGAGGCGACAGTGACCGTTGACAACGGAACGACGAATCGAACAACAACAGTATCGTACGCCGTCGCGACAAACAATAGAACACGATTGACGACGACGACAGAGAACCGGACCATCGTCGTTGGGACGAACGGCTCGGTTGCGTGGATTCACGATGAATCAAGTGGTGTCACGCGCGTCGTTGAAAACCGGTCGGAACTCCGGGCGCTTATGAATCAGACAGCTGGCGAGGACTGGCGTGAGCGGGTTCAAGAAAATACGACGGAGCGTCAGAGCCAGATGAGCAAAGCAGCACCCAGCGACCGAGTCAACTGGCACAATCGAACGGGCATGCAGCCCACAGCAGGCGCCTGGAATGAGAGTAACCGGACGGCAGATCGCGTCGGACAGACAACTGTCCGTGACACACAGGCGTGGATCGTCGAAGTTAGTTCAACCAACGATGAAGTCGACACGACGGTGACCAACTGGGTCAGCGTTGAGTCAGACCTGTTGCTCCGCCAGCGTATTGTGAGCGATAACGACACCGTGACTATTGATTATACTGAAACTCGGTTGAATGTGAGCGTCAGCAACGAGACGTTCCAACCACCCAGCGACGCCCGTGATCAGCCGGGTGCAGCCAGTGCCGTTGACTATGACAGCTTCAAGTCGCTTCAATCGGCGACCGAGGCGACTGTCCCAGAGCTCTCTGGCGAATCATACACGTTCGCCGGTGGAAGTGTTGTTAGCTTCGGTGGTGAGACAGCCATCGCACAGTACACTGGACCAGCGAACGTCTCGGTGGTTGCGACAACTGCTGACGAACTACCGACTAGCGATCGTGATGTCGAAAACACGACAGTGGCCGGTGAGTCGGTTCGTGTGACAGAGACAGATAGCCGGACAATCGTCGCGTGGAGAAGCGATGACGGACAGACAGTCGGGATTGCAACTGACGGAGGGCGTGACCTCGCTGAGCGACTCGCAAAGCGCCTACTGTCCTAAAACCCACATAACTTTTTTCTAGTGAATAAAAGCAGTAAACTGACAGCGACGAGAGCAGGCCATGGGAACAAGAGTGAGTTGCGAATCATAAAAGACACCAGACGAGTTCGGTCTGCGAACCGATGATTGCTGACTCCCCGTTTGCGAGATGAATCGACTCTGCTCTTAGCATGCCCAGCACAACGACGGTGACCACGAGAGGTCCCGTGGTGAGTTGATTGGGCTTTATCAACGTGCTGGTGAACTACGCGGCTGCTGCTTCTGCACCGGGCTGATGAAGTACCACAGGGACGAGTCTTGAGGCGTTCACCTCGATCTTCTTGACTTCCTCCTATCCCTGAGAAAATGGGGGTTTGTTTCATCTCGCGTTTCGAATTAACTCTTGTTTCCGACAGCGGCTATGTTCTTCAAGAGACAACAGATTTGGCGCGTGCCAACCGGTGCGACAAGTGTTCTCGTCTGGTGGGAAACACGCATGGAGACACAGGTGTTGCTCGGACTACTCTCGGCTGGGCTCTTGCTCGCCGTCGTCACCTTCCTCGCCAGGGTTGAGAACTGGCAGTCGGTGGCAGCGAGCGGGACAGCCGTGAGCGGCAACGAAGAGACAGACACGACGGTTGGAAACAAACCCTCTGGCCTGCTCCGGTGGCTCACGACCGTTGACCACCGGGATATCGGAGTTCTATACGGCGTGTACTCTGTAATAATCTTCGGGTGGGCCGGCGGCGCGGCAATGGTGATGCGTGCCGAGCTAATCGACCCAGAAATGACTCTCATCTCGACGACATTCTATAATTCCCTGCTGACGAGCCACGGGATCGCGATGCTGATCCTGTTCGGTACACCGATTTTAGCTGCCTTCTCAAACTACCTTGTGCCAATGCTGATCGGCGCTGATGACATGGCGTTCCCACGGATCAACGCTATCGCGTTCTGGCTGTTGCCGCCGTCGGCGTTGCTCGTGATCGCTGGGTTCCTCCCGCTAGAGGGGGTGATCCCAGCCCAGACTGCTTGGACAATGTATACACCACTGTCAGCTGGCGGTGGGGTTGGTACGCAGGGTAACGTCGGCGTGGATCTCATGCTGCTGGGGCTTCACCTTTCGGGAATTTCTGTGACGATGGGTGCGATTAACTTCATTGTCACTATTGTGACAGAGCGGAATCGCAAGGTAACGTGGGCAAACCTGGATATTCTGTCGTGGACGATCCTTACTCAGTCCGGACTGATTCTGTTCGCGTTCCCGCTTTTGGGTAGTGCAATCTTGATGCTCCTCTTAGACCGCAACTTCGGAACAGAGTTCTTCCTTGGTGGCGGCGACCCGATCCTCTGGCAACACCTCTTCTGGTTTTGGGGCCACCCGGAAGTGTACATCTTGATCCTGCCGGCGATGGGGATCGTGAGTTACGTCCTCCCGCGATTCGCTGGCCGGAAGCTGTTTGGATTCAAATTCGTCGTCTACTCCACACTCGCAATCGGCGTACTCTCGTTCGGCGTCTGGGCCCATCATATGTTCTCGACTGGGATTGATCCCCGACTCCGTGCGAGCTTTATGGCTATCTCACTTGCCATCGCAGTGCCGACAGCGGTCAAGACGTTCAACTGGATCACGACGTTGTGGAATGGAAAACTACGCCTGACCACGCCGATGCTATTCTGTGTCGGCTTCGTCTCAAATGTGGTCATTGGTGGTGTGACAGGTGTGTTCCTCGCGTCAATTCCAGTGGACCTGGTGCTGCATGACACCTACTATGTCGTCGGACACTTCCACTACTTCCTGATGGGTGGGACGGTGTTCGCTGTGTTCGCGGGCATCTACTACTGGTTCCCGTTGTACGCTGGACGATGGTATCAGGAGTCGTTAGGGAGAGTCCACTTCTGGCTGACAATGGTCGGTGTGAATGTGACCTTCTTTGCGATGGTGCTACTGGGGTACGGCGGTATGCCGCGGCGGTACGCTAGCTACCTCCCGCAGTTTACGACGCTCCATCAAGTCGCCACATTCGGTGCAGTAATCCTCACCATCGGCCAGCTCATCTGGCTGTACAATATCGTTGTCTCCTGGCGAGAGGGCACCCGTATTGAGAGTGGCGATCCATGGAACCTGGCCGACGATGATCTGAACACGGCTGAGTGGGATTGGTTTGCGTCCCGGCGACAGCGGCTCGTCGCTGACGGGGGTGAGGATGAAAACGACGAGACCGTGCGTGGTGACTGAGCTGAATCTTCTATATATCTTTTAATCCGGTTCAGCAAAGTAGCTGACACAGAATTCATACCACCATCAGGGGCGTTCTTCGAGACGATTATCTATGGTCTCGACCTGCTCTACGTCATCAATATCTCCTTGCATCGCTTCTGAGGGATCACCGTCACGCAAAGCCTGTTCAAGCCGTCGCTCAAATTCTGTCTCGCTGACGGCATCGTTGAGATACTCCGCACGGAGCTGTTCAACTGTGGAGTCTATGCCTGACTCGTTAGCTTCTGCAGTGAGTAGCTGTCCAACATACCCGCCGAGTGCACTCATCCCAGTTGTATATAGCGCCATACCGACCGTTCCGACAAGTATGGCTGCAGCGAGGGTCCATGATGTCGCTGCGATGGCAACACTCGCAGCGATAGCCAGTGGGAGTCCAAGTATCGACGCGACGATACCCGAACCCGCCCCGACAACCGCACCCCGCTCGGGCGACTCGTCGGTGTATCGCCCGGCGAATCCACCGCCGAGCAGTGGCGCGATTAGTCCAACCACGGGGACGACTGACAGCATGACGATGCTAGCCGCACCAACACCGATCTGACGCCGCACGCTCACCTCCACACCGTGACCGTATTGTCGGTCCCAGGTGTTTTAACACAGTTCTCGGTCGAGAGTAGCCGGCACTTGCTCCTGATCAGTGTATCGTTCACACCAATAGTAGGAGTTGAAACAGCCTAACTGGCCTGCCATTCCAACGCAGTGAAAACACACGTAGTGACTGAGATCACTCCCCGACGGCGACGGGAGCGCCGACGAGGTTCCCCCACTCTGCCCAAGATCCGTCGTAGTTGCGAACCGCGTCGTACCCGAGCAGTTCCGAGAGCACGAACCACGTGACCGACGAGCGTTCGCCGATCCGACAGTACGTGATCACGTCCTCGCCGCGACCGACACCAGCGTCTGCGTACATCGTCGCGAGTTCCTCGCGGGAGCGGAACCGTCGGTCTGGACCGACGTTCGCCGACCACCGGACGTTCACTGCCCCTGGGAGGTGTCCACCTCGGCGTGCTCCTTCGTCAGTCCCAGGTGGCGCGACGAGGTCGCCACGGTACTCCTCCGGCATCCGCACGTCGACGAGCGCCGTCTCCGATTCGAGTGCACGCGAGACCTCTCGGCGGTACGCGCGGATCGACTCGTCTGCGGTCGGCGTCGGGTACGTGACACGCGGGTATGTCGGGACCTCGTCTGTCGTCGGCATATCGTGTTCCGTCCAGTAGGTCCGGCCTCCATCGAGGAGCCGTACGTCAGCGTGCCCGTAGTAGCTCGCTACCCAGTAGAAGTGTGCTGCAAACCAGTTCGCGTTGTCGCCGTACACGACGATCGTCGTGTCGGGTCCGATCCCGTGACTCCCGAGCAGGTCCGCGAACGCCGACGGCGACGGGATGTCGCGTACCCGGTCGGCTTGGAGATCGTGCCGCCAGTCGAACCCGACGGCACCGGGGAGGTGGGCCACCTCGTAGAACGCCGGGTTCATATCCACTTCGACTAACCGGAGATCCGGATCGGAGGTGGCGAACTCGTCGAGTCGCTCACGAACCCACGCAGGAGAGACGAGCGGCGGTGTCTCGCTCGTCTCCCCTGTGTCCTCTGACAAGCCACTCGTGACCCCCTCAGTGTCCATTACCTGAGTTGAGACGGTCTGGCGACAAAGACCTACCGACAGTTCTGATTCCCCGGCGAGCCGGTTCGAGAGAGCCGGGATCGGTCCAGCCGGTCGACAAATCTCTCGACGGACGTTGTATGTCAGTACCACCCGTCGACGAAACCCTCTGCGAGCGCCGCGGTCGCACGACGGAGTCGATACGACGCCGTCGAGCGTGGAACACCGAGTTCGGTCGCGAGGTCTTCGATGGAAACGGCGCGTGGTTCCTCGAAGTAGCCACGCTCGACGGCGAGTTCCAGTGCCTCACGTTGTTCGTCTGGGAGCGACCCTCCGCCTAGGAGGTCGGTGTGCCATCCATTCACACTCTCGAGGTGTCCGAACTGAAACGTGATCCCGTCTGCGAGTCAACCGGTGATCGTGTCGTACACCATTCCAACTTTGTCGTCGTCTTGCAGCAACACCCGCCAGCGACTTGTGGTGCCGTCGCGGACGACTTCGAAGAGCGTTCCTCCCTCGAGGTATCGGGCGGCGATCGTCGGGACGGCGTCACAGTACTGGATGTCTCCGACGTGTGTGTACACGACTCGGTGAGAGGCGTCCGACTCGAGTACACTGTGTCGTCGCGCTCCACGACAGTCACGGCTACTGATCGACTCGCGGTCGACTGTTTTGTCGCGGAGCAACTCGTCGACTGCGGAGAGTGCCTTTCGGTCGCCGGTGACGAGTTCGAGCCGCCAGAACTCTGTCGGATCTAGACAGGAGACGAGAGCTTCCGAACGCAACGAGCCGTACTCGTCGAGACGGTCGGCGTACTTGTCCACGCCCGACTCGTAGTGGAGCGAGAACTGAAACTCTCGCATCAATGCCGCTACATTGTCTGCGGTCTAACTGGTTTCGGTCTCCGTCACGTCCAACGGTGGCTTAGCGTGTGCCAAGCGGAGACCTAGGTGAGACGGCTACGAAACTACAGTGTGATCAGACAGTGGGTCCACGAGCGGCTCCGTCACGTCAACGGACCACTCGTCGCGGCAACAGGTGTGGTGACAATGCTCGCCGCCGGGAGTCTGTGGTACGGGGTCCAACACGACGACATCGTCACCGCGCTCGGTGCACTGCTGTTCTTCCCGGCAGCCGCGCTCTTGGCGGGAATCAGTCTTCGCCCACCGGGTGGATTCCGCCGCGGTGGCACGGCCTGATAGGGCCGGCAGGAAATACGAACCCGATTTATCAAAAGCTATAACTAATTAATAGACTATGTGTGGTCGTTGTTATGCCGATTCGGCTGCCGTGTCCAGCTTCTTATAATCGACGTAGTCGGCACCGCGGAACTCTTCGAGTAGGTTCACAGCGGCGTCTGCTCCCTCGCCGACAGACGTGGCGACTTGTCGGTTCCCGCCGGTCAGGTCGCCGGCGGCGTACACACCGTCGACGGCGGTCGACTGGTCCGGATTCACCTCTAGGTAGGGGCCGTCTCGCGGGATACCGAGCGTCTCTGCGATGTCCGTCCCACCGGCCGCACCCAACGCGACGAACAGTCCCTCGACGGACAGTGTGTCTCCGTCTCGGAACACGACCCGCTCGAGGTGGTCGTCGCCAGCCACCCTGTCGACGGTGTCGGTGATGACTTCCACGCCGGCTGTCTCGAGTCGTGAGACGGTCGCCTCGTCGGCGTCGAGTGATTCGCAATCTGTCAACAGGTACACCTCATCCGTGTAGTCCAACAGCGCGGACGCCTCCTCGACGGCGTAGTCGCCCGCACCGACGACGGCGACCGGTGCATCCCGGTAGAAGTACGCGTCACACTCGACGCAATACGAGACGCCCTGTCCCTCGTAGTCATCGATGCCGCCAATCGCCGGCGACTCGTAGGAGGCCCCTGTTGCGAGGATCAGTCCCCGTGTCTGGTACGTGTTATCCGTCGTCTCAACAACGAATCCATCCCCGTCGGGCGTCACCTTGACCACTTCCTCTCGTCGAATCTCCGCGTCGAAGCGCTTGGCGTGTTTCTCACCACGTTCGACGATCTCCTCTCCAGAGATGCCGTCGGGGAAGCCGTAGAAGTTCTCCATCCAGTCGACCTGGCGAGTCGTTCCACCACCCTTGTCGAGCACGAGCGTGTCCTTACCAGCACGCGCCGTGTAGATAGCAGCACTCAAGCCCGCTGGTCCACCGCCAATCACTGTCACATCCATGCTTGTACGAATAGTACAATACTCAGGCACTTAACGCCGGCGACGGTCGTCGCGACGTGGGCATCGATGTGTCATCGAGTGAATGAGAGAATCACCCAGGGGTTCGCCGCCGGGCAGCCCGGAGACCAGCAACGAGGCAAGCGAGCGGTACGAGAGGGAGCAACAGGATCCCGAGACAGATAGTGAAGACAACACTGACAACGGTTGGGCCGAGGCGCCGTTGGTGGGTGCGGGTTGTTCCAGCAGAGCGCCTGTTAGTCACGCTGATTCCCCACGGACAAGACGCTGAACGGCCTCACGGAGGGTCAGTCCTTCGCCGATCACATCCCGGCGGTAATGCACGTAGACTGCTCCCAACGGCGGCTGGAGTAGGTATCCGAGTGCAATCGGGAGGACGGCCGCTGGGGGCAGTTCGTCTGCGGCGACGACTACCGCCAATGCGATTGAAAGGTTCCGCATGCTGGTGGCGTACACCAGAGCCGTCCCACGAGCGTGGTCGAACAGCACTCGCCCCACTACCGCACCGACGGCGAGTGTCCCGGCGTAAAATCCGACGAGTGGGACGATCACGCTCAGCGACGCCACTGGATCCGCGAGGATCGCAGTCGATCGCATGGCGGTTGCAACGAAGACGATCAGTGTCACACCGAGTGAGCTGACGCCTCCCAGTGCCGGTTTCAGGCGTCGGAAGCCGTCGGCCCCGTACCGACGGTGTAACAGCCGGCGCGTGACCGCACCGGCGAGCATCGGGACGACGACAACCTGTGCTAGTTGGCGGTACAGGCGTGTCGGTTCGAATCCCACGCTCCCGGGGATCAACACGGAGAGGTACGCGGGGAGCACGGCGACCGCGACGAGGAGGTTGACAGCCATCGCGACGAGCGCTGCCTCCAGGTCACCGTCCGCCAGCCCTGTCCACGCGGCCGTCATCCCAGAGGTTGGAACCAGTGCCACGAAGTACAGACCGACGGCGTAGCCGACATCGCCAGCGAAGAACAAGCGTGCTAAGCCGAGTGCAAGCACTGGGGTGACGAGGAAGTTTACTGCGAGACTAGCAAGTACGGGTCCCGCATGGTCGCGAATCCCGACGACCTCACGTACGTCGACGTTGATCATCATCGGGTAGATCATCACAAACAGAATCGGAACGACGCTCGCACGGAGCAGTCCACGTGTGCTTGCTCCGATGAACTGTCCGGTCGTTAGCCCGACAATGAGTGACGCAACAACCACGTACACCAAGTTCTCTTTCAACGCGACGAGACCACTCCGAACCGTCATACAGCCTCACCCCTCAGTACTTCGTCCGGATCCGTCTGATCCGCGTTATATGGCGTGTTTTCCACAATATACCTTAACCAGTAGTCATGAAGAGTGTTTCGCAGTTCCGACTTTGTGCCACTCATCTTGAGCAGAAGATGTAGTAGCGTAAGCAGGCCTCTCCACGTTGTTTCGCGCGTGCCACGCCTGTTCACCGCTGGCAGGTACAGGTTCTCGTCGTACCAGCGCCTGTATTCTAAGACACATCTACTGTCTCGTGTATTGTACAGTACCCCCATGCCTTTGTACCTGCAACTCATGTATTATCTCGTGTCGACCACAGACAGTAATTCGACTGTAAGCATTGCCGGTACAGAACTCACGAGCCTCGAGGCAGTCGCAGTCGGACTGACTCTCTTTTCGGCCGTGACACATGTATACGCAGGCGTTGTCGAAGGCGCGCCACCAGTGTTGTTAGCGGGTCTCGGGTTTGTTGGTGGTGCGGTGTTGTTCATCCGGGAGTATCGCCGACGATTGCTGACTGGACTCGCCATTCCGTTCACTGGGGTCCAGATCCCACTGTGGTACGTCGTGAAGGCAGGGAACTACACGATTGTTGGATACGTCGACAAAGTAGCGCAGATCGCGCTCATCATAGTGCTCGGACTCCTGCTCGTCGACCGGGACTGACCTGTCACGGTCGACCCCCGAGAATGCCCGCCGACCCAAGAGACGACGAGCCCGGGCCGGCACTCAGACGTACTCGTCGATCAGCTCCAGCAGGTCACTCTCGCTGCGGAGCCCGACGACGCGTTCGACCGGTTCACCGTCCACGAAAAACACCATCGTCGGAACTCCTCGGACACCGTACTTTGCCGCCAATTGTTGGTGCTCGTCCACGTCCACCTTCGCGACGGTAGCCGGCGAGTCGGCAGCAACGGACGCGACGATCGGTTCAAGCTGCTGGCACGGGCCACACCAGTCTGCGTAGAAGTCGGCCAATACCGGGTCGTCGCCGTCGACGAGTTCGGTGAGGTGGGTTCGGCTCCGCACGTGGATCGGCTCCTCCTCGGTGGAACTCTTCTCTGCCCCGTGCGTAGGCTGCGTTGCTGTCTGTCCGTCGTGGTCCGCAGTAGGCTCCGTCATGCGACTTGACGTACGTTCCCGACGCCGATAAGTATTGGGCTAATTGTACAATACGCAACATATCGGTGCGGGGGGCCGGTTGTCCGTGCCTGCCGTCGGGGTCACAGTCGTGCTGCGACGAGTCGGTCAACGTTGTACAGCAACACCCCGACAAACGCGAGCACACTAGCGAGGTACACCACCAACTGTGGCGGCCCACTCGTCGCCCCGCCGAGGGCAGCACCGGCGAACCCGACGACGATCAACTCGACCCACGTGACGAGGATCCGAGACAGCAGAAGACCGCGACTGTCGCCGGTCTCGTCGCCCCGCGTGCCGCCGGTCGCGCTCCTACGTCGTGTGCCGTCGGCCATCTCAGTGCACCTCCTCGGGTCGAACTGGCCCGGCGAACGCCGAGTAAAGGACGACGAAGTACGTCACGACGAGTGGCAACAACAGGGCGGCGCCGATGGACATCAGGTTCAATGGGAGTGTCGAGACGATTGCAGTCTCGACGGTGAGTCCACTCGCGCGGTCGATCGTCGGGTATGTGAGTAGCGCGACGACGGCCACCAGCCCGTAACTCAACCCCGCCGCCGATCCGAGTGCAGTGTGGTCTGCTCCACGTCCGAGTGCACGGAAGTACACCCAGGCGAGTCCCACCGACGCAAGGACGAGTCCGACGACCGGAGGTGTCACGACGGTGTCAACGCTACCGGGGAGTCGAGCGGTCACGACAGCCAGTGTCGCGACCACGGTGAGTAGATAGACGACGACCGCCCCACGTCCGATCCGGCCGACGCGATCGGGGAGGTGGCTCCCGGCTTTCACCCGGAGAAATGCCGCCCCGGAAACGAGGGTCAGTGTCGCGACCGTCACACCGGCGACGAGTCCGACGAGAGTGAGAGACCGAGCGCTCCCGACGACCCAGTTGCCGACAAAGACACCCAAGGTGAACGGGGCTGCGAGGCTTCCGGCGACGAACGACCGTCCCCACCATCGCTGCCAGCGCTCGTCCGACCGCTGTTCGTACATCTCCGGGGCGAGTCCTCGGAGAAGCAGTGCTCCGAGGATCGCGAACATCAGCAGATAGTGACGGCTGAACAGCGCCGCGTACACCGGTGGGAACGCCGCGAACAGTGCCCCGCCGAACACGACGAGCCAGACCTCGTTGCCGTCCCAGAACGGACCGATCGCCGCGAGGACCGTCTCTCGCTGTGTGGGCTCGGGGAGTGTCGCGAAGATCACACCGGCTCCGAAGTCGAACCCGTCGAGGAACAGGAACGTCCCCAACATCGCGAAGACGAGTCCGAACCACAGATCGGACAACGGGAGTCCAAACAGCGGACCTGCAGCAAGTTCTCCGACGCTAATCATCACTCGCCACCCCAGTCGTCGGCTCTGCCGGCGGCTGCTCGTCGTGGCTCGTGACGGGCGTCTCAAGCTCCTCACCGGTGGGCGGGCCGTCGCGGACGATTCGCGCCACGACGTACGTGTACAGCCCTAAGAGCGTGGCGTATACGCTGACAAACCCGAGAAGAGTCACGAGGGCCTCACTACCAGTCAGCCCCGGCGAGACACCGTCGCTCGTCTTCATCACACCCTGAATAACCCACGGCTGTCGTCCCACTTCTGTGACCACCCACCCGAGTTCGACGGCCACGATTCCCAAGACACTCGACCCCATCAGTGAGAGGTGGTACAGTCCATCCTCCCGGAGCCCACCGGTGAGCCACCGGTAGCCACCCCAGAACGCCAGCAGGATGAACCAGAATCCCAGTCCGACCATCGCACGGAACGACCAAAACACGATAGCCACTGGCGGTGCCTCCGACTCAAAGGCGTTCAGCCCACGTATCTCTGCCGTCGGGTCGCCACCACTCGCGAGCCACGATGCACCTCCAGGAATGCCGAGTCCGAACAGCTCCTTCGCACGTGGGTTCGTCAGTTGGTCAAGGTCGGTCGGCACCGCGACGAGGTACTCTGGCACGTACGTCTCCGTGTCCCAGACAGCCTCCATCGCGGCGAACTTCTGGGGCTGCGTCTCGTACACGTGTCGGGCGTAGAGATCACCGTGTACCACCTGAAGCGGAGCCGTAATCAACAGTGCGACAAGCGCGAGCTTCAGCGTCTTCTCCCAGAAGGCGATGGAGTCCGTCGTCACTCCGCGAACGTAATGACGGTGGAGGTGGTACGCAGCGATCCCGGCCATCAAGAGTGCGACGGACTCGACGGCGGCGTTCTGCATGTGGACGTACATGAACCCGAAGCGAGGGTTGAGATACGCCGCGACGGGGTCGACGAGATGGACGATCTGGCGTCCGTTCTCAGTCACTAGTTCGAATCCACGAGGCGTCTGCATCCACGAGTTGGCGATCAGGATCCACACGGCAGAGAGCCACGTTCCGACTCCGACGGCGAGACTCGACACGAGGTACAGTCTGTCGGAGACTCTGTCTCGCCCGAACACGAAGATCCCGAGGAACGTCGCCTCCAACATGAAGGCCATCATCCCCTCGACTGCGAGCGGGCCACCGAACAGTTCCCCGGCCGTCGTCGAGAATGCCGCGAAGTTCGTCCCGAACTCGAACTCAAGGACAATCCCCGTGACGGTCCCGACAACGAACGAGACGGCGAAGATCTTGGTCCAGAACCGGCGCAGCTGCTCGTAGACTGCAGGCCCACCACGCACGTCACGCCAGGTGACGTAGATCAGGAACGGTGCGAGCCCCATACTCACGACCGGGAAGATGATGTGGACGATCGTCGTGAGAGCGAACTGTAACCGACTGGCGACGACTGGATCAATCATCGTGGATCACCTCCGGAGACGGCGAACCGCAGTCGTCCCCGTACGATCATGTGACGTGCAGAGTCACCTACACCCACGGTTGGCGTGTGCCAACCCAATGATGGCGATACGTCTCTGTGGGTTGCGTCCACAGGCTATGGCATTCTCTCGGCTTCTCGGAATCCCGTGTGACTCAACCCTAGTCTCTCGGCGGCTACCAGTTGGCACACACCAACAACAGACTCTCGCCTGTTCGGTCGGTAGAAAGCATATGGATACGCCACACATCGTACTCGCTCTCGTTTCGATCGTGGGGATCGTGATGAGCGTCAGAGCTATCGTGGCGGCTGCCGCGGGCGACTTCGGGACGGTCGGACGGCAGATCGGAGTCGGCGGCATTGTCGTCGGGTTCGGTGTCGCGCTGTACCGGAACTGGAATTCGGTCGGCGAGTGATCCGCTTTGCGTACTATTGCCCTTCACAAGTGCCCTCTGGTACCCGCCGTCACACTCGACAGATCACTCCGACTGGCACTCCGTCACGTCCGGTAGGTCACTCAGACCGGTACTCTTTCGCGAAGCCGCGGAACTCCGTCCGGTGTGCCTCCTCGTCACCGAGAATCTCGACGGCGAGGTCCTCCGTCACCGGGTCGTTGGCTGCGTCAGCGGCGTCAACGAGTTCGCGGTATGTCGCGATTGCATCTTCCTCAGCGTCGAGGACACCGTCGATTACCGCGAGGACGTCTGTCGAGTCAGCAGGCGGCTGGAGCGACATCTGGACGGCTTCGAACTCGGCGGACCCTGGTGGTTGTGCATCCAACTGCTTGAGTCGTTGTCCGAGCCGGTCGGCGTGGGCCAGCTCTTCTTGAATATCACCGCGAAGACTCTCTTTGATTTCCTCTGCGCGGATACCATCGAGTACGATCGCGTTCGTCTGGTAGTTGATCACCGTCTCCAACTCTTCAAGATACGCACTCTGTAACAACTCCACGACCGTACCGTCTTGGGTCGGTTTACTGTTTCTCGTCTCGTCTTCTGTTGCCATTACATTCCCACTATGTCGGCGCAACGGTTGAGGACTCGCTTGGCATGCGCCAAACCATTGGCTGTAGTGTGAGAAGCACTCTCGTTGATCAGCATCTGTGATCAGCCACTCCGCGGTTTATCGATCGTACACCAACTACTGTGTTGCAAGCACGCTGAATGTGTTATACCGTTCATCAGCCACTTGTACAGTGAACTGATCCGCAAGTGCATCTGCGGCTTCCGTCGCAGTGAATAGTTTCTCACGTGGGGGGATTTCATCTGTTTCGGCATTTTTGCTCCAGTCAACTATTAGAACCTGTGCCGACTCTCCCACCATATTATTGAATTTCTCTATTGAGCTATCAATATCAATTTCGTGGAAAGAGAAAAGTGAGACGATTACATCAACCCCTGTGATGTCGACTTGGGATGCTTTTGACTGAATTGTCTGAACGTTGCCCGGGATGCCTTTCTTTTTATAATATTCGTGCATTTCGTCTTGAAAGTCAACAGCGAACACTCTCTGTGCATGTGTCGCTAAATCGTCAGTAAAGAACCCAGTTCCAGAGCCAATATCTACAACTACATCATCACTATCAACTATTCGCAGGATCTCCTCTCGTGAGACAGCCTGATATCTGGTTTCATCCTCAAGCACCTCCGCCCTCTCTGCGTCAATAATGTGTTCTTCCATAGTCAGTGACCTAGACGGTCTACTGTTACACGAGTATGAAAAACCCACTATTTCACAAGATTCACAACAAAGAATTCGCCTCCAGCTGCATCACAGGTGCTGGGCCTGCTGAGCGGGAGCAGCAACTAACTAACACACTTCATTCACATAGGTAAAGACATTGAAGCGTGTTGTTCGGGGGGAAACGGTCGTGATGGGGCCAGGGGGTCCCTCACGACCGCCGTGTCCGAAGATGACTCAGGAACTCGGGCACGCTGAAATACCTGTCACAGTTGTGGGACGGCCGCTTCCAGGCAACGAGCCACCGTGACAGGCACCCCAATATTGCACTTACTGTACTATAATGCTGTCGGCAGTGGTGAGATTGTCCGCCAGTTGGGTACTACCAGGTGGACCCGGCGCAACTACTCACTAGCAGGTTATTTTGGTGTTTCAAAAGAAGTTAAATGCCGAAGTAGCATCATTGCAAAACAATTAACAAGTATATACGAGGAGGTAGTTTGGACAGGGCCGATACCTTTTGGGGCGATCACATTATAAAACTATGATTGCAAATTTACTGCTGGTAGAATCCCGCCGACGCACGGCCTGTGTGTCAATGTGATCGTGTCGCCCACGCTGTCTTGACCTACCCCTCTCGGCGACGAGCGATTAGGCGAGCCAAAAGGAAATTTTGTGAATCAAAAATATCTTTTGTCTCCAGGTAGTATTTCGGACTGTGGACAATGCCATACAGTTCGGCGACGGCCTCGTTCACCGTCGGGACGTTTCGACGAGCGATAGCGTTCGGGGAGGTGTCGCATCGTGGTGACCCCCGGTAGCGTCGCGCTCGTTTTCTTCGCGGGTCTCGCAACTGCTCTCGCCACTGGACTAGGCGCAGTGCCGTTCTTTTTTATCAAGGAGATCGGCGACCGGTGGAACATTGTCCTGTGGGGGCTCGCTTCCGGAATCATGCTCGCCGCGTCGGGGTTTGGGCTCGTTGTCGAGGGACTAAACGCCTCGACTGGACTCCCAGTGCTCCTCGTGGCCGGTGTCGCTGCTGGAGTCGCGCTCGTCGTCGCCGCTGACGCGGTGATTGAGCGCGTCGATCTCGATGGTCTGTCCACGACACCACAGCCGAGCGAGGCGGACGTGACGACCAAAGAAACACCACAGACACGGACGAACAGCAGTGAGGTGGAAGAAGAGACACAACTGATCTCGACAGCGGTGACGGAGGGCGATCTCAGAAAACTCCTGTTGATTTTCGGTATCCTGACAATTCACTCGTTCCCAGAGGGAGTGGCTGTCGGGGTCTCCTTCGCAGATGTGGGTCTTGACGGTGGCCTCCCGCTATTCGGCGTCACGGTGCCACTGCTAGCCGTCTTCATGACAGTCGCCATCTCGATCCACAACATCCCAGAGGGAGTTGCGGTGTCGATTCCGCTCAGGTCAATGGGCGTCGACAATTGGCGGCTGGTGGCGGCGGCCGTGTTCTCCTCACTCCCGCAGCCTATCGGAGCGGCTGTCGCGTTCCTATTCGTTTCGTGGGCACGGGCGTTTCTTCCGTTTGGATTCGGGTTCGCCGCTGGCGCGATGGTGTTCCTCGTTGTCTCCGAGTTCCTTCCTGAAGCGCTGGAGCTTGGAGAGAATCTTGACAACGGTGGGTTTCGAGAGCTGGCCGGCGGCACTATCGCTGGCGTTCTGTTGATGCTCCCACTGTTAATGTTCTGATAGCATTCTTCCACCGTATTAAACTTCTCAAAGTCGGAACACATGCCTGTAGCACTCGTCTCCACTATGCAATTGGAGTCAAATGGGACCGGGTTCTGTCTGCCCCCGTGAGTGCGACTGTTGTACAATACTAAGAAACCAATATAGCCTCAGCCATTGTGCTGTCACATATGGCACAGGCGATTGCGGTGGTTGACGCGTCACTCGGAGATACACCAGCAGAACGGAATCTGACGAGAGAGATCGACACACGGACGGACGTATACAAAGCAAGTGAAGGACGGATACCGCCGTCACCAACAGCGTCGAAGTGGGACTACAGCGGTATCGTGATTAGCGGGTCACAGACGGCTGTTTACGACGATGCAGACTGGATCCACGAGTTAACTGAATGGTTCCGACAGGTTCACCGGAGCGGTGTCCCGACTCTTGGTATCTGTTGGGGGCACCAGTTCATCGCACAAGCACTCGGTGGGCGCGTCGTAGACATGGGTCAGTACGAGATCGGCTATCAGCCTGTTCGACGTCTTGGCACAGATCCACTATTTGACGATATCCCACAGTCATTTACTGCCTTCCAGACACATTCGGACCGGGTCGCCGAACTCCCGTGTGGCGCGGTCGAGCTGGCACACAACGATTACGGTATCCAAGCGTTCCGTGTCGATCACTCATACGGTGTTCAATTTCACCCAGAGTACGACCGACAGACCGCCGAGTGGGTTGTTGAGGGCAAAGACTTCTCACAGGACCGGATTCAAGCGCTACAAGAGGAAATCACCGAGGCGGCCGTAGATGAAGCTGCAGTTGCCGCACGTGTATTCGACAACTTCGTCTCACTGACAGAGACCCACCAGCCAACTCGCCAGTCATGTCCCACCTGCTAGCTACAGATCAATCCAACTTGTTGAGTTCACGTTACTGATAGTACTCATGTACTCCGTCCACCCGCAGTTGTACGTGGTATATATGCATCACCGACGGGGGCGACTGACCGATCACAGCTGTTCCGAATGACATTTGCCGAGCCCGCCCGGGAGCAGGCGTGATGTCGCTTCGATGTGGAACTGTGTATAGTGGACAATTTTATCAGTTTAGACGCCATCATCATAGATATGAGCATACAGGGATGGTGGGTGCAATGAGTGGACTCACGCCGATGGAACTCCGTGCAGACGTGCCAGCGCTTAGCGAGGAAGCATACTTTAATTACGGCGCCCACGGGCCAAGCCCACGATATGTTGTCGAGCGGGCAGAGTCATTTCTTGCCGATCATGAGTTTACTGTACCGGCAGCGAGCGACCCGTATCAGCACGCGTTCGACACATACGACGAGGTGCGCGAGCGGGTGGCCCGGTTCATAAACGCTGCACCCGCGGAGATCGCGCTAACAGAATCAACGACTGCCGGAATCAACGCGGTCGCAGACGGTATCTCCTGGGAGGATGGGGATGTGGTCGTCAGGACCGATCTTGAACACCCTGCCGGAACACTCCCATGGCGACGGTTAGAGCGTGCGGGTGTCGAGGTTAGAACTGTCCCAACAGAAGGTGGACGCATTAACCGTGATGCGTTTGCTGATGCAGTTGCAGACGCGAAGCTAGCGTGTTTCAGTGCGATCACGTGGACCCATGGTACTCAGCTTCCCGTCACTGAGTTGGTCAAGATCACACATGATGCAGGCGCGCTCGCGCTCGTCGACGCAGTACAGGTCCCTGGACAGGCCGAGTCGGATGTCGACGTGTGGGACGCGGATGCGGTCGCGGCAGCCGGTCATAAGTGGCTTCTTGGGCTGTGGGGTGGCGGGTTCCTCTATGTTGATCATGCAGTGGCAGACGAACTCGCACCCAGACGGGTGGGCTACCGAAGCGTCAACGACGCAAGCGGTTCATCGGTGTCGTTCGCGCCGGGCGCCGAACGGTTTGAGGTGGGATCAGCGAACCCCGCACCACACGTTGCGTTGTCAGAGGCAATGGACACGATCCGTGAAGTTGGAATCACCACGATTCGCGACCGAATTACCGCACTAACCGAACGGTTCACCGATGCGGTGCCGGACAAGCAACTGCTGACGCCAACGCCGGCGGAGTCCGGGCTCGTCACGATCGACGTGCCAGACCCACAGGCGACTGTCGAACGGCTTGGGGGCGCTGGAATCACCATCAGATCGCTATCGGACCCCGACGCTGTCCGAGCATCGATTCACGCTGTTAATACAGCAACTGAGGTAGATCGGCTTGCGCGGGAACTTGATAAGTCGACACCGACCGATCGGTAGGGTGCCCATTATCGGCGGTCTTGTCCAGTTGTTCACGAAACGCACAAGCCTTTTGACGCCACGAGATATACGCTCTGGTATGGCCAATTCAATTGACGACTACCTCCAAGAGGACCTAGAGTGCGAAGGACTGCTGGAGTGTTTCTACGGGTTGAAGGAACTTGACCGCGTTGTCTTTGACGAGTTGGCGTCAGCCGAAGAAGCATTAACCGTTGACGAAATCGCGGAGCGAATTGATCGAGAACGCTCAACTGCATACCGATCAGTGCGGCGGCTTGTTGACACCGGGTTTGTGGAACGCGAACAAATCAACTACGATCAGGGAGGCTATTACCACGTGTTCACGCTGACTAACCCTGACGAAGTCGCAGATGAGTTGAACCGGATGCTTAACGACTGGTACGCGCAGGTAGGACAGTTAATCAACAGGTATCGTGATGAATTCGATGAACCACCGGTGGTCGCGAACAGCTGACTGATATCGCGAATCATAGAAGCTGTTGATCGGCTATCGTCAACTGCTATCTTGGGTTTCTGTGACCTGTACAGGAATCGCTGCTAGTGATGATGGACGGTAAGATCTGATACCTCCCGATATCAAACTTTTCCATTTAGCCTGCAAGAGTATTGGGCATTTAGCCTGCAATTGTTGCCGGTAGTCGGGTTTTCAGGTGCTTGTGGGAGTATTGTCATATATGGAAAAGAACGTAGGCGGTTCCGACGGAACAGTACGAGTACTTGTGGGCGCAGTGGCCGGTGCATTATCGCTAGCCATACTGACACAGACGGTGGCATTGCCGGCGGTAGTGTCGCCAATCCTGGGTGTGCTGGCACTCGTATTGTTGGTGACTGGGACTGTGAACGTTTGCCCGCTGTATAATGTCCTTGGCATCGGTACGCGCGGGAACAGACGCTGACTGCAAGTCGGCTAGGTGGAGTCGTGAAGTACCTCGGGAGTAAGCCCCGAGGCTTCTTCCCATAGAGAGGGTAGGTTCGTGAACAGCCTCGGGTCAAGCCCAGAGTACTCGTCTTGCTCACGTGTAAAATTGGGTTAGTAACAGACGGTTGGCTTAATCATAGAATAGTCGGTGCAAATCAGTCTCCGGCTTTCGTGGCACGTGCATGTGATCCGCTTCGATTTACCGTGTCAAAAAGAACTTAATAAAGCGAGGAACCGGACGAACACCACTATTCCCAATAGTGTTTGTACAGCAAGGCTCACCGAGAAGCTCTGTCCAGATATCTAGAAGGGGCCAGCGACGGGCAGGGGAATAAAAACCGGCGGACAGGCAAATTGGTGACGGAGAATCTTGGCTACAAGTCTTTCACCGACTGAGTCAGTCGCCAGTTGCCGTGGGTGCAGCTCCGCGCTCGCTTTCGCGGGACCGCCAGACACCCTGGAGGTATGCACCAAGGAACATCCCGGCGAGCGCCCACAGGATTGTAATGTTCCCCACGCCCAAACTCGCGTATGCTGCACCCGGACAGATCCCCGACAGTCCCCAACCGACGCCGAAGACGATGCCGCCGACAGCGACGTTGCGATCCATCGACTTCAGTCGACGACCGTACGTGTCGCCAGTCAGCGGGGCGCGATCGCGGAGTCTGGGGACGATGAAGAAGAACAAGCTTGACACGACCGCCGCACCGCCCATCACGAACACCAGTCCGAGGTCGTCAAACTGGAGGAAGTCAAGCACGACCTCTGGGCGTGCCATCCCGCTGTATGCGAGTCCGAATCCCTCGATCAGCCCGCCAAGGACAATCAGCGGGTAGAATAGCGGGTGACGGTCGCTCACGGTGTTACCCCCAGTGCAGCGACGACGGCAGCGGTTGCAATCGCGACCCCGACGAACAAGATGACGTTGAGGATCGAGGTCTGTGATCCCGAGCCGAGTCCACAGACACCGTGGCCGGCTGTGCAACCTTTCCCGATCCGAGTGCCGATTCCGACGAGAGTTCCACCAACGAACAGCCGCCAGGGCTGGACCTCAGTGAGGAACGGACCGGGATCTAATATTAGTCCCCACAGTGCTGCGCCCGCGACGATACTGACAGCAAACACGACTCGCCAGTCACGCGATTCAACGAACCGACTCTGTTGGAACCGTGACTGGTCGGAGACATACGACAGCGTCGTCTCTAGAAACGTGCTGTTACCGGGGGAGATGGCCGTCGCAACATAGATCACACCGATCCCTGTTGCCACTAACAACCCACCAACGGCATATCGACTAATGCCGCGTGGGAACAACACATCAAAGCCGCCGAGTTGCGCAAGGACGCTCGTCACCACGGTTCCATCGTCCTCCCTGTGTGCGTCACCTGCATGTGACTCGTCTTTGTTCCTGCGTTGCAATAAGCCTTCACATCCACAACGCTCTCAATGCATCACAGTCCAGATATCCGGTCTCTGAGCCTCTGATGCCCCATATATGGAATGCAGCCCGATAAGAACGGATGCTAGATGGTGAGAAACCCACAATACAGTCGACAAAGTTATATTACCGCCCGAATAACAACCGGGTGGATGAGTTCGACTGTCGACGCGACAGAGACGCTTGACGTACAGGGTCAGAACTGCCCGATGCCGGTGATCAAGACCAAACAAGCGGTCGACCAATTGAGCACGGATGAGGTATTAGAGGTGCTCGCGACTGACCCCGGGAGCATGAGCGACATCGCGGGGTGGGCAGACTCTGCCGACGAGTTCGAACTAGTGGACCAGAACGAGGACGGCGATATCTACCGCCACTACATCCGGCGGACAGCCTGATATGAGTACCGACACTCCGAGCGGGCCGAGCGACGGACCAACTCGGGCGGAGTTGGCTGCCCGCGTCGCTGAGTTGGAGGATGAGCTGGCAGAACTCGAGGAGGATATCGCCGCCGCTCAGACACAAGATAAGATGGTGATTGTCGCCACGCAAGGCACTCTCGATATGGCGTACCCGCCATTGATTCTCGCGTCAACAGCCGCGGCGTTCGGCTATGATGTGACCGTGTTCCACACGTTCTGGGGACTAGAGATCCTCCACGAGGACCACGCAAGCGACCTATCGATGTCAGCGGTCGGCAATCCTAACCTTTCGGTGCCTAACGCCGTCGCGGCGTTGCCCGGGATGGACGCCGTGACGAGCCGGATGATGCGCCAGAAGATCGACGATGAGAATGTCGCTAGCATCGAAGAGCTGATTGAGACCTCGTTGGACGCTGGCGTCGATTTACAGGCGTGTCAGATGACGATGGACCTGTTCGACTACGACGAGACAGAGTTCTTCGATGGTGTCACGACGGGTGTAGGTGCCGCAACCGCGTTCCAAGAGATGGCTAACGCAGACGTGCAACTTCTCGTCTGAGTCTCCACGACACGGTCTTCCTAGAAGTAGTTAGTCGCGAGGCGGCGGCTCAGTCTGTTGCACCCTCAGCAGTTGTCGGATAATAGTACACGGTTATCCGTACTCTCAAGATTGGGGTACTAGTTGAGAATTGATTTCGCACCCCGCGTCACGCGCGTGACAGGATCAACCTAGAAGCACAATATGCGGGGCAACACCGCTGTCGCTTCCTGAATAACAACCCGATAACTTATGAGAGGGTACCCATCAGACACGGGAATATAGTATTGTGGGTTTGGTCCAACACTGTTATAGGCACCCGCGACAACTATCGGATATGCAGCGAACTAACAATACTACGGCAGCGATCGAACGGGGTACCGATGCTGGGTGTTGAGTCAGCCGCGGTAACGCAGGCAGGTGTTGTCATCGGTGCAGTGCTTATCGAGGCGTTGGTGTTGTACCTCGGCTATGGCGCCTTGGAACGGGTCATCGGTCCCTGGCTGGCACGCACATTGGAGGGCCAGTGATATGGAGCTGCTCGGTGTTGCGGTGAGTCTGCTCGGCACGTTTGCTGGGTTTGGGCTCCTTGTTGGACTTTTGTTCGGCTTCTTTGGGATGGGTGGATCGTTCCTTGTCACACCCGCGCTGCTCGTGATGGGGTACGAGACGGATGTAGCAGTCGCCTCCGGACTAGCGTTCGTGTTCGGAACGTCTGTGATCGCGACGCTGAAGCACCGCGATCTTGGGCAGGTCGACTACAAACTGGGCGTCTCAATGATCGTCGGCACCACTGCCGGAATCGAGGTGGGGAAGATCGGCCTCCACTGGCTCCAGCGAATTGGACTTGCTAATGTAATCGTCAACGTGTCGTACATCGGCCTTCTTGGCGGAATCGGAGCCTTCGTCACGTACCGCGCGCTCGGTGAGGGTAGCGGCGGGTTTGGTCCCAGCGAGGACGCCGACTCGTCCGACGACAGAGAGCTCCCACCGGTCGCACAGAAGATTCAGTCGTATCAAGTACCACCGATGCTAGAGTTACGTGGCGGAGTCGTCGTCTCACTGTGGATGGTCTTGTTCGTCGCGTTCGCGACCGGACTTTTATCAGGGTTCCTCGGCGTTGGCGGCGGCTTCATCAGGATGCCGGCATTATTCTATCTCGTCGGTGTCCCGGTACCAGTCGCTGTCGGGACAGATCTGTTCGAAATCGTGTTTTCTGGCGGGATCGGGAGCTTCCTTTACGCACTCGACGGAGCAGTTGACCTCACGATTGTCGTCCCACTGCTGAGCGGGTCAGCGCTGGGCGCGCGGCTAGGTGCAGCCGCAACGAGCGTCGTTGAGGAGGACGATATTCAGGTGTACTTCGGGGTAATGTTATTGCTCGGTGCTATTGCGGTCGCGATTCGGCAGGTTGGTGGTGTAGTCGACGCCCCCGTGTTGGACACAGTCGCGCTCGTTGTTATCGTCGGAGCAGCACTGCTTGTCAGCGGAGCGATCGTTGTCAATTCCGTCCGCGAACTCCGCACAGGCGAGCGGACAGACACGACACGGGCCGCCGACTAAACAGCTCGTCGTACCACATTAGTCAGTTCAACTACTCAACACTTCACTGGCTCATTTACTTAGAAGTTTAGTCATCCTACAAAAAGCGACAGAAATTGAACGTGAGCTAGTCGCCTGCCATCGACTCCTGGCTTGCAGCGCAGTTGTTCGGGCCAAGTTCAAGCCGGAAGGCTTCTTGATCGTCCACTGTCTGTTTGCCGAGATTAGTTGCGATAATGTCCTCGTAGTTTGCTGGACGGGGCGGCATGTCAGCCAATACTGTCTCGACGAACTCGCCTTTCTCGTACGTCAGTGCGTCCATCTCCTCGACGAGTTGGCCGAGCGGTGCGGTGTAGCTCCCGTCGGCAGCCGGTTCTGCGGCGTCGCTGACGTGTGCACCTCCGATCAACACGTCGTCGTCAAGTGACAGGATACGCTCTTGGAGAGTCTCATACAGTTGTCGAGCTGCGTCAGGCGCCCCCTCGTCCCCTTCTTCAAGATCCGGGCGAGCAACACTCTCAATGAACAGTCCGTCACCTGTCGCCAGCAGCGAGTCACCGACGAGATACGAGGTCATCCCAGAAGTGTGACCCGGCGTGTGCACTGTCTCGATTTCAACATTGCCGATAGAGAACGTGTCGCCGTCAGCGGCGGTCGACACCTCCTCATCGTAAGTGACGCCTCGTGGGACGGCCTCAGCAGGAATCACACCCACACTTGTCTCATTCAGATCACGGACACCACTGACGTGGTCTGCGTGCACGTGTGTGTCCAGCGCGTACACAAGCTCTGCATCCAGCGCTGCGGCATCATCCACGTACCGATCGGTGAACGACCGCAACGGGTCGATCACCGCTGCCTCCCCATCGGAAACAACGAGGTAGCCGAGACAGCCTGAGGAGGGACGGTGGTACTGATAGACTGCTCCAGGACCATCATAGTCTTCGATTTTGATACGCTCGTATATTCGTGCCCATGCCTCCATCCCCCCGTCCAGATGGACGACATCTCGGCCAGCCTCGATCAACTCACCAGCAACGTACTCACTCGCGCCGCCTTTCGCACACAAGACTACCAACGGGTCACCGACCGGTACCCGATCAAGGAGTGCCTCGTCAACCTCCTCGCCGAGGAACTCGTAATAGGGAACGTTCTCGATCTCGACGTTTGGACCGTCTACGTGCCACTCTTGGAAGTCAGAATCGTTCCGTGTGTCGAGAACGGCCACGCTATCGCCGTCGGTAATCGACTGTCTGAGTTCGGACGCCGCGGTCGACGGAACGTCGACATCCGGCGTCGGAAAGTCGTCTGGGTTCATCTCCACCGACACGTGGGGCCGGGAGGTAGTTAAGAATTGTGGGTGAATTACAATACTAGTGGAAACAGATGCAGACCAGAAGGCCGTGCCAAAGTACACTACTCAATGGCGAGAAGTGGCAATAGGCTGCGTGAAATGGGGTGGTCCCCCGGTCACTGTAGTGTGGTAATTGCTCATTCCTACACTCATGAGAGTAGTAGGAGATCTGTTGCATCTGATGCTACACAGGACGGCATACACGCAGTAGGCACCTTCCCCTGCCTCAGTCCAAGAGGCAGTCACGTACCCGCCACGCGCGTCGTGATCAGCGTCGTCACGGCAAGCACTGGGATTGTGAGGATGGCGCCAGTGATGACGATGAACGGGGCTGTTGACGCGACAGGGTAAGCCAACACACCGACCGCTAAATCGACGATCGATACGAGTATTCCGTACGCGACTGACGCGAACGTTACCACGACTGCGAATACGGGCACCGCGACTGCCAACGGTGACTGGCCTGCTCCATTCTCGTCTGGTGATCCAACATCGTCGTTCGCCTCCGGCGTACTCATATAGAATTGTATTATCTCCACACATTTCAACCCGTCTTCTTGCTGTGGCTGTGTCGTTGTTGACTCTTTTGCTGCCACTACTGCCTCGCAGTATTGCTGTTAGAAATTCACCATTCTCTGTTTATTAGGGCTCTGAGTGCACCCGATAACACGAAGTCAGACGACGGTCAGAGAGACTGGACTCTCAACCACAGAAAAAGTCGGCGGGACTGCTCGCGCTCACGAGGCTGCTCCACGTCTTCACGAAGGTTAGAGCGGGGTTCTATGCTGTTGGCCCGGTGCAACTTTTCGGCGGTAACAAGCTCTATGCGCAAAACCGATGGCTGTCGCAATGTCACGAATAGGCCATCGGAACGGCCGCCGTCTCGTGCGACTTCGGCTGGTGTGCGTAGCTAGCTATTCTCGTCGCGTCACCGGTCAGTCAGACGACGGAGTTGTGCTAGGAGGCTGGTGCACTGATCACAGTTCGCGCACGAGACGACCGAGCAGTCGAGCGAGTCACCACACCGGGGACACTGGCGTGTCTCGGCCGACTCGAAGTCGTATCCACAAGTGGGGCACTTCACGTGTTCATCACCCCAAGTACAGCGGCAACGATGCTACCAACGCCGAACGCAACGACCCACGAACCAACCCATGTCGTGAGCGCGGTCTTCCAACCCCGTTCTTCGAGAATCATTCCCATCGAAAGGATACACGGGACAAAGAGGGTGATGACAAGGAGTCCAACGAACGTCTGTGTATTCGACAAAGCAAGGTCGGTCATTCCGGCGGCAGCGAAATCACGTCGAATCAGCCCCACCACAAGGATCCGACCGAACTCTCTCGGCAATCCGAGTACGCTGGTCAGCGGCTGGAATCCGTCGACGATCATATCCAACGCGCCGAGATAGGTCCCTCCAGAAACGACTACCGCCGTGGCCCCGAATAGCCGCCCGGCCTCCAAGAGAAACCGACGTGTCCGGTGGGCAGTTTTCCGAACGATATTGCGCGGCTGTGGCACACGGACTGGCGGGAGTTCCGTCAGTAACGGCTCCCGTTCGCCCGGAAGCACCCGGTCTAAGAACATTCCCACGACACCAAGCACGGTCAGCAGAATCAATAGGTACGCAGCCCACCACTGGAGTCCGAGCCCAGCCAGCAGTCCCACGATCACGCCGATCTGAGCGGAACAGGGGACGCCAAGACCTAACAATGCGGTTGCAATGATCCGGTCTCGGCGTGAGCCGACCATCCGTGTGGTAACGACCGCCATTGTCACACAGCCCACCCCGATGATTAGCGGAACGACGGCGCGCCCATTGAGTCCTACCCGACCGAGCCCACGGTCGGCCAACACTGCGAGTCGCGGCAACACACCAGAGTCTTCAAGCGCTCCGATTACTAGATAGAAACTAGCAACTAATGGCAAGAGGACGCCGACCACGTACTGAACGGTAGTGGTCACCAATCCGAGTTCCTCGTTAATCAGGATGAACCGCGTTGGTTCGCCCCACGTGGTTTGCGGGACGAGCGTTTTGACAGTGGTTGTAACATTCGGAATATAGTACTGGGTGAATATGCTCTCTGTGAAGCCAACGAACGTCTGTGCCACGCCGACACCGATCACGTAGAAGATTGCCACCAGCAGTCCCACCGCAATCGGTGTCCCTGTCGCCGGCCGAACCAGCAGCCTATCGATGATTTCTGCAAGTCGCCTGTCGCCAGTAGTCGTCTGGCACACATCTTTCACGAGAGATTCCACGCGATCCCGACGGTGTCTGTACACTGTCTCACGCATCGCAGCGGAACTACCACCGCCTCTGACCGATAGTTCCTGTTGGACATCCTGCGCGGTTTGCTCGTCGCCCTCGAGTAACAACACTCGCTTGGCGCGGGACGCCGCCACGTCGTCTGGGAGTTTAGATTCGTAGCGTTCAATCGGAGTCGACTCGGGAGCGGCAGCTTCGGGAATCCGTTCGCGTAGGTCCTCAATTCCAGCGCCAGTAATGGCGACAGTCGGGACGACCGGTACACCAAGCCGCGTTTCGAGCGCAGCGACATCGATGTCAATTCCGTCTGCCTCCGCCTCGTCGAACAGATTCAGCGCAACCACTGTCGGAATTCCCATATCGAGCAACTGCAACGTCAGGAAGAGGTCACGATTGAGTTGAGTGGCATCAACAACGTTGATCACTATGTCTGTTGAGAGGGCAACCTCACGCGTGATCCGTTCTTCCTCGTTGAATGAGGAAATCCCGTGGACACCGGGTGTATCAATCAGTCGGTAGTCGTCGGTAGCTGCTGTCGTCGTCTCAATGGTGGTCCCTGCATAGTTCGAGACATCAGCGTACGCCGTCGCGAGTTCGCTGAACACGACGCTTTTACCGACGTTTGGGCAGCCGACCAATGCGACAGTTGTGGACGCCGCTTCAACACCGTTGGTCATCGCTGCTGGTGTTCGGCCCGCTCGATCTCGATTCGGTCCGCGAGGCCAGCCCCGATTGCTAACTGTGTCCCGCTTCGACGAACGATAGTTGGTCCGCCACGAAGTTGACGACGACACTCAACAACTCCGTCATGGAGTCCAAGTCGACGCAGTCGTGCCTTGATTTCCTCGTCTGGGACTGTGACGAGTTCGAACTGCTCATTCTGACGGACGTCTCCCAGTGCCAGCGTCATTTTAGGCCTGCCTAAAGCATATGCAGCAAATAAACCGCCGGGGATTGCAGGGTGCCGGGAACCACCTGCGAGTGCGCCATCGGTCTTCGTTACTGGATCGAAGGTCGGTTGTCGTCCCTGATTAGCCGGAAAGTCGGTCGCAGTCTGTCAGACTGGTCGCCACACACCGGTCATCACAGGGCCGTGAGAGGTGCTCGTCAAGTCCATTGAATTGATCTGGGGAGACAACGCTGGCGACCCAGAAGGCGTCATCGTCGGTGAATGAGAGGCCAGCAGTTGTCTCAAAGAACTGCTGAACGAGACACCGACGCCAGACGAGGCGGCGGGCAATTTGTTCACCCCTGTCAGTTAATTTCGTACCGGTGTACGGTTCGTGACGCGCCAGTCCAGCGTCATCGAATCGCTTGACTGTCTCTGTAACGGTCGCCGGGTCCACACCGAGCCGGTCGGCCAACTCGCCGTTTCGAACTGGGGTCCCGTCAGCCAACGTCGCAATGAACAACCGACAGACGTGTCGTCCCTCGCCTGGACTCAGGTGGCTGTCGGTCATCATACCACTCCTCTCAGGTATACTATTATTTAGTAAGCCAACCGAGTGTTGGCCATCGCTTCCCATAGTGAAGCCCCAGCCGTGTGGTCATTTAAGCTTATGAGCGTCTCCAATCGACTTGGAAGCGGCCGGTGCCCGCTCTCTGGCTAGCCCGGTGAGGACTTCTCAACTGTACTATGCGTTTATGATTTCATTAATCTGAAATAAAAAAGCAAGTGCATTGTGGCAGTGACGGAGCCGTCAGTCAGCTCCCGATACGCTCTCAGTACTTTCAGTAGCCAAGAGCCCACGACGGGACAACAGGACGATCACAGCGGGGAGGAAGACGAACGATGTGACCATCGCCAGACCCATTGCTAAGCTGATCGCCACGCCGAAATTCGACAGCACGGGGAATTGAGAGACGATCAACACACCGAATCCGAACATCGTCGTCGCACCTGAGCCAAGCACGGGGCGACTTTTCTGCACGACTGCTGTTTGGACGGCTGCAGCAGGAGCTGTTCCGTCTGTAGTCTCTTCGCGGAACCGTTCGTACACGTGGACACCGTAATCGACACCGATTCCCAACACGATGGCAGCCGTCGTCACCGTCAACGGATTCCACGGCACATCAAGTAGGTACATACCGCCGGCAACCATCGCCAATGTAGTCGCCGCAACACCGCCGACCAGCAGTACCGACTCACGAATTGACCGTAACGCAAACGCAAGAAAGACGCCTCCGGCTAAGAAGCTCACGAGTGTTGTGCGAGTCAACCCTGCCGTGACGTTCTCAATGACATTCCGGTTGATCACCATCTCACCAGTGACGCGACTGTCCATCGAGGCAGGGAGCGTAGCGTTCGCTGTCTCTTTGGTGTAGTCGATCACCTCTCGTTCGGTCTGGCCCGTGATGTCACGAACGAACACCTGCACGACCACTCGATCGGGGTGATCGGAGGGGGTCTGCCCTAGCGTGGGTGGGCGATCCACCTTTGCCCGTTTGGCGAGGTTCTTGTCGAACGCCTCTCCTTTGGGGATTTTGTCGTGGTTCGTGATCTCCATCCCCCGGACCGGGCTCATCGGCGTGACGATCTCTTCGTGTTTTTCGAGTTCTCGTTGGAACTTACGGATCTCGAGAAACGTTTCTCGGGTGTATGCATCGTCCGTCTCTACGATTGTATAAATAATGTTCGGACTCAATAGCCGTTCTTCCATCTCTCGGATGTCCTGCCGCTCCTCAATGTCAGGCCAGTAATCGAGCATATCGGTCTTTGTGTCGACCGCCGGATAGGCGGCAGCACCACCAACAACTGCACTCCCAACGAGCAACACGACGAGAGCCGGACGGAGACTCAGGACCCGGCCCAGTGAGGTGAACACTGACTCTAGCCCGCCACCCGAGGGTCGCTCGTGTGCCGATGCGCTCGTCGGGTGTGACTCTCCGTCGTCAAACTCCACGAGCAACGCGACAAGGAGCGTCGTGGACAATACCATCGCCACGAGGACGCTGAATGCTGTTGTCGCACCGAACTGACGAACTGGCGGCACCTTGGCAACAAACAGCGAACCGAGTCCAACGAGTGTTGTTCCAAGAGCCAGCGCGACAGCTCGACCAGCCGTCTGCGTGGCGGTCGCAGCCGCCTTAACCGGTGACTGACCAGCACGCCGTTCTTCAATATAGCGGGTCTGGATCTGGAGCCCGTAGTCAATCCCGAGGCCTAGTGCGACTGGAAGCACCGTCAACATAACGGCATTGAAGTCAAACCCAACGTATCCCATCATCCCGGTCATTGCCAGTACAGATACCAGCGTAGTCACGAGTGGAAACACGACGCGACGGGTTTTCCTGAGCTTTCCCCGCATCACGACGATTACCAGCACCAGGATAACAACCAATGCGACCCCGAACAGCGTGATCATCTCCGGCAACAGCAATCCGAACGCCGCCTGTTCGAACACCGGCGTTCCAGTAATCGTAACATCCATTTCATCGGGTAGGTTCGCCTCGGTAGTGACTTCGCGAACCTGTTGTTGCGCGATTTTATCCTCACTCGGCGGCAACAGGCCGAATAGTTCGCCTTGGTGATCGCCAGAGACTTCGACATCACCATACTGGATCATCACAACAGCGGTGTCACCGCCATCGAACTGCCCAGTCTTGCGTGCCTCTGGGTGAAGATTATATATGACCTTCTCGTTCGATCGGTGTTCTTCCTGCGTGACACGCAACGAGTGCAGCACACCTTTCTTCGTGTCAGGTATCTCACCACCGCCCGGTCCCGCTTGAATCGGATGTGCAAAGCTCGTTACCAACCCGGCTGCCTCAAACTCGTCGTAGTATGACTCGTAGAGTGTGACGATCGTCTGTGCATTTTCGGGTTCGTATAGGTCAAAAGACTCAGGAGACTCAATAACGACAAAGATGACATTCCCGTACTTGAAATCCGATTGAATCTCCTCCCAGTTGGCGGTTGTCTCGGAGTTGTCCTCAAGATACAGTTCCATCCCGAGGCTCATCTGCACGCTTGCTGCTCCAACACTGGACACAATGATCACCGCGACGGTGAATGTGTACACTGCTCGTCTGTGCGTTGCCGCCCATCGACCAACGGCGGCGAGTGTTCGGCCTAACGAGCTTTTTATCATAAATATTTCTCCTGACAAAGTCGGTCCATCGACAGTGCTGCCGCTGTTTGAATCACGGTTTGATCCATCCGCATCAGTACATGGCCGGGATAGCATTTAGTAGCTTTGGGAATATAGCACAATTCCAACTCAGACACCAGTTATTTGGCTCGAACTGTCTCCGGGGTCCAGATGCCCTATTGCCGGATTAACTGCTACTTGCAAACGGAGGAGATCCGCAGTGAGAGTTGTGCGTAGTAAGCTATATTCAACTGTGTTCAGCCGGCGATGACGACTCCTGTGGCGTGAGGGATTTGAGCTGGTTAGTTACAGCAATCACGTCGGCTGAGTGTTCTGCTTGGGCTAACCAACGGCCTGTATTGTAGGCAAAGGGAGGTTAGTTAACCGTGTGTTCTAACCTGTTTTGCGATGGTACTTATGTTTGTTATAGATTAATTTGTCGCTTGCTGATGGCGGCTACCACGGGCGGAGCAGGGCGAGCACCTCGAGCTACTCTGTGACGCGTCACGTCCACGACAGCGTTTGTACAAGCAGGAGTGGGCGAGCCGATTCGGGTTCCCGGTCGGCTGAATCGCCTATGACTCGGACCCACACAGTCACTGAGTGTCCAGTATCACGACCCCACCGCCGCCGGCCGTGGAGGTGGTTGCAGTGCGGTTGTTAGATCAATCGGCGACCGAGCGGGATATGCTTGCCGTCGTCGCTGATCTCCAGGTACAGCCCCAGAGTCCAACAGGAAGCGAGGTGATCACATATGTGCGCGACTACCGAGACATGTCGGTCAGCCAGTCAACAGTGTATGATCACTTGAACCAGCTAGCGTCGGCTGGATATCTCGAGGTCACACGACGTGGCAATACGAAGCGCTATCGGTTGTCGCCAGTCGGCACGCAGGCACTGCAGACACATATGCAAACGCTGTCATCGCTGTGTCGGTGAACACACAGCACAGTGTCGACTTGAGAAGACAAGATTGTTGATCGTGATCTGCTCAAGACTGTCCGTCATCGGGGTCGCTGTTTCTAATGGACTAACCTCGCTCAGCAGATGTTGCTCCAGACTTGAGCACCGTCTGGCACGCATTCGCCTCCACCACGTCGACATCCCTGACACAGCCAGCGATACAAGACCGAACCTGAACCACTCTCAGACGAACCTCACAACGACGGCTGTTCGACATGCGCCCGCCAGAACGCCGGCGTTCGGTACTCCGCGTAGGCGGCACGATACCCAGCTGCACGCCCGACCGGAGCGAGGAGATCGGTCGCGACGCCCTGCAGCCCGCCTTCGGCAGCGGTGAACACGGTGTTATCCGCAAGCCGATCGGCGATCACCGCCTGCTGGAGCGGGTTGTCTGGGTCGCGATCATCGTCGTGGGCTAGTCCACCGAGCGTCGGCAAGACATCACGGAGCCGGCCGGGCGTCTCGATCTCCGTCACGACAAGCGCCCGCTCGTCCGTGTCGACACGGAAAGAGTGTGTAACGCCAGTAGGGACAGTTTTTGATTCGCCGGCAGTGATGCGGTGTTCACGCTCGTCCAACTGGAGCAGCAGTTCACCACGCTTGACGCTGAAGCGCTCGCGACTCTGGGTGTGATAGTGTGGCGGCGGCCCGCCATACCCGCCGCCGACAACGGAGACCGTCCGGACGGTGTCACCGTCGGCCGCGACAGGCACCCCCCAAATCGATCGGGTCGGGTGTGACTGGATCGGACCGATCCGCTCGCGAATCCGGTCGGCCAGCCAAGAGTCAGGTTCGACCTCGAATCCTGTGCCGGGGATTGGGTCGCCATCGCTGTCTAGCGTACGACCTGTCGTGATCGTGGACACAGCCGTTGTACGACCGGCACGAGTGTGAACCCTCTGAATTTGAGGCAACACTATACCATTTCGCGGCGCACGTACTCCGGACTCTGTTTACCGAACCCCGTGTAGCATCGATATGTACAATAGGAATAGGTCGCCACGGTCACTGCCTCACTAACCTCACTGATGCTCTGGCTCTTAATACAAAACTCTGGATGGTAGTGATCATGACCGACGACGCACAAGCCGACAGTGACTAATCAGACACGACTACCACCCGCAGAGACCACACTATCTCAAAGCCTGCGGCGGTGCCTAGTGGCTCGTATACACGCTCGGTGGCCTCGCCGCCCGTCGCGTCCTCGGGAGCGATCTCATGGGTCAAAGACCCCACGAGTGATCGGTGTGATGGACAACCCGTCGACGCGCTTGCCCTCTTAGCCGACTGAGGGAGACGGAATGTTGGCGGACGTACAGGGTGTCGACCACCGGTACGGACGTCGGAACCGAAACTATTCGGTTCCGGTTACTTTACTGGGGCGTGAGAGTTTGAGGATATGACGTTTTCACTCTGTGCTCGCATCCCGTCGTCAGCCCATGATGTCGGCGACGGGACGGCGTACGCCGTCGCAGTGACGACGGACGCACCAGCCGTCGGCGCCTTCTGTCCGTTCGTGAGCAGTCATGGTGTGGTTGCCACACAGGCGTTCGTCAATGTTAGACTCGGTCGTCGCGGGATCGCCCTGCTTGAAGATCTCGCCGTCGAGGACGCGCTTGCCGGGCTACTCGCGCAGGACGACCACGCAGAGAACAGACAGCTCCACGGCGTCGACGACGACAGCCTGTTCGGGTTCACCGGAGAGAACACGGATCCGTACGCGAACCACCACTGCTACGAGAGCGAGGGCCTGACGGTTGCCGGCAATATCCTTACTGGTGAAGGGACACTGACAGCGGCCGGCGAGACGTTCATGGAGTCAGAGGGACGGATCGGCGAACGACTGTTGGACGCACTCGCGGCCGGAGTCGAAGCTGGCGGCGACGAGCGTGGCCACAGTTCTGCGGCGCTGCTGATCTGGGCGCCACAGACGACCCCCTACCATGACCTCCGGGTCGACGAACACGAGACGCCGGTCGCTGAACTTCGTCGTGTGCGGGCAGCGGCAGTCGAGGCCAGCGACGGGTTCAGCGAGGCGTCGAAACACCGGATCTTCGACTGACGGCGTTGTCGAGGACGGCGCGTCCCGTCTCACTCCAGTGTGCTACTCGGGTGATTCGGGTCGACGCGGTGACAGGCTGCCGTTTCGTCATCACCGCGAACGACAGCCGTCGGGGCGTCGTCGACACACGGCGACGGACAGAGATCACGGACGAGTTCGAGCGCCTCCTGTCTATTGCCGGCGGCGACAGCCGTCGCCGCCTCGTGGATAGTCGTGTGTGCTGCCTTCGGCAGGTCGTCCGGGTCCCCAGGTAGGGTCGTCTCGACCAACCGGTCGGCGACGGATGCCTCATCAGGGTCGCCGCCATCTGCGGCCAACCGTTCGCGGACCGCCTCCGGCTCTAATTCGCCTTCCTCCAGTCGGACGCGGAAGGTGAACGCCTGTCGGAAGGATGCTTGATCTCCGGTCCAGTCGTCGCCTGGAATCACCTCCGGACACCGGGTGTGGAACCGACATCCCGTCGGCGGATCGATCGGTGAGGGGACCGTCCCACGGAGGACCACACGGTCCGTTCGGGCAGATGGGTCGATCCGCGGAACTGCCGATAGCAGTGACTTGGTGTACGGGTGCTGTGGCGCGGTGAATAGTTCCTCAACGGGCGCGGTCTCAACGATTTCGCCAAGATACATCACTGCCACGCGGTCAGCGACCTGCCGGACGACCGAAAGGTCGTGCGTAATAAACAGGATCGCCAATCCGAACTCCCGCTGAAGATCCTGAAGCAGGTTCAGAATCTGTGCTTGGACAGAGACGTCCAGTGCCGACACCGGTTCGTCAGCAACGATCAGGTCCGGGTCGACTGACAGCGCGCGGGCGATCCCGACACGCTGCTGTTGGCCGCCGGAGAACTGCTTCGGGTACCGCTCGGCGTGTTCCGGCTCCAACCCGACACGCTCAAGCAGTTCCTCTGCCCGCTGCCGTCGATCAGCCGCCGAGTCACCGATGTCGTGAACAGCCATCGGTGCCGTGACAATCTCGCCGACAGTCTGGCGCGGGTTCAACGACGCGAGCGGGTCCTGAAACACCATCTGGAGTTTCTGCCGGTACGGACGCATCGAACTGTCGTCAAGCCCGGTGATGTCCTCGTCGCGGTACTGGATTGACCCGGCAGTCGGCGTATGGAGGTTCAACAGCGTCTCGCCAAGCGTCGACTTCCCGCAGCCGGACTCGCCGACAACCGCAAGCGTCTCGCCCTCACGGACGGTCAGGTCAACGCCGTCGACCGCGCGGACCGTCCCTCCGGCGCCGAGGAGTCGGTCCAAGAGCCCGTCCGATTGGTCAAAGTGCTTCTTTATCCCCTCTGCCGCCAGCACGGGGTCGGCCTGGTTCGACGAGTCGTCGGCCCCTGCGGTGGTTCCTGTGTCTGTCTTGCTGCCGTCTGTGCGGTCTCGGTCGTCTGTGTCGAGACTCACGAGACATCACCCTCCCCACGGCGGAGACACGCCGCCTCGTGGTCGTCCGTCTCACCCACCGCCCGGAACGACGGTGCTACCTCGAAACAGTCACGTTCCGCCTCCGGACACCGCGGCGCGAAGTGACAGGCGTACGGGATGTCGATCAGGTCCGGAACGTTCCCCTTGATGGGCTGGAGATCGCGGTCCGGGTCGTCGATCTGTGGTGTACTCGCGATCAGCCCCTGTGTGTACGGGTGCTGTGGGTTGTCGAACAGTTCGCGCGTCTCGGCCCGTTCGACGATCTCACCGGCGTACATCACGTTCACACGGTCGCACGTCTCGGCGACGACGGCGAGGTCGTGTGTGATCAGCAGGATCGAGGTGTCAAAGACCTCTTTCAGGTCCTCTAACTCCTCTAAGATCTGCGCCTGGATCGTCACGTCGAGCGCAGTCGTCGGCTCGTCTGCGACGAGCAGGTCCGGTTCACATGACAGCGCCATAGCGATCATTGCTCGCTGGCGCATCCCGCCGGAGAACTCGTGAGGGTAGTCCGTCGCTCGGGCATCCGGCTCAGGAATCTCGACCGTCTCCAGCATCTCGACGGCGCGGCGCCACGCTTCACCGTTCTTTGCGGCGCCGACGAGTTTGCGTTTTATTTCCGCCGGTAACGATACGGACTCACCCACGTCCTGGTGGAGGCGGACGGATTCAGCGATTTGTTCCCCCACAGTGAGTGTGGGGTTCAAGCTGTTCATCGGGTCTTGGAACACCATCGACAGTCGGTCGCCACGGAGCTGTTGGCGCCGGGCGTCCGACATCTCCGACACCGGTTCGCCACGGAATCGGATCTCGCCGTCCACGATGTCGCCCGGCTCCTGTAAGATCCCGACGACACTCTCGGCGAGGACAGACTTGCCGGAGCCGGACTCGCCAACGAGTCCAACGATTTCACCGGGTTCGATGGTGAGGTCGACGCCGTTGACGGCAGTTACCGTCCCGCGGTCTGTCGGGAACTCCGTCCGGAGGCCGTCGACTTCCAAGACGGTATCGTCGTCGTGTCGATCTTGTGTGGTGTCTGTCGTCGCCATATCAGTTCACCTCCTGCTGTGAGATGTCGAAGGCATCCCGTAGCCCGTCACCGACAGTGTTGAACGCGAGGACGGTGAGCATAATCGCTAGCCCGGGCATCACGGAGATCCACCACGCTTGTGAGATGAACTGGCGGCCGTCCGAGATGAGCAGCCCCCAAGTCGGAGTCGTCGGCTTCACCCCCAGCCCGAGGAAAGAGAGCCCAGCCTCGGCGAGGATGGCGAGCGGAATCATCAGTGTCGCCTGGACGATCAACGGCGCCACGGCGTTCGGGAGCATCTCCTTGAACATGATCCGCGCGTCACTCATCCCGACGGCGCGGGCGGCGACGACGTACTCCTCTTCCCGGATCGACAACACTTCTCCCCGGATAATCCGCGCGAAGTCGTCGATGAACGCGATTCCGATCGCCAAAACGACGTTCACAACCCCCAGTCCGCCCATCACTGCGATGATCCCTACGCCGAGGATGATCTCCGGAAACGCCCACTGGAAGTCGACATACCGCATAATGACGCTGTCGACCCAGCCGCCGTAGAACCCGGCGATGATCCCGAGTGTGGTGCCGACGGTGAACGCGAGCGCGACTGTCGCCAGCGCGACGAGCAACGACACCCGGGCGCCGTAGATGATCCGCGTGAGCACGTCGTGACCGAACGAGTCCGTGCCCAAGTAGTGGGTTGCTGTCTCCATCTGCCCGTCCTCGTCGAAGTCACCCGTTGACTGACTCATCGGCTCTTTCATGAACCCGAACGTCTGTTCCGGGCCGTACGGCGCGACGAACGGCGCAAACACGGCGACGAGAACGAGTGTTACGACGACGACTGCTCCCGCGAGCGAGAGTTTGTTCCCGAGCAGGGCCGACACGATCCGTTCACGGGCGGAGTCGTGTTCGGCGACAGTCGTCTCTGTCTCGTACTCCGGGGGCACTTCGCCGACGCCAAACTCACCACGGTTCTGGGCATACTCCGGGTGGTCGTCCGCCACACCGCCGTCTGTGCGGGTCGCCTCAGTGCTGTCAGTGTCCGTCTCTGTCGCGTCTGTCGCCTCAACATCGTCTCTCGTCACGCTTCGTCACCTCCGTACCCTACCCGCGGATCGATCGCGGTGTAGGTGATGTCGACGAGCAAATTCATGAACACGAAGATCCCGGAGACGAGCAGGATCGCCACCTGCGTCACCGGGTAGTTTCGTTCGAGAATCGAGTTGACCAACAGCCGGCCGACCCCCTTTACGCCGAAGACGATCTCGACGGTGACGGTACCGCCGAGGACGAGGGCCAGTTGGATGCCGGCGATGGTCACGACCGGCATGAGCGCGTTCTGAAGCGCGTGCTTGTACAGTCGCACAGTGCTCCCGACACCCTTCGCTCGAGCCGTCCGCATATACTGTGCGTTCAGAGTCTCGATCAGCGACGACCGCATCATCCGAGTCACCCCGGCGGCGTACGGGAGGCCGACGGCGACACCGGGGAGCACGATGCTCTTGAGCCACGCGACGATTCCCTCCGACAACGGGGTGTAGCCGACCGTCGGGAACCAGCCGAGCCAGACTCCGAAGACGATCGCTAGCAGGATGCCAACGAAGAACGCCGGCATCGAGATTCCAAGGAACGCCGCGAGCGTCGCCGCGTAGTCGGCCGGCTCGTTGCGGCGCGTGGCACCGACGACGCCGGCTGGAATCGCCACGAGCAGTCCCAACACGACCCCAAAAGCCGCGATCGACAGCGTCTTCGGCAGCGCTTGTGCGACGAGTGTCGCCACCTGTTCGCTAGACGTAATGCTCGTTCCGAATTGGCCGACGAGCAAATCCGTCATCCAGTCGACGTACTGGATCGGGAGCGGACGGTTGAGACCGAGTTCCCTCCGGAGAGCCGCGACGGCTTCGGGTGTCGCCTCTTGACCGAGCATCGCACGGACCGGCCCCCCGGGGACAGCACGCAACCCAAAGAACACCGTCGTCGCCACTAGCCACATCACGAAGAGAGCGTGCGCGACGCGCTTCGTGAGGTATCGCCACATACGCTACTCCTTGAGGAACACCCTGTGGAAGTTCCGGAGTCCGGGGGTGTGCGTGAACCCACCGACCTCGCTGCGGATGCCAGCGATGTCGTCCTCGTGGGAAAGGTAGGCGTGCGGAGCGTCCTCGATAAGCTGGTCCTCGATGTCGTGGAGAACCTGCGTTCGCTCCTCGCGATCCGTGGTCTGACGCTGTTCTGCGAGCATTTCGTGGACCTCCTCGCTCTGGTAGTTTACCCAGTTCCACACGCCACCCTCGTCGGGGAGCCGGTAGAAGTTCCACAGCCCCTGCTCGGGGTCTGGATCAACGACACTCCCGGAGATCGTCACGTCGTAGTCAAGGTCAGCGTAGCGGTCCCAGTACGTGGAGGAGGTAACCTGGTCAATCTCCACGTCGAACCCGGCCTCGGTGAGCTGTTGCCTGATCGCCTTCGCCTGTCGGAGGTTCCCAGAGTTCGCCAAGATAGCGAAGCTGGCGCCATCGGCACCCGCCTCCTCGATCAGCTGTTTCCCCTCCTCAGGAGCGTACGCCTGATCTTGTGGTTTGTCCTCCCGCCACGCCCAGCGGGTCCCTTTCGAGATCACGCCCACATCCGGCAGCGCGTTACCGAAGAACGCCGTTTCAACGAATCGTTCGCTGTCAATGCTCTTGGCGATGCCGCGTCTGGCCTTCTTCGAACCGAACGGCTCACGATTCTGGTTCATAGCGACGCCGAGCCAGTTGATCCCAGGCGCACGGCTGATCGAGGTGGACCCGTCCTGTTCGATCTGGTTCAGATTCTGGAGCGGGACGAGGTTCGAGAACTGCACGTCACCGGCACGCAGCGCATTCACCAGTGACGCTGGCTCGGCGATGGGCTGAACATCAATCCCGTCGAGGTACGGGAGCTGCACCCCATCATCGTCCGTTTCGAAGTAGTCGTCGTAAGCGTCCAGCGTGACACTCGACCCAACCTCGTGACCGCTGACCTGGAACGGACCAGTACCGACGGGCGTGACGGAGTACTGATCGGACCCCATCTCCTCGATTGCCTCCTGGCTCACGATGGTCGCGGCGCGGCCTGGACCACGGGTGAGGTACACGAGCAACACCGCGTTCGGGTCTGTGAGGTTCAGCCGGACCTCGTAGTCACCCAGCACCTCGACACCGCCCTCGTCGAGCGGCTGGAGTGAACTCAGCTTCGAGGCCGCCGGTGCTTCCTCTTCGATGGTCCGGCGGATGGTGTACTCCACGTCTGCAGCCGAGAACTCCGCCCCGTTGTGGAACGTCACGTCGTCACGAAGCTGGAACGTGTACTGGGTCCCGTCGTCGGAGACCGTCCAGTCCGTCGCTAGGTCGCCGACGATGCTCAAGTCGTCGTCAAGCGTCGTCAGCCCGCTGAACACGTTCGACGCCAACTGGAAGTACTGACCGACACTGATGTACGGTGGATCCAACTCTTCGATCGAGCCGGTGAACCATGCCGCCTGGAGCCGACCACCGGTCTTGTTCTCCGGTGTCGGCGTCGACTCTGTCTGTTCACTCTCGCCGTCTGTCGGCGTGTCTGTACCTCCGGAGCTGTCGCCACCGCTAGCACAGCCGGCCAGACCGCCCATGCCGGCCGCAGCCAGCAGTCCGGCTGCCGTCCGCCTGCTCACACGCGGGCCGCTCAGTTTTTCGCTGTCGAAGTCGTCATCCGCTGTCATGCCATACGTTACAAGCTGTCACACACAGGTGAAAGATACACCAAATTATTTCGGGGTATGAATGTCACCTCCATACGGTGATTCGCAGTGACACGAGACGACAAGACAACAGACGATGTGGCCGGTGAGACGCCGACACAGATGCGACAGGTCACCCTCCGGATCCGACACTACGGTGAGCCGGAGTCGGATGTGTCGGCAGCCTTCCCGAGCGTGACACTCCGGTCCGTCTCGTCAATGACCGGTAGCGGCGACCGGCGCAAGCGGATCATCGAACTCCAGGGAGACCCGGACAAGATCAGGGCGTTCGTGTCGGAGTTTCGGGAGACCGAGTCCATCATCACCGCAGAACCGCTGTCACCACTGTCTCGCAACCAGGTGTACGTGATCTTCGTTTACGACGTGACGACGTGGGACAGCATCTCGGAGTTGCTGAGGGAGTTAGGTGTTCACTACAAGGTCGGGACGACAATCAGCGCTGGGTGGGAGCGGTGGACCATCTACCTGGAGGACCCCAACGAACTGTCGCAGGTGATGGATCATCTCCGAGCGGGAGGAAACGACGTGGAACTGGTATCGAATGTTGAGATGAGTGAGCTATCGTCGCCTGGTCAGCTCCATGTTGACCAGATGCTCGGTGAACTAACGACGAGACAGCGCGACGCACTCGCGGCCGCCATCGCGATTGACTACTACGGATATGACGGCGACGGAGCGATTGCGGATGTGGCGGACGTACTCGGGGTTGCCGAGACGACCGCTTGGGAACACCTCTCGCGTGCGGAAGGAAAGGTCATGCGACACGTCGGCCGGTATCTCAACCAACAGTGATCCGGCTCACCGAGCGTCTGAGTGTTCATTTACTCCGTCGCCAGCGTCACCGCGAGCCTCGCCGGTCTGCTCTCCGCTCGCCACGCTGTGACACTAGCAAAAGACAGTTTATAATCGGAACCAGTCGATGACCGCCTGATTCTCACAGAGTTGACGCGGAGCTGACTGCTGTACGCACCACGAAAGCAACTCTGAGTCCGGTGAGGTCTGCTGAACTTCCCTGAGCAAAAAACAACTCTGGAATTCCATATATGACAGAGGATAGGAGTACCGGGAGCTTGGCACTCCCAACAGTCTCATCCGTTTAAGACCGCAAACCATTCTGATAGATTCTCACCGTCAGGATGCTTTGCGAGACTGTAGACCTGAAATCTCCAACGCTCAGGATTCCTCCGTGTGAACGCGGAGGGAGATGTCAGTGCCCTGCCAAGGTATCTGTTGGAGAGACAGCACATCACCTATTTATATTAGTAGTGTATGTCACGGTGTATAGATGTCGGATCAAGTGGATATGTATACGACCACAATGGCGACAGTTCCAGGTGAAAGCATAGAGCGTACGCTTGGTGTTGCAAAGGGTAATACGGTCAGGGCACGAAATGTTGGAAGAGACATTACACAACAGCTGCGGAACTTGTTTGGTGGTGAACTAAAGTCGTACTCCAACCTAATGTCAGAAGCACGTGACGAATCGCTAGAGCGGATGAAGGTTCAGGCAATAGAAATGGATGCTGACGCCGTCGTCAACGTCCGATTTGATACATCAGCAGTCGCACGTTCATCGGCAGAGATGCTGGCATATGGGACTGCGGTCCGCTTGGAGTGATAGTCTTCTCTAGCGATGGTATCAACACGTCTCTACTCCGCGCTCCCGGTCAATATCGTTGACAAGCCTGGTGACGCCGGTGCTCGTGGTGCAGCAGTCGCTGGAATCCCGTGGTCAACGTTCGTCTTAGTAACAACTCTACTTGGTCGGTCTGAAGTGATTGCGACGATAGACACTACTCTTCGAGAAACGGGACAGGCACAGTCACTACCAGTGTCTGCCGAGGCACTGTACTGGATGAGTGTTGTTGTCGGCCCATTAAGTGAATTATTCATCCTTATTGTTGTCGGATCTATAGCAGCAATTGTTCTTGAGAGAGCTAACCTATTTGAGTTCAGGATTGTAGTTCCGGTCTGTCTACTCCTTGGCGTGATCGATTCAGCACTAACAAGTCTCGTGGCTCCGAAAAGCCTGGTTTATGTTGTGCAAACGCTCACTTGGGTCGTATCTGGGGGCCTATGGATTGTGATGTACAAGCCTACCGAGTTACCCTGGACTGATACTGTATCAGAGACATGAACCGGTCTAGAGTGATATTATATATCGGGCTGCTGGTTCCTCAGATGGGGTTTGCAGCCGTGGCTTTGCAGGTTCTAAATGTACCACTAGTTATTATTACTCCAGTATATATGTTTACCCCAGCAGTCGCAGCTGTAGGGGCAAATTTATTGATGCGCGATTCCTTATCAAACCTCGGTTTAACCGTCAGTCTTAACCGGTGGTACATGGTCGCTTGGATACTGCCGCCAGCGCTCACCGCGGTAACAATATTTGTTGGGCTTTCTTTGCCTGGCATAAATCTCTCTTTTACGCCCGCACTCTTTGAGCAGTCTGGCATTTCAGCAGGGTCACCGATCGCAGCCACTGCCGTCTTGTTCAGCCGGGGAATGCTCTTCGGGGCAGTAATTAACACCGGATTTGCCGCTGGGGAGGAGGTGGGCTGGCGGGGCCTACTACAACCGGAACTGGATACCTATGGGTTCTGGAAGGGGTCAGTGGCCGTCGGAATTGTGTGGGGACTCTGGCACGCACCACTAATACTTGCAGGCCACAACTACCCTAACCACCCATACCTCGGGATGCTTCTGATGATATTGTTCACAATATCACTTTCGCCAATCTTTGGATATCTTCGTTACCGGACACAGTCTACGATTGGTCCATCGCTTGCGCACGGAACACTTAACAGCGTAGCGGCAGTACCACTACTACTACTCACCGGTGGTACCAACATAGTAATTGGGATACAGGGGATTAGCGGTATCGCCGTGCTAGGAATTGCCAATATCGCCCTATACATCGCCGATAGAACTCATATGGATGAACGTCTGTCCAATAAAAGAATTAAGATTTGATTATATATTACGCAAATATATACTATGGTTATTTTCAATAAGTTCTTAAATTTTATTTATGTTTTCATTTTCCAAAATGATATCTACACCAAGCCAGTCGCTATTAGACGTGCAATAGACGTTGAGCCCTGTCAGGCGTGGTCTGGTCGCAGTGGGGGCCTGAAGTTATCACAAACGTTTGTCCAGTGTGGCCGCTACGATTTGTCGTTCAGCCCGTCGGAGCAGGTCTGAAGCCGTCGACGTGGCACAGTCCAGTGCCCCAGCAACCGCCTCGATATCGCCTTCACGAGGGACTTCATAGTAGCCGGCCTCCCACGCTGCGATGAGTGCCTCTCGCTGACGGCTGCTTACTCGGGCACCACGTGAACGGTTGTAGGTACCAGTTCGAAGCACCTCAATGTCAACGTTGTCTGGGAGCGCCTCAATAGCCGCAGAGAGACTATCGCCCTGGCCGACGATGGTCTGCCTGACGGTTCGGTCCGAACGCAGCTCAACCGGTGGCACTACAAGTACGGCGTCACGGTCCAGTGCCTGTCGGTACTGCTGCTCGCGGGTGCGCAACTGTGTTCGGACATAGACGTAGAAACCCTCGTCCTCAAACTTAGTAGTCGTCCACTCCTCAACCTGAGGGACCTCGTCGATGGTCTGTTCGTAGCGTTGGCGGTCTCCTGCTACGTGGAGCAACAGCGTCGTCACCCCACCACCAGCGTCCCGTTCAAGGATGGTCTCTTGATCAATCGCCGGTGATTCGCAGACGAACTCATGCATCGGATGAAGATCCTCAGCCGGGATTTCCAGTGCGATTCGGGCAGCGTGCATACCAGCCCTTGCGGGTTGGACTGGTATAGAAATCAGGGCCGTTCAGGATCAACGGCGTGAAGCAGTACCTCGCAATCCGTCTTCAGCGGTGGTTCAAGGAATGTCTCAGGATTTTCTAGCACCCGCCGCAGTAGCCACTCAGAGAATCGTGCTTCCCAATCATCGGACTCGTAGAAAGCCTCGTAGAGCCGGTCCATATCTTCGGTCTCCATATAGTAGTGAACCACCTGGCGGCCACCAACCGCTTCTAGCAACAGTGATTCGGTGTACATCCCCTCCGCTTCAGCTGTGTCCGTTTTATTTCGAGCCCAAGACTGTACACGGTCGAACTGTTTGACCCAGTTGACGAAGTCAACGGCTCGTGCGACCAAGGTGCTGGTGGGTCCGGCGTTCAACGCAAGGGAGGTGATCACAATCGGTATCGGTAATTCGTCACCAGCAATAGGTGCGACAAGCGACTGCCCGACGGTGTCGGCATACCGTGTCTGCCGGTGGGGGTTGGTTAGGTGGGTTACATACCGGTGGGTATCACAACCGTCAGCGTGGATCATCACCTCACCCGTAAGCAAGTCTGTCAATCCACGCTCAAACAGCGGGGACGCAGCCCGGATGGTTGCGTTCGGCTTCATCCATGCCTCGGTGTCTGTATCAACCACCTCAATATACCACAGCAGTGCGTCGCCACGCTGTGGGTCATGTTCAGGCTCGTCGGTCCAGCCGAACCCACCGCTGTCGAGAAACAGCGTCACTAGCGTCACGCTGTTAACCGGCAATAGCGTGTGGACATCGCCGTCAGCATTATTCGTCGCCCAGTCTGTTAGCAGCTTCCTGACGGCCTCGATCTGCCCGTTAGCAATCGGTTGACGAACCAGTAGCGAGTCGAAGACATCAATACCACCGCGCTCGGGGTACGTTGGGCGATTGCTCGGGCCATTGCTTGCATTCTCTGTTGATACGTCTGTGGCACGGTTATCTGCCTCTTGATGATCCAT